>NZ_SUEO01000229.1 GCF_004962925.1 Mesorhizobium sp. | reverse complement strand
GTCCTGGCAACCCTTCCATGACGCGGTCGCCAGCATCATTGACAAAAGGCTGGCGCGCGGGCTCGAGACGCGGCTGGTTTCAATCCATTCCTTCACCCCGGTCTACAAGGGTATGAACCGGCCCTGGCATATCGGCGTCATCCATGACGAGGATCGCCGGCTGGCAGCGCCGCTTATCGCCGCGCTGCAGCGGCTCGCCGGCGTCACGGTCGGCGTCAACGAACCCTATTCGCCGGCCGACCGCGTTTATTTCACGCTGGAGCGCCACGCGCGCCCGCGGGAGCTAGCCTGCGCGATGATCGAAATCCGCAACGACGAGATATCCGACCAAGCCGGGCAGCGGAAATGGGCGGATCTGCTCACGGGTATTTTTCTGGATCTGGAGCCCGAGGCGACCATGGGCTTTCGACCAAGTGCAGTGGGAAAGTCAGTACAATCGGCCAGCTAAAAAACAGAAGGGGACAAAAAATGTCAGCGCAAGACTACACTGAAGTCGACAAGAAGGAGGACCTTAATGTTCTCCACGGCATGGGCTATGCCCAGGAACTATCGCGAAGCATGAGCCGCTTCTCGAATTTCGCGATCTCGTTCTCGATCATCTGCATCCTGTCGGGTGGCATCAATTCCTTCGCGCAAGCGACATCGTCGATCGGTGGCGCGGGGGCTGGTGTCGGCTGGATCGTCGGGTGCATGGTTTCGGGATTCTTCGCGCTCGCCATGGCCCAGATCGCCTCTGCATTTCCGACCGCAGGCGGCCTCTATCATTGGGCATCCATTCTAGGGAACCGTTTCACTGGCTGGCTCACCGCATGGCTCAACCTGCTCGGCCTGATCACTGTGCTCGGCGCGATCAACATCGGCACCGCTTTCTTCTTCGTCGGCACTTTCGGCGGAGCCTTTGGCCTGACTGGTACACCTGGCGAGATCGTCGGGTTTGTCGCCTTCATCACCGTGTTGCAGGCGCTGCTCAACCATTTCGGCATCAAGTTGACGGCTATGCTGACAGACGCCTCCGGCTTCCTGATCCTGGCAACGACAGCCGTGCTGATCGTCGCTTGCCTGATGTTTGCTCCAGCGATCGACATCACGCGGTTGTGGACGTTCACGAACTATTCGGGTGATGCGGGCGGTGGCGTTTTCCCGCAGTCCGAGTCCATGGGGTATCTCTTCCTGCTCTGCCTGCTACTGCCGGTTTACACCATTACTGGCTATGACGCGTCGGCGCATACTTCGGAAGAGACGTTGAAGGCAGCGCACTCGGTTCCGCGGGCGATCGTTTCGTCTGTGCTCTGGTCATCGCTGATCGGCTGGGTGATGCTATGCGCGATCGTATTGGCGATCCCGGATCTGGCGGCCGGCGCCAAGCAGGGCTGGGGCGTGTTCTTCGCGACCATGGACGCGATCTTGCCGTCGTGGTTGAAGACGCTGCTCTATCTGGCCATCCTGATCGCGCAGTTCCTCTGCGGTCTCGCAACGGTCACCTCTGCCTCGCGCATGCTTTTCGCCTTCTCGCGCGACGGTGGCATGCCGGTCGGCTCGGCCTCGCTAGCCAAGGTGAGCCCGGCTTGGCGCACGCCGGTCAATGCGATTTGGACGGCTGCGGTCCTCGAGATCATCTATGTCTTTCTTGCCCAGTTCATTTCGATCGGTGGCACGAACATCTATACCATCGTCGTCAATTCGACATTGGTGTTCCTGTTCCTGTCCTTCATCATTCCGATCGTGCTCGGCATGTTGGCTTTCGGAACGGAGAAATGGCCGAATCCCGGCCCGTGGAATCTGGGCGCCGGCCTGTTCAAGCTGTTTTGCATCCTGTCGGTCATCGGCATGGTGATCATCTTCTACATCGCCATCCAGCCGCCAAACGACAAGGTGCTCTATATCACCCTGGGCTTCATCGTGCTCACCGCCGTGCTTTGGTTCGGCTTCGAGAACCGCCGCTTCAAGGGCCCGCCGATCGGCGACCAGATTGCCAAGCGCCAGGCGGCGATCAGGGCGGCCGAGGTGGCCGTCGGCGAAGCCGGCGCCTGACACCTCTCCATGCCATGGCCGGCGCCTCGCCGGCCATGGCGTTCCACATCTTCGAAGTGACAAGCCCAAAACGACAAGCACTGGAGTGCCAAAGGAATGGCCGGAAATTTCTCGTTCGATCAGTTGAAGAAGGCGGTCTCCAGCGGTGAGGTCGACACGGTGCTTGCCTGCATCGTCGACATGCAGGGCCGGTTGGCGGGAAAGCGGTTCCTGGCACAGTATTTCGTCGAGTCCGCCCATGACGAGACGCATGGCTGCAACTATCTCTTGGCCGCCGACATCGATATGGAACCGGTGCCAGGCTACAAGGCGGCGAGTTGGCAGAAGGGTTACGGCGACTTCGTCATGAAGCCGGACCTGGCGACGCTGCGGCGCATTCCATGGCTGGAAAAGACGGCGCTGGTGATCTGCGATGTGCTTGACCACCATACCCATGACGACCTGCCGCATTCGCCGCGCGCCATCCTGAAGAAGCAAGTCAAGCGGCTGAGCGAGCGCGGCTATATCGGCTATTTCGCCTCCGAGCTCGAATTCTATCTGTTCAGCGAGACCTACGATTCCGCCCGCAAGAAGCACTGGCAAGGCCTCGACACCGCCTCGCCCTATATCGGCGACTACCAGATCGGCATCACCACCAAGGAAGAAGGCGTCATGCGCCGGCTGCGCAACGAGATGGAAGCAGCCGGCATTCCGATCGAGAATTCCAAGGGCGAGTGGGGTCCGGGCCAGGAAGAAATCAATGTCCGCTATGCCGAGGCGCTCGACATGGCCGACCGCCATGTCATCCTGAAGAACGGCGCCAAGGAAATCGCCGAGTCCGAAGGCAAGGCGATTTCGTTCATGGCCAAGTACAATTATGGGCTGGCCGGCAATTCCAGCCACATCCACAATTCGCTGTGGAGCGCCGACGGCAAGGCGCCGCTTTTCTACGACAAGAATGCTGAATGGACGCTGTCGACGCTCGGTCAGCAATGGGCGGCCGGCCAGCTCAAATACGCCAAGGAATTCACCTGGTTCCTGGCGCCCTATATCAATTCCTACAAGCGCTTCCAGGCCGGCACCTTCGCGCCGACCAAGATCATGTGGAGCGAGGACAACCGCACCGCCGGCTTCCGTCTGTGCGGCGAGGGCACCAAGGGCATCCGGATGGAATGCCGCATCGGCGGCGCCGATCTGAACCCTTATCTCGCCTTCGCTGCGTTGATCGCGGCCGGGCTTGCCGGCATCGACGAAAAGCTCGAATTGCAAAAGCCCTTCGTCGGCGACGCCTATCAGGCCTCGCAGCTACCGGAAATTCCAAAGACCCTGCGCGATGCCACCGAGACACTGGCGAAATCGGAGATGCTGAAGCAGGCGTTCGGCGACGGCGTGCTCGAACATTACGTGCATACGGCGCGCTGGGAGCAATTCGAATACGACCGCCGGATTACGGACTGGGAACTGCACAGGGGGTTCGAGCGGTACTAAACTACGCCAGCGCTGCCGTTCAGCCTTCGGTGCGGAGGGGCGGATAGCTCAAAGCCGAGATTGTCATAAACTGCGAGGACTCAAGGAATGACCGAAACGGTCAAGATAAAATCCCCCGTCGATGGTTCGGTCTATGCCGAGCGGCCAATCGCCACGGATCAGGCGATCAATGCCGCGGTCGAGCGTGCCAAGGCGGCGCAGGAGAAATGGGCTGAGACGCCGGTCGTCGAGCGCGGCAAGTACATGCTTGCCATGTTGGAAGCGCTGGTCGCCATGACCGACGAGATCGTGCCGGAGATCGCCTGGCAGATGGGTCGTCCGGTGCGCTATGGCGGCGAGTTCGGCGGCGTCAAGGAACGCACCAACTACATGGTCGAGATCGCCGAAGCAGCACTCAAGCCAGTGATAGCCTCCAATCCGAAGGACGGGTTTCGCCGCTATGTGAAGAAGGTGCCGCTCGGCGTCGTCATGGTGATCGCGCCGTGGAACTATCCCTATCTCACCGCCGTCAACACGATCGTGCCGGCGCTGATGGCCGGCAGTGCCGTGATCCTCAAGCACGCGGCGCAGACGCTGCTGGTCGGCGAACGCTTTCAACAGGCGTTCGAGAAGGCAGGCCTGCCAAAGGGCCTGTTCCAGAACCTCGTCATGAACCACGCCCAGACCGAAAGACTGCTCGGCTCGGGCAAGATCGATCATGTCAATTTCACCGGCTCGGTTGCCGGTGGCCGCGCCATCGAGAAGGCCGCTGCGGGCACATTCATGACGCTCGGCCTCGAGCTTGGTGGCAAGGACCCGGCCTATGTCCTGGCCGATGCCAAGATGGACCATGCCGTCGCCAATTTGGTCGACGGCGCCTTCTACAATTCCGGCCAATGCTGCTGCGGCATCGAGCGCGTCTATGTCCACGAGAAGGTCTATGACGAATTCGTCGAAGGCTTCATCGCCGAAACCAAGAACTACGTCGTTGGCAACCCGCTCGACCAGGCGACGACGATGGGGCCGATGGCACAGGCGCGCTTCGCCGACCTGATCCGCGAGCAGAAGGCAGAGGCGCTTCGCAAGGGTGCCAAGGCGCTCATCAACATGAAGGTTGCTAACGACGAGCCAGGCTCGCCCTATCTGGCGCCGGAGGTGCTGACCGAAGTCGATCATCAGATGAGCGTCATGCGCGAGGAAAGCTTTGGGCCGATCGTCGGCATCATGAAGGTGCGCAACGACGAGGAGGCGATCGCTCTGATGAACGACAGCCCCTACGGGCTGACGGCCTCGATCTGGACGCGCGACACCGAGCATGCGGTGGCGATCGGCGACCGCGTCGAGACCGGCACCGTGTTCATGAACCGCTGCGACTATCTCGATCCGGCGCTGGTCTGGACCGGCGTCAAGGACACCGGCAAGGGCGCGGCGCTGTCAGCCATCGGCTACGACAATCTGACGAGGCCGAAATCATATCATCTGCGTGAAGCCATCTGATTTTTCGAAAGACAAAAATGTCCAAATTGATATCCAAATGGAACTACCCGACAACCGTTCGATTCGGCGCGGGGCGCATCAAGGAATTGCCTGAAGTGCTTGATGCTACCGGCATCAAGCGGCCGCTCTTCGTCACCGATCCGGGGCTGGCCAAACTTCCGGTGGTCGCCTCGACGTTGAAGATCCTCGACGACGCCAAGGTACCCTATGGCGTGTTTTCCGAGGTGAAGCCTAACCCGGTTGACTCCAACCTGACCGCCGGCATTGCCGTGTTCAAGAAGGGCAAGCATGACGGCGTCATCGCCTTCGGCGGCGGCTCGGCGCTCGACCTCGGCAAGCTGATCGCCTTCCAGGCCGGCCAGGTCAGGCCGGTCTGGGATTTCGAAGATGTCGGCGACTGGTGGACGCGCGCCAATTCCGACGCGATCGCGCCGATCATCGCCGTGCCGACGACGGCCGGCACCGGCTCGGAGGTCGGCCGCGCCGGCGTCATCACCAATGAGGCGACCCACACCAAGAAGGTCATCTTCCATCCGAAACTTTTGCCGGCCATCGTCATCGCCGATCCGGAACTATCGGTCGGCATGCCGGGCTTTATCACCGCCGGAACCGGCATGGACGCGCTCGCTCACTGCCTCGAAGCCTATTGCGCGCCGGGCTATCACCCGATGGCCGATGGCATCGCGGTCGAAGGCGTGCGGCTCGTCTTCGAAAACCTGCCGAAGGCCTATGCCAACGGCAAGGATCTCGTCGCCCGCGCCCATATGATGAGTGCGGCCGCGATGGGCGCCGCCGCCTTCCAGAAAGGGCTGGGCGCCATCCACTCGCTGTCGCATCCGATCGGCGCGCTCTACGACACCCATCACGGGATGACCAACGCCGTGTTCATGCCTTATGTGCTGGCCTTCAACCGCGACGCCATCGAGGTGCGCATCGCCCGGCTCGCCGCCTATTGCGGCATCAAGGGCGGCTTCGACGGTTTCGCCAAGGCTGTCATCAAACTGCGCAAGGAGCTGAAGGTGCCGCATGCGCTGCCGGGCCTGATCAAGGGACTCGACATGGACAAGAAGCGCAAGGGCCTGATCGCCGACATGGCGGTGGTCGACCCGACCGCCGGCGGCAATCCGGTCAAGCTGACGAGGAAGGCGGCGCTGACGCTGCTCGAAAACGCCATCGCCGGCACCGTCTGAGACGGCTTTCGCGCCGAAAATTGATCTGGAAAATTGAGGGCAAAGAAAGGGGAAAAGATGAAAGGTAAGACCGAAATTCGTTAGCCGGAAAAATAATCGCTGAGCGATTGCTACAGCCGGTTAAAAAGAGTTTACTTTTTCGCACTGCAAGGCATCGCTTTCACCAAGCTTTCATCTGGCTGTCACACGAAAACGATACCGCATCGCAGGCGTCCAACGGCGTCAGTTCAACGGAGAGAACACATGTTCAAATTCACGGGAAAAGTGCTTTCCCTTACGGCCGTCGCCCTGATGGCGACCTCTGCCATCTCGTCGGCCCAGTCCATGGATGAACTGGTCGCAGCTGCCAAGGCGGAAGCCCAGCTCACCACCATCGCGCTGCCGCATGACTGGTGCGGCTATGGCGCTGTCATCGATGGCTTCAAGGCGAAATATCCCGAAATCACGGTCAACGAACTCAACCCCGATGCCGGCTCCGGCGACGAGATCGAGGCGATCAAGGCCAACAAGGACAATAAGGGCCCGCAGGCGCCCGACGTCATCGACGTCGGCTTGTCGTTCGGCCCGACCGCCAAGGCCGATGGCCTGCTGATGCCCTACAAGGTGTCGACCTGGGATTCGATCCCCGATAGCGCCAAGGATGCCGAAGGCTACTGGACCGGCGACTATTACGGCGTGCTGGCGATGATGGTGAACAAGGATCTGGTCAAGGAAGTGCCGGCCGATTGGGCTGATCTCCTGAAGCCGGAATATGCCAATGCCGTCGCGCTCGCCGGTGATCCACGTGCCTCGAACCAGGCCATCCAGGCGGTCTACGCCGCCGGCCTTTCGAGCGGCGCCGCGGCCGGTGAAGCCGCAGGTACTGCCGGCCTCGACTTCTTCAAGAAGCTCAATGCCGCCGGCAATTTCGTGCCGGTCATCGGCAAGCCTGCGACGCTTGCACAGGGTCAGACACCGATCCTGATCAACTGGGACTACAATGCGCTTGCCGGCCGCGACACGCTGAAAGGCAATCCGCCGGTCGACGTCGTCGTGCCGAAGACCGGTGTCGTCGCCGGTGTCTACGTGCAGGCGATCAGCGCCTACGCGCCGCATCCGAACGCCGCCAAGCTCTGGCTGGAATATCTCTATTCCGACGAAGGCCAGATCGGCTGGCTGAAGGGCTATTGCCACCCGATCCGCTTCAACGATCTCGCCAAGAACGGCAAGATCCCGGAGGACGTGATGGCCAAGCTGCCGCCGGCCGCATCCTATGAGGCCGCGGTGTTCCCGACGCTCGATGAGCAGGGCAAGGCCAAGGAAGCCGTCACCAAGAACTGGGACGCCGTCGTCGGCGCCAACGTTCAGTAAGGTTGAAAACCGCCGGGCGGCTTCACTGCCGCCCGGTATTCCACTAAAGCGACGTGCGTCCACTTGGACGCACAAAGTACGCTCTAGAACTCAAAATTTTCGCTTCGTACTTTCCGAAAATCGAGTTCGATTTTCGGGCCGATGCGATAAGACGGTAGCCGGCGCATGACCGATCTCTCGCTTGCCGATCACGCGATTGCCGGGAAGACGGCGCCTCCCAGTGAGGCGCGCGCGTTTCGGCTACCGACGCAATGGCTGGGCGTGGCGCCGTTCTTCATCTTCGCCATCATGTTCCTGGTCCTGCCCACGCTCTATCTGGTGCTCGGCGCGTTCCAGAACGATGCCGGCGCATTCACCTTCGACAACATCGTCGGTATCTTCGACCCACCCAACCTGTCGAACTACATGCAGTGCCAATATAGTTCCTGGACCTCCTGGGTCGACGGAAACTGCAAGCTGCCCAGCATCCTTGCCGCCTACTGGATATCGATCAAGATCAGCCTTGCTTCGTCGCTCATCGGCGCATTTGCCGGTCTGGCCATTGCCATTGCCATCGTGCGCGGCGGCCTGCCGAACTGGATACGGTCGGCGACGCTGACCTTTTCCGGCGTGGCTTCGAATTTCGCCGGCGTGCCGCTGGCCTTCGCCTTTCTCGCCACGCTCGGCCGCCTCGGCCTCGCGACGGTGATCCTGAACACCGTGTTCGGCTTCAACATCTACGCCCATGGCTTCAACATCCTGTCGTTCTGGGGCCTGACGTTGACCTATGTCTATTTCCAGATCCCACTGATGGTGGTCATCATCACACCGGCGATCGACGGACTGAAGAAGGAATGGGGCGAGGCGGCCGCGACGCTTGGCGCCACCACCGCGCAATACTGGCGCATGGTCGTCATCCCGGTGATCTGGCCGAGTTTTCTCGGCACCGTCATCCTGCTGTTCGCCAATGCCTTCGGCGCCATCGCCACCGCCTATGCGCTGACCGGCTCATCGCTCAACATCATTCCCATCGTGCTCTACGCCCAGATCCGCGGCGACGTGTTGCACAACCCGCATCTCGGCTATGCCATTGCCTTCGGCATGATCGTCATCACCGGCCTCGCCAACGTCTTCTACATCTGGTTCCGGACGCGCAGCGAAAGGTGGCTCAAATGAAGAGCGGACGTTTCTGGGCCTGGGTCGTCTTCGCGCTGGGCGCGGCCTATTTCTTCATTCCGCTGATCGCAACCGTGGAATTCTCGATGCGCATGCGGCGCGGCGTCTATTCCTTCGATGCCTACGAGGTCGTGCTTGGCGACCCCCGCTTCCAGGCGACTTTCGGCTATTCGGTGCTTGCCGCCGTCTTCACCATCATCCTCGGCGTGCTGATCGTCGTGCCCACCGCCTACTGGATCCGGCTGCGGCTGCCGCAACTGAGGCCGGTCGTCGAGTTCATCACGCTGCTGCCGCTGGTCATCCCGGCCATCGTTATCGTCTTCGGCTACATCAGAATGTACGGATCGAATTCGCCGCTGCCGTTCCTGGCGAGCGACACGGGCACCAACGCCTTGCTGGTCATCGGCTATGCGACGCTGGCGCTGCCCTATATGTACCGCGCCGTCGACACCGGGCTTCGCACAATCGACGTGCGCACGCTGACGGAAGCGGCGCAGATTCTCGGCGCCGGCTGGGGCACGATCATCACCCGCGTCATTCTGCCCAACGTGCTGATCGCGGTATTGTCGGGCGCCTTCCTTACCTTCGCTATCGTCCTCGGCGAATTCACCATGGCCAGCCTGCTCAATCGGCCGGCCTTCGGTCCCTACCTGCAGAACATCGGCGCCAATCGCGCCTATGAGCCGGCGGCACTTGCCATCATCGCCTTCGCCATTACCTGGGCGTGCATGTCGCTGATCCAGATCCTGTCGCGTTTTGCGCCGCGATCGGCGAACCGGCCAAACTGATCGAAAAGTACTGACCGAAAGAAAAAAAGCCATGGCCGAGCCGTTCCTCTCCATCCAGCATGTGCGAAAATCCTTCGGCCCCACCACCGTGGTCCAGGATTTCAACCTCGACGTCGAGCCGGGCGAATTCGTCTCCTTCCTCGGGCCATCGGGCTGCGGCAAGACGACGGTGCTGCGCATGGTCGCCGGCTTCGAGGAGCCGAGCGCCGGCAAGATCGTGGTGGCCGGCAAGGATATCACCCGGCTCAAGCCCAACCAGCGCAATGTCGGCATGGTGTTCCAGGCCTACGCGCTGTTTCCGAACCTGACCGTGGCGCAGAACATCGGCTTCGGACTGAAGGTCGCGGGCATGCCCAAGCCCGATGCCGACAGGCGCGTCGCCGAGATGCTCGACCTCATCAAGCTGCCGCAGATGGGCGATCGCTATCCCTATCAGCTCTCCGGTGGCCAGCAGCAACGTATCGCGCTGGCGCGGGCCATCGCGCCGAAGCCGAAGCTCCTGCTGCTCGACGAGCCGTTGTCGGCGCTCGAC
>NZ_SUEO01000228.1 GCF_004962925.1 Mesorhizobium sp. | reverse complement strand
ACCTCGCCGAGCTGCTCGACATAATCCACCGTTCCCTCGAAAAGATAATCCGCGCCGCTAGCGATCATCAGATCCTCCGGCCGCACGCCGAAGCTCACCGAAGCGCCCTTCACTGAGGCCGGCGTGGCGATTGGCACCGTCGCCTTGCGCCCGCCGACATGGCTGACGATGGTCGGGTTGCCTGATTTGTCGATCGTCGCCGGCAGGATGTTCATGGCCGGCGAGCCGATGAACTGGGCGACGAACAGATTGCCGGGTTTCTTGTAGAGCTCCATCGGCGTGCCGACCTGCTCGATATGGCCGTCCTTGAGCACGACGATTCGATCGGCCAGCGTCATCGCCTCGACCTGGTCGTGGGTGACGTAGATCATCGTTGTAGCGGGCATCGACTCCTTGAGCTTGGCGATCTCGATGCGGGTGGCGACGCGCAGTGCCGCGTCGAGGTTTGACAGCGGTTCGTCGAACAGGAAGACCTTAGGGTTGCGCACGATGGCGCGGCCGATGGCGACGCGCTGGCGCTGGCCGCCCGACATCGCCTTGGGCAAGCGGTCGAGATATTTGGTCAGCTGCAGGATTTCCGCCGCCTGGCGCACCCGCTTGTCGATCTCGGCCTTGCTCTCCTTGCCGATCTTCATCGAGAACGCCATGTTGTCGTAGACCGTCATGTGCGGATAGAGCGCATAGGACTGGAACACCATGGCGATGCCCCGCTTCGACGGTGGCACGTCGTTGACCACCTCGCCGGCGATCTTGAGCTCCCCGGAGGTGATTTCCTCAAGCCCGGCGATGGACCGCAGTAAGGTCGACTTGCCGCAACCCGAAGGGCCGACGAAGACGATGAACTCGCCCGACTTTATATCGAGGTCGATGCCGTGGAGAATGTTGAGATTGCCGTATGATTTCTTCACTTGCCTTAGCGTGACATCGGCCATGGGTTCCCTCCAGTGAATTGCAAATTCAGTCGATGCGCCCGAACCAGGCGCCGTAGCCGCCGAGGCGGACAGGACCGGCGTCAGTCTGTCCCGAAAACCCGTGCCCCGGCAAGGGCTGCAGCGAGCGTCCGCCGAGATTGACTTCTGCCGGTCGGCTGCCGAGATTGAAGACGCAGACGATCTGCTCGTTGCCCTCGCGGCGCGTGAAGGCGACCGTATCGCCCTCGCTTTCGATGAAGTCGATATCGCCCTTGGCCAGCGCCGGATGCAAACGGCGGAAGCCAAGAAAGCGCCGGTAGTGTTCCAGCAGCGAGCTGTCGTCGCCCTGCTGCACATCGACCGCTTGCGAAAGATGCTTGGCCGGCACCGGCAGCCAGGGCTTTGCCTTGGAGAAGCCGCCATTGCTGTCGGCGCCATCCCACACCATCGGCGTGCGGCAGCCGTCGCGGCCCTTGAATTCCGGCCAGAAGCGGATGCCGTAGGGGTCCTGCAGGTCCTCAAATTGCAATTCCGCTTCGCCAAGACCAAGCTCCTCGCCCTGATAGATGCAGACCGAGCCGCGCAGCGACATCAGCAGCGCCGAGATCACCTTGAGATAAGCTGTCTGGCCGGCTTCGCCGGCCGCCCAGCGCGAGGCAGTGCGCATCACGTCATGGTTGGAGAACGCCCAGCATGACCAGCCGTCGCTGGCGACCTTGCCGAAGGCTTCCAGCACCGAACGCACCTTGGCCGCGCTGATCTTTTCGGGCGCCAGGAAGTCGAACGAGTAGCACATGTGCACACGCTTGCCGCCGGCGGTATAGGCCGCCACCACCTCCAGCCCGCGCTGCGAATCGCCGACTTCACCGACCGCCGCCGTCGCCGGATATTCGTCGAGCAGCGCGCGGAAGCGTTCGAGGAAGCCGAGATTTTCGGGGCGGCTCTTGTCGTAGAGATGGTCCTGATAGTTGTACGGATTGACGGAAGGAGCCGTCTGGTCGTTGCGCTCTTCGGGGGGCAGGGGCGGATTGTCCTCCAGGCCCTGGCTGTGGAAATAGAAGTTGATGGTGTCGAGGCGGAAGCCGTCGACGCCGCGCTCCAGCCAGAAGCGGGTGACATCGAGCAGCGCATCCTGGACCGCGCGGCTGTGGAAATTGAGATCGGGCTGCTCGGCCAGGAAATTATGCAGGTAATATTGCTGGCGGCTGGTGTCCCACTGCCAGGCCGAGCCGCCGAAGATCGACAGCCAGTTGTTGGGTGGCGTGCCGTCAGGCTTGGCGTCGGCCCAGACATACCAGTCCGCCTTCGGGTTGGTGCGGCTCGAGCGGCTTTCCCTAAACCACGGATGGATATCGGCGGTATGCGACAGCACCTCGTCGATCATCACCTTGAGCCCGAGCCTGTGCGCCTCGGCGGTCAGGGCGTCGAAATCGGCCAGCGTGCCGAACATCGGATCGACGTCGCAATAGTCAGACACGTCGTAGCCGAAATCCTTCATCGGCGACTTGAAGAACGGCGAGATCCAGATGGCATCGACGCCGAGCGCAGCGATATAGGGGAGCCTGCCGATGATGCCCCTGAGGTCGCCGATGCCGTCGCCGTTGGAGTCCTGATAGCTGCGCGGATAGATCTGGTAGATCACGGCACCGCGCCACCAGTCGCGGTCGACAGCGAGGTCGGGGCTCAACGTCGCCTTCACAGCGGATTGCATGATCTCAACCACCTTTCACCGAGCCGGCGAGCAGCCCGCGGACGAAATAGCGCTGCAGCGAGAAGAACACGATCAGCGGCACGACGATGGTGATGAAAGCCGATGTCGTCAGGATCTCCCAGTCGCCGCCGCGCGAGCCGAGCAACGCGTTGAGCTTGGCGGTCAGCACGATCTGGTCGCCCTCGGTGCCGAGGAAAACCATTGCAACCAGCAGGTCGTTCCACACCCACAGGAACTGGAAGATGGCGAAGGAGGCCAGCACCGGGAACGACAGCGGCAGCACGATCTTGACGAAGATCTCGAAATCGCTGGCGCCGTCGATGCGCGCCGATTCCATGATTTCGCGCGGCAGGCCGGCAATGTAGCTTCTCAGGAGATAGATGGCGAAAGGCAGGCCGAAGCCGGTATGTGCCAGCCAGATGCCGAGATAGGTTTTCGACGGCACGCCGAAGAAGCTGCCGACGCCGTTGTAGAGCTTCAGCAGCGGGATCAGCGACATTTGCAGCGGCACGACCAGGAGCCCGATGATGACCGCGATGAGCAACGCCCGGCCGGGAAAGCGCATCCAGGCCAGCGCATAGGCCGCGAACGCCGCGATCAGGATCGGAATGACCGTCGCCGGAATGGTGACGGTCAGCGAATTCATGAAGGAGCGGCCGATGCCTTCCGAAAACAGCACCGTATCGTAATTGTCGGTGGTGAATTTCGGTGGCGCCGACGAGGCGTAGTAGACACGCTGGCCGCGCTCGCCTTCGAAGGCCTTCGTTGAGGTCATGACGAAACTGCCGTCGGCGTTGAGCTGCAAGGTCTCGCCGTCGCCGAGATCGGCTGTCGTGCCGGCGGGATATTGCGTCGGCGCCGCCGACTTGACGCCGAAGGCGCTGATGTCACGGGCCGCATCGTCGCCGAAGATGTTGCCCTCGAGGACGAACTTGCCGTCCTTCTCGACTTGTGCCGAGGCGGGTGGCAGCCGGCCCGCTTCCGTCTGGGTGGAACTGGCAAACGAGTTCCACCAGCCCGAGGCGATGATCTGATCCTTGTCGCGCAGCGACGAGACGAGAATGCCGAGGGTCGGGATGGTCCAGATCGCGACGAAGATGAAGACGGCGATATGGACGCCGAAACGGCTGGCAAAGGACTTTCCGGTCGCCACGGCCATCTCAATGTCCTCCCGTCTCTTTGTTCGCCTGGCGGATGTTCCAGACCATGATCGGAATGACCGCGATCATGATGATGATGGCGATGGTCGCGCCACGGCCGAAATCGCCGCCGCCGCGGAACATCCAGTCGAACATCAGATTGGCCAGCACCTGGCTGTTCCATTGGCCGTTGGTCATGGTCAGCACGATATCGAAAACCTTCAGCACCAGGATGGTGATGGTGGTCCAGACGACGGCGATCGTGCCCCAGATCTGCGGCACCATGATCTTCCAGAAGATCTGGAATGGATTGGCGCCGTCGATGACGGCCGCTTCCAGCGTTTCTTCGGGAATACCCCGCAAGGCAGAGGACAGGATGACCATGGCAAAGCCGGTCTGGATCCAGATCAGGATGATCATCAGGAAGAAATTGTTCCAGAACGGCAGCGATATCCAGACCTGCGGCTGGCCGCCGAAATACTGGATGATGGCGTTGAGCAGGCCGATCTGCGTCTGGCCCGCGCCGCGATACTCGTAGATGAATTTCCAGATGACGCTGGCGCCGACGAAGGAGATGGCCAGCGGCAGGAAGATCAGGCTCTTGGCGATGGTGCCCCACCAGATCTTGTCGGTGAGGACGGCGATGATCAGCCCGAGGAAAGTGCAGGCGGCGGGCACGACCGCCAGCCAGATGATGTTGTTGAGGATGGAGGTGCGGAACTCGCGGTCGCCTAATGCCCATTCATAGTTGGCGAAGCCGACGAAATTGGCGCCGCCGCGATCGAGAAACGACAGCCTGAGCGTCTCCACGACCGGGTAGATCAAATAGATGGTGAGGATGATCATGGCCGGGCCGACGAACAGCCATGGCCGGATCATCCCTTGCCGGCGCAAATTGTCGATGGCCGCAGCACCTGCGACGCCGCGCGACGGGAAGATGATGTCCACCAGCTTGTTGGCGCCCCAGAAATAGGCGACGCAGCCGCCGACACCGACGACGATGACGAATATGGCCGAGAAAATCTGAGCCGCCACGGGTCCCTCCCTCTGCGCATGATCCGCCAGTCGAGAATGGCTTTGGCGACGGGATCATGAGCCGATTCAGTTGTTTGGAACGCGACCGGATGCAAGGCAGGGTTTTGCTCTTGCTTGTCGCGTCATGCCGGAATGTGCTCATAAAATTAAAGATTGTTGCGGCGCGGGCTGCCGGTCGGATCCGGGCCGCCGAAGCCCGGATCCACGAAGGATCCTAGTCCGCACGTTCAGCGGGGCCGCCTACTTGATCGCGTCCCAGCTCTTCTGGATGTCGGTGGCGACATCCTGGGCGGACTTGCCGCCGACGAGATCGATCATGCCGGTCCAGAAGGCGCCGGCGCCGATCTTGCCCGGCATCAGGTCGGACCCGTCGAAGCGGAAGGTCGAGGCTTCGGCAAGGATTTCGCCCTGCTTCTTCAGCGCGTCGCTGGCATAGGCCTCCTTGTTGACCGATTTGAGCGGCGTCACGAAACCGCCCTGGGCCATCCAGATCTCATGGGCGAGCGGCATCTTCAGGAATTCGATGAACGCGCGGGCACTCTTGCTATCTTTCGTGATCATGGCCAGCGTGCCGGCGCCGAGCACCGGGGTGCCGAGATCGGGCTTGGAAGCATAGGGTGGGAAGTAGAAGAAGTCGGCATCCTGGCCGATCTCAGTGCCTTCCGGGAAGAAGGTCGGGATGAACGACGCCTGATGATGCAGATAGCATTTCGGCGGTACCGAGAAGAGGCCTTTCGGGCTGTCGCGGAAGTCGGTCGCGGCAACCGCCTTGGCGCCGCCGTCGACCATCTTGTCGTCGGTCGCAATCTTGCCGAAAATGTCGATGGCATTGACCACTGCGGGATCGTTGAACGGAATCTCGTTCTTCACCCACTTGTCGTAGGTCTCGGGCGTCTGGGTGCGCAGCATGATGTCCTCGACCCAGTCGGTCGCCGGCCAGCCGGTGGCGCCGCCCGAACCGAGCCCGATGCACCATGGCGTGCCGCCGTCGGCGATGATCTTCTTTTCGAGCTCGGCGAGCTCTTCCTGCGTCTTCGGCACCTCGTAGTCGGCTTCCTCGAAATTGTCCGGCGAGTACCAGACCAGCGACTTCACGTCAGCCTTGTAGGGGAAGGCGAAGAAGCCCGGCTTGCCGTCCTTGTCCTTGAAGGTGCCGAGATCGACCCATGACTGGCCGGCGCCGTAATTGTCTTTGATCCAGTTGGCGGTGTCGTCGCCGAGCGGCGTCAGCAGGCCCTTGGACGCCAGATCCTGGATCAGGCCCGGCTGCGGCAGCACGGCGATGTTAGGCGGGCTGCCGGCCTGCGTGTCGATGACGATCTGCTGTTCGTAATTTTCCGATGAGGAGTATTTGATCTCGGCACCTGTGGCTTCCGAGAAATAGTCGAGAACGGTGCGGATGAGGCCCTCGTCCTCACCGCGCCATGGTCCGAAGATCGACAGCGTCTCGCCCTTGAGGTCGACTTTCTTGAGCTCTTCGTAATTCGCCCAGTTGAAGCGGGGATCCTCGCCCGGCTTGAACTTCAGTTCGGCTTGCGCCGGTGCGCCCAGGGCGAGCGCGACAAAGGCGGCGCTCAGCAGAAGCATTTTCTTCATCGGTATTCCCTCCCAGTGGTGACAAACACTCGGACGAAACCTCCATTCCGTCCGCCGACGCTGCAGGACTGTGACTCAGTCGGAAAGGAACCGCAACCTTTCGAAGAGTCTTCCAAAGCGCTTTGGTCTTTTCGATCACGCCACTGAATCACTCAGAAGTCAAGGGGGTGGTAGACCAATCGATTTAATTCGCGACATAAAAGAGCAAATAAAGTGCGCTGCAGCACACTTTTTTGGCGCTGCAACAGCAAATTTTGCTTCAAACTCGTCGGAAACGGTGCATATGGTCTTTGCATCAGTCATGCTGCCCGTAGCGGCCAGGCGATCCATAGTTAAAGCGCTTTGAGGCTTGGAGGCCTCCGGTGAACCTCAAACAGCTCTCCCATATGCTGGCGCTTTCGCAGACAACGGTAAGCCGTGCGCTGAACGGCTACCCCGAAGTCAATGAGGAAACGCGTCGGCGGGTGATCGACGCCGCCAAGCGCCATGGCTACCGCCCAAACCCGAGCGCGCGCAGGCTGGCGACCGGCAAGACCGGGATGATCGGTTATGTCTTGCCGACCGGCGCGGCCGTCGACATCGACCCGCATTTCGTCGAATTCCTGTCCGGTCTGGGCGACTACGCCCGTTCGCACGAACTCGACCTGGTGCTGTCCCCGGCCGATGCCGATGACCAGGAGACGACCTACCGGCGTATCGTCGCCAACCGGCAGGTCGACGCCGTCTACATCTCCTCGCCGAGGCCGGCCGACCGACGGGTGGCGCTGGTCAACACGCTCGGCATCCCGTTTATCGTTCATGGCCGCAGCGAAGGGCTCGATTTCGACTATCCTTTCACCGACATCGATAATGAGGGCGCCTTCCATGAGGCGGCACGGCTGCTCGTCCAACTCGGTCACCGGCGGCTGGCGCTGATCAACGGCGATGACGGCGAGACCTTCGCCATCCATCGCGAGCGGGGCGTGCGCCGGGCACTGGCGGCGAGCGGTCTGGTGCTTGGCGAAGGCCATGTCTGTTCCCTCGTCATGACCGAAGAGAACGGCTATCGCGCCGCCAGACGGCTGCTCGAGCGCAGCGATGCGCCGACCGCGATCGTCTGTTCCAGCCTGATCATGGCGCTCGGCGTCGTGCGCGCGGTGCGCGATCTCGGCCTGACCATTCCGGGCGACCTGTCGCTGATCGCCCATGACGACGTCTTCCCCTGGCTGAAGCCGGAGAATTTTTCGGTACCGTTGTCGACGACGCGTTCGTCAATCCGCTTGGCCGGCGCGCGCATCGCCGAGCGGCTGGCGGCGCGGATTTCCGGATTGGAGGAGGGCGCCCGCGGCGAAGTCTGGCCGGTCGATCTGGTGATCAGGGGATCGGTCGCCGGCGCACCGGGTTAGCGGTCAAAAAACTCAATCACTCAGAGCGACAGAGTTCGATCCTTCTCGGCCTTTCGTTCGTAGAACTTCTACGGCAAGCCCTGACCCCAAAGCGGACATGCGGCCTTGAGTCAATGTTTACTAGCCACCTGTGCGCCGGGTGCTAAGCTACGACGATTGCGCATCCTTTATTCGAGGCAGAATATGTCTTCAACCTTCATTTCAAAAGGCGCTGATGGCTACGATCAATACATGGGCAGATGGAGCAGGCGTCTAGCCCCATTGTTTTTGGATTTCGCCGGCGCTGCGGATGGAGAGCGGATCATAGATGTTGGATGTGGAACGGGCAGCTTGACGTTCTTGATCCCAGCCCGAGCAAATATCTCAACCATCGAGGCTATAGATTACGAGGAACAATTCATTGAGGCGTTGAGGCGGCGGAACAGCGACTCTCGGATAACTGCAAGCCAAGGCGATGCTTGTGCGTTACCATTCGGCGAAAATCAATTCGATCGCGCTCTGTCTATGCTCGTTCTACATTTTGTGTCGGACCCCCATCAGGCGGTAAGTGAGATGCTTCGCGTGGTGCGACCCGGTGGCGTCGTTGCTGCGACCGTTTGGGACACCTTTGGGGGAATGCCCAGCCAGCGCATTTTCTGGGATACCATCGCCGCAATCGAGCCTAGTGCACTCGCCCGGCGTCGCCTCGCTTTAGTGAGACCCATGACGTTCCCCGGCGAGATGACGCGCGCATTCGTTGGTGCTGGCCTTCAACAAATCACAGAAGCGACGCTAACCATTCGAATGGAATTTGCGAAGTTTGACGACTATTGGCTTCCACTTATCAACGGCCAAGGCACGTTGGCAGCATTCTTGGCCACGCTGCCTGATGGCGTTCCGGAGAAAGTTCAAGCCAGTGTTAGACAAGCCTACCTATGTGATCAACCAGACGGCCCACGCAGTTTTGCGAGCGTAGCTTGGGCCGTCAAAGGAATAGTGCCAAGTCGAGAAGCATAGGGAGCGCCGACAGGGCTTACCCGCGACAATCGGGGACATCTGCTGTTGGCGCTGCCTGCTCGTTCCGATTGGCGAGGCGGAGGGCAGAAAACCACTCATCTCGGCCATCTTCGGCAACGAGTTTTGAGCCTATTGCATGTCGCTTAAAAAGTGTTGCGGTTTGGGACAATGCACAAACAGAAGCTTGAAGCGCAAAACCTACTCCTTGGCTGCCTCGGCCGCCCTGGTGTCCAGCAGACCATAGCCGAAATCGTTGTCCCTGCCCTTGGGGCCGAGATCCTTGGCGGTGGCGGCCAATGCCTTCTCGATCCAGTCGGCGGAACGGTCGGGCGCGGCATGTAACAGATTGGCGACCGCGCCGGTCACGATCGCTGCGGCAAACGAGGTGCCGGTGACCACATCCGAACCGGCACCGCTCGGCGCCACCATCTCCACGCCGGGGGCGGAGAGGAAGACATAGGCGCCGCGATTGGCCTCCTGCATCAGCCCGTCCTTGGCATCGGTGGCGGTCACCGCGATGACGCCGTCGAAGGCGGCGGGGTAGCCGTAGGGCGCCTTCGGCCCGTTATTCCCTGCGGCGGCGACCAGCACGATGCCCAAGGCGCGAGCATTGCGGCAGACGATGCCGAGCAGGTCGTTATTCGGTCCGACGAAGCTCATATTGATGATGCGGACATCCTGCTCAGCCGCCCAGTCGAGCGCCGACAGGATAACGTCCATGGTCGACTTGCCGCCCTCGAAGGCACGGGCGTGATAGATCCTGGCGCCCGGCGCCATGCCTTTGAGCGCGCCGACGCCGGCGATCAGGCCGTCGATCGAGGTGCCGTGATCGCGCGCCTCGATCGGCACATCGGGCATGGCGTCGAACTGATTGGCGATGACGCCGGAGAGCGCCGGATTGGTGTCGTCGATGGCGGTGTCGATGACGGCGACGCGGACATTCTCGCCGCTCGCCTCTCCCGAATCGAGCGCGATGCGCTCGAAGGCATAGTTGACGATCGTGGCTGCCTGCTGCAGCGAGTAGATGTGGTTGGGCTCGCGCCGCAGGGTGCGGCCGTCGGCGGCAAGCTGCGCCAGCACGACGCCGACTGGACGGCCATCGGGTATGCCGAAGCGCACCAGCGTGGTGCCGAGCAGCAGAGACTGGCGCTGCGAGCGCACCTCGAGGCCAAAGGAGACGGCGATCTGCTGGACGGCGTCGCCGTCCACCGTCACCAGCACCTCGT
>NZ_SUEO01000227.1 GCF_004962925.1 Mesorhizobium sp. | reverse complement strand
ATCCAGCGCGCGTCGGGCGGCAGCCTCGTTGTCGTCGGAATAAAGGCCGAGGCAGCCATGCGAAATGCGGCCGCGCCGCTCGACGTCGGTCATCTCGACGGTGACCATGCCGGCGCCGGACATCGCCAGGTTCATCCAGTGGTACAGGTGCCAGTCGCTGGCGGAACCGTCATCGGCGGAATACTGGCACATCGGCGCGACCGCGATGCGGTTGGGAAAGGTGAGGCCGTCAAGCGTGATCGGCTGGAAAAGGGATGTGGTCATCAAAAAACTCCGGGGAGGGGTTGCCGCTATTTAGGCAATGGATTGCGCCTGCGCCATACACGAGGCGGTGAAGCGCGCCTCTGGACCAATTGCTCAGGAAATGATGGCGCGCCCAATCTGGAGCAGGCGCCGTCGGCGAATCTGCCTCTCTCTCCCCACAAGGGCAGAGCAATCGCATATGGGAGTCCCCCTCATTCGGCCGCGGAGCCTGTCCTCGGGCTTGCCGAAGGCAAGACCCGTGGGCGGCCACCTTCTCCCCGCTGGGGAGAAAAGGTCGGCATCAACGCTGGCGACCTCCTCTCCCCTCGGGGAGAGGTCGGATTGCCCCGAATTGCTCTTCGCAATTCGGTTGGCAATCCGGGTGAGGGGGCTCTTGCCCATATGCGATTGCCCTGGCCTCTTCCCGGCTGCCATGCTGCCGGGATTGCGCAAACGCCGGTTCGCGGTTACGCCTCGCCACCGGCAGCACGGAGTTCACCATGGAAGACCGCATTCGCATCCGTTCGGAAGAAGTCCTTTCCGACGACTGGGCCATCCTGAAAAAGACCGTCCTCGATTATCGCCGGCGTGACGGCCAATGGGAGACGCAGATCCGCCAGACCTACGATCGCGGCGACGGGGCGGTGATCCTGCCTTACGACCCCGAGCGCTCGACGGTTCTGCTCGTGCGGCAGTTCCGCTACCCGGCCTACGTCACCGGCCACCGCGAGCCGCTGATCGAGGCCTGTGCCGGCCTGCTCGATGAACACGATCCGGAAACCTGCATCCGCAAGGAGGCGGAAGAGGAACTGGGCTACCGGCTGAAGGACGTCGAACGGCTGTTTGCGCCCTATATGAGCCCTGGCAGCGTGACCGAGCGGCTCTGGTTCTTCGTCGCGCGCTACTCGCCCGCCGACCGCATCTCGGACGGCGGCGGCGCGCCGGAAGAGGGCGAGGACATCGAGGTTCTGGAAATGCCGCTCGATGAGGCTTTGGCCGGCATTTACGACGGCCGCATTATCGATGCCAAGACGATCATCCTGATCCAGCATCTGAAGCTGAACCCGATCCGCGCCTGATCCGCTGTCTGAGCCGCCCGCCGATCTGCTTTGCGCGCAGGCACAAGGTGCGCCGCCGGCCGGATCTGAACAAGTGACCGACCGGTGAGGCTGCCGCTGTTGCTGGTGCGGACGACGGGACTCGAACCCGTACGATCAGAGATCGAGGGATTTTAAGTCCCTTGCGTCTACCAATTCCGCCACGTCCGCAGGCCAGCCCTTTTCAGACGCCAGACAAAGGCCGTCAAGCCGTCTTCTGCCATCCGTGGCCTGGACGATGACTTTACTTCGCGTCGATAAAATCGAGCACCGACTGGCTGTATTCATCCGGCGCCTGCAGCGAGGCGAAATGGCTGACATTGGGCAGGATGATGAGCTTGGCGCCGGGTATCGCCGTGGCCATGTATTCGGTGTGCTCGCGCTTGATCGCTTCGTCATGGTCGCCGGCGACGATCGCCGTCGGGGTGGTGATGGTGCCGAGCTGTTCCTTGGTCCACGCCGGTTGCGTCTCCCACATGTGACTGATCTGCGTCACGAAGGCGTCGTACTCGCCGGGCGTCTTGGAAAGCCGGGCGTAGTCCTTGCCGCTGCGCTCGATATAGGCGGCGAAAGTCTTGTTGGTCATGACGCCCGGGTCGACGCCGTCGGTGGTCACGTTGGCGGCCTGCGCATAGAGCCTTGTCAGCCGCTCGGGGTGGTGGAGCGCGATGTCGATGCCGATGATGCCGCCGTCGCTCCAGCCGACAAGCGCGGTCTTGTCGATCTTGAGGTGGTCGAGCAGCGCCAGATAGTCGGATGCCATCAAATCGTAGCCAAAGGGCTGATCGGTGCGGGTGGAGCGGCCGTGGCCACGGCTGTCGGCGACGATCACCTTGTGGGTCTTGGACAGCGTTGCCACCTGGCTTGCCCAGATGTCGGCATGGCCAAGGCCGCCATGGATGAGCAGCACCGGATCGCCGGCGCCGAAAACGGCATAGTACATCTGAATGCCGTTGACCGGTGCGTAGCCGCTCTGCTCAGGCTTGGGCATGGCCGCCGGCTCGGGCAAGGTCTGCCAGCGTTCTTCAGCGGATGCGAAGCCCGCCATGACGACAAACAGGGTGACGAAACCGAACGCTTTCCAGAAACGGGTCATGTGCTCCCCCCTGCGGATTTCGGATTGTCGATCCAACATCTTTTTGAGGTGGGAAGTCAACGACCACGGCATTGCCGCAGGCTTCGAACTCAGCTTAGCAAACCGCCGAAGGAGGCAGCGAGGAACGAAACCCAGCGACGGACCAGTCACCCGTTGAGATTCAAACAAGATCGCTGGAACTATTTCGTAGCGGCTGAGTTTCGGTAAAGCTACTGGAACCCCGAACATGACAGAGTTTGACACAGGACAAGGGAAGTCTGTTGCCGAAGCCGTACGGCAATTGATCCGTTCCAAAGACAATCGCCGGCATTTACACGACGTGCTAAATCTGGCTGTCGACCTCCGGCTGCCCAGCACTCTTGCCGCATTGCTTGAGGCGCTTGACCAGGCCGGGCGGGAACCATTTCCGCAATGCCGGAGCCCAAACGAGCGATGACCGGGTAACGCGCCAGGTCTTCCCTCCACCCCATGGCTCAACGATACGACATTGAGAAGACACCTGAAGGCACCTGGGACATCATCGATGTGTTCACGGGCCTGCCGGTTGTCGAGGTGGGCGTCCCCTTGATCGACATGCCCATCGAAGAGGCCGACGATCTGGTCGAGCTTCTCAACTGCCGCGACAGGGAACAGCGGGAGGACTCTTAGCGGCCGGCGCCGACACAAAAAACCCGCCTCGGCGGCGGGTCGTCGGCGCAAATCAGCACTATGAATAAATTCCTAGCATAACTGCCGTCATAAAGCAGGAACAAACTTGTCCCGCGATGGACCAACTCTCGAAGTCGCCGCCGCCCCTCATCCGCCTGCCGGCCGCAACGCCGGCGTCCTTTCTGCAACGCTGAAGATTGGCGAAATCCTTTGCGAAGGTGCCCGGCAGGCGGATGAGGGGCAGCGCGAACCTGAAGCGATTGCCCTGGAACTCGCAACGCGACGTGAAGACTTGGTAGCGTTTGAGCGATCCGCTGATCGCGCTGGTCAAAACGCCATCGGCTTGGCACAGTCGGGCAAACAGGAGTGTCCTCATGGCGAAGACCGCGAATGCGACGAAACCAAAACCTTGGGCCGAGGTGGCGACGCATCTGGTCGACGTGGCGATGGGCAGGAGGCCCGCCGATCTCGTCATCCGCAACGGGCGCTGGGTCAACGTCCATTCCGGCGAGATTATCGCCGGCACCGACATTGCCATTGCCGGCGGCCGCTTCGCCTATTGCGGGCCGAATGCCGGTCACGCCATCGGGCAGGGCACCAAAGTAGTCGACGCTGGCGGGCGCTATCTGGTGCCGGGCCTTTGCGATGCGCACATGCATGTCGAGAGCGGCATGGTGACGGTGACGGAGTTCTGCCGCGCGGTTATCCCGCATGGCACCACCTCGATGTTCATCGACCCCCATGAGATCGCCAACGTGCTCGGCCTGCCGGGGGTGCGGCTGATGCATGACGAGGCTGTCGCCATGCCGATCAACGTGCACGTGCAGATGCCGTCCTGCGTGCCCTCCGCGCCGGGGCTGGAGCATGCCGGCGCCGAGCTGACGATCGCAGATGTCACAGAAGCGATGACCTGGGAAAACATCATCGGGCTTGGCGAGGTGATGAATTTTCCCGGTGTCTCGGCCAACGATCCGGTGATGTCGGGCGAGATCGCCGCGACGGTGAGGGCGGGCAAGACCGTCGGCGGCCATTACGCCTCGCGCGATCTCGGTCTGCCGTTCCACGGCTATGTCGCCGGCGGCCCCGAGGACGACCACGAAGGCACGCGCGCCGAGGACGCCATCGCCCGCGTCCGCCAGGGCATGAAGGCGATGCTGCGGCTGGGTTCGGCCTGGTACGACGTCGCCTCGCAGATCAAGGCGGTGACGGAGAGCGGACTCGATCCGCGCAATTTCATCCTGTGCACCGATGACAGCCATTCCGGCACGCTTGTCCATGAAGGCCATATGGACCGAGTGGTCCGGCACGCCATCAGCCAGGGGTTGAAGCCGGTGACGGCGATCCAGATGGCGACGCTCAACACCGCCCAGCATTTCAAGCTGGAGCGCGAGTTGGGTTCGATCGCGCCGGGGCGGCTCGCCGATCTGCTGATCGTCTCCGATCTGGCCGCAATGACCATCGACGAGGTTTATGGCCGCGGCGTAAGGCTGGCCAAGGGCGGCAAGCTCGAAATCGACATTCCGGCCTATGACTATCCGAAGACGGCGAAGAACACCGTCAAGCTCGGCAAGAAGCTCAAGTCAGGGGATTTCGACATCGTGGCGCCGATGGGCGCCAACGAGGTGCGGGTGCGGGTCATCGGCGTGATCGAGAACCAGGCGCCGACGCGGGCTCTCGAGGCCGATCTTCCGGTGGAAGACGGGCTGGTCGCCATGGACCGCCGCAACGACGTCTGCCAGATCGCGGTGGTCGAGCGCCACCGGGGCACCGGCGGCGTCACCAATGCCTTCGTTTCAGGTTTCGGCTATATGGCCGACTGCGCCATGGCCTCCAGCGTGGCGCATGATGCGCACCACATCATCGTCGTCGGCACCAGCAAGCGGGACATGGCATTGGCGGTCAACCGGCTGGGCGAGGTCGGCGGTGGTGTCGTGCTGTTCTCCAAGGGCAAGGAAGTGGCACTGGTCGAAATGCCGATCGCCGGGCTGATGTCGGACGAGCGCGCCGAAATCGTCGCGGCCAAGGCCGACAAGCTGACCGAGGCGATGCGCAAGATGGGCTGTTCGCTGAACAACGCCTACATGCAGCATTCGCTGCTGGCGCTGGTCGTCATCCCGGAACTGAGGATTTCCGATGTCGGCCTGATCGACGTGACGACGTTCCAGAAAGTCGATTTGTTTGTCTGAAATCGGCGACTGAAATTAGTCCAGGCTTCAGACGCTACTCATCCGCCGGTGGCGATGGTCAGTACCCTGAACGGCGTGGTGATGACGATCTCGGCGACGGAGCCGACGGCCTTGCCTATGCCCTGGCCGAGATTGTCGATTGGCTGCGCCGGATTGGCTTCTTCCGATGCCAGGCCGGCCGGCGCGCGCAGCCGGTCGCCAAGCAACTGCACCAGGAACGGGTTGTCGGCGAATTTGGCGTGGTTCAGGCGGTCGCCGCCTTTGGTCTTGGTGAGGTCGACCACCGAAACACCATAGCTGGCGAGGTCGGCCGCATCGCCATAGTCGCCGACGCGCGGCTTGTCGCCGGAGATCAAGGAGGAGAGCCTGAGGGCGCGATCGTCGCCCGAAAGCAGGATGGCGAACGGCTTGTCGGGCTTGCCGTAGCGGATCATCTGCTTCTTGAACACATCGACATCGATGTCGGGCGAGGCAAGGATGACATAGCCAAGCTTGTCGCTGAGATCGCGGTCGCCGGTGATGGCAAGCTGACGCAGCGCCTCCATCGTCACCCATGTGCCCATCGAGTGGGCGATGATGTCGATGCTCTTGACCTTCGTCTTGGCCAGCATGCGCAGCGTCTCTTCGAGATCGTCGCGCGCGGCATTGGCGCTTTCCTTGTCGTAGATGTAGCCCGTGGTCTTGCCGCTCGATGCCCATGAGAACAGCACTGGCGTGCCGGGATATTTCGTATCGTGCGCGATTTGCGTCAGCCGGTAGACGCCGTCGTCGAAACCGTTGTTGAAGCCGTGCACGAAAACCAACGCGCGGTCGCCGCGCATGGCGATGTCGGCGCCGACCGCCTTGGCGAATTGCGGGGCGCCTTCATAGAAGGCGACATTCGTCGCGGTGAAATCCTTCGCCGGATTGCTGTTGGCGGACCCTTTGACGCGCTCGATGGCGCCAAGCTGATGGACCTTCGGAACCGTCACCTCGACGCGGGCAAAGCTGGTGCTCAGCGAGCGATTGCCGTCGAACACCTGCCGCGGATCGGTGGTGGCTTTCTTGCGGGTGGTGGCGACGAAGATCTCATGCGTGGCCGCGATGTCGGAGGCAGGCACCGTGACAGTCGTCTTGTTGAGAAGGTCGTGCGTGCTCCTGCCGGCACATCCGGTGACAGCGAGCGCGAAGGCCACGACGAGAAAAATCTTCGAAGGCACGGTCACGCAGGCTCCCGCAGAGGGGACGTCAACCTGGTGACGTCGCTCGCTATTTCGATAGAGCCAGAGCCCGGCCTGGTCCAGTTGAAAGTGACCCGATGGTGCCGCAATCGTGAACATGCACGACGAAAGCCTCCGGAACTGGGCGTGGAACGCACCTACTGTCCGAGCAGGTGGATGCGGTCGGTCACCTCGCGATCGCTGGCAAATCCGTCATCCTCGCGCAGACGCTGGCCGATCATCTTCACCAGCTCTGGGTTGTCGGCGAATTTGGTGTGGTTGAAGCGATCCGATCCCTTGACGCTGGAGAGATCGACGACGCTCACGCCATAGTCGGCGAGGTCGGCCGCGTCCTTGTAGTCGCCGACGCGTGGCCGCGAACCGGCGATCAGGCCGGAGAGCCGCAGCGCCCGGTCGTCGTCGGACAGGAGCAGGATGAACGGCTTGTTCGGCTTGCCATAGCGGCGCATCTGGCTCTTGAACACGTCGACATCGATGTCGGGCGAGGCCAGCACCACGTCGCCGAGCTTGCCGCCGAGATCGCGGTCGCCGTTGATGGCGAGCTGGCGCAGCGCTTCCATGGTGACCCAGGTTCCCAGCGAATGGGCGACGATGTCGATGCGTCGCGCCCCGGTCTGCGCCAGCATCCTCAGCGTCACTTCCAACTGGTCGCGGGCAGCACTGGCGCTTTCCCTGTCGTAGACATAGTCCCTGGTCTTGGCGCCGGACGCCCAGGAAAACAGCACCGGTGTGCCCGGATAACCGGAATCATGGGCGATCTGCGTGACGCGGTAGACTGCGGCGTCGAAGCCGGTGTTGTAGCCATGGACGAAGAGCATGACGCGGCCGCCACGCGCGGCGATGTCGGCGCTGAGCGCGCTGGAGAATTTCGGCGCGGTGTCGTAGCCGACGACCTCGGAGGCCATGAAGTATTTGGCCGGGTCGTTCGACTTGCCGCGCGAGCGCCGCTCGATTTGGCCGGTTTCGTGGCTTCCCGGCACGGTGACGTTGACGCGGGCATAGTTCAGCGTGGCCGAGCGCTCGCGGTCGAAGACCTTGCTGGGGTCGTCGGAGCGCTTGCGCGTCGTGGCGATGAAGATCGAGTGGTTGCCGGCAATTTCCGTCACCGGCGCGGAAACAATGGCACTGCCGAGCAGTTCCTCGGTTTGCCGGCCGCCGCAGCCGGCAACAAGCAAGGCAAGCGCAATGATACTGATCTTCTTCAACTCTGAAATTCCACTCCGGCCAAAAGGCCTATCCAACCTCCGCGAACCCTCCCGGACAGTCGAAGTGCGGCAGAAGTAAGTCATGGCCGGCCGAAATGCGCTCAGCGTCTGGCGACGGCCATCGCACTGTTGCGCGAAAGCCAGAACGGCGGCAGGAATGCCGGGATGTTGGAGAAGGGCAGCACTTCCGGCTTGAGACGAATGCCGAGCACGTCCGTCATGAAGGCGCGGCGCGCCTCAATGCGGCGCCAGGCTTCGGGATGACGCGCGGCGATTTCCTCGCGCAGGGCCTGGTCGGCGAGCGCGATGCCGTCCTCGATGTTGGTGGTGAAATAATCCGTCCCGGTTGCCGGAATGATGTCGACCTGCAGCGCCATGCCGGATCTCAGCGCGATGTCGGAGCCCGCGAATATCGGCGAATGCATCCATTCGTCGATGTGGACGAGGTGGCCGGGATTGAGCGAGACGCCGAAGAACGGATCGCCGATGCGGTCGTGCACGGCTTTCCACAAGGCGCCGCCGGTAACGCCGATGCCGACCGTCTCGTACCAGTCGACGACGGCAGCGAAATAGGGCGCGACCAGTTTTTCGACATAGTCGCTTATATCACGCGGAAGCTCGGCTGCGTCCTCGGTCAGGAAACCAGCACGGGCATTGAGCGAACCGTGGAGGCCATAGGCCATGGTGATCGGATCGCCGCGCTTGATGACGTCGAGGCGGGGGCTTGGCAGACCATAGGGCGCGCGCTTGCCGGCCGACAGCATGAGGTGGCAGCATTGCGGTAGCCGTTGATGCCCATCAGCCGCGCCGCCTGCAACTCGGTCATGCCGGGTTCGATGCCTTCTAGGACGTTGCGCAGGCCTTGCGACGAATAGGTCGCGGCGAATTCGAAGGACGCGAGCTGGTCGGCTTCATTGATCGCGCGCAGGCCGTCTGCCGGGTTCATCAAAAGGTTCGCCGCATTCACCACAGTGTGCTTGTCGCCGGCAAGCGTGCGCAGCGTGTCGGCGATGAAGGAGGGCAAGTCGAGGGTTGTTTCGCCAAAGCCGGCATCGCCGGGACCGAACGGTTTCCAGCCGATGGCGCCGATGCGCTGGCCGGCTTTCAGGCCGCAGTCGGCAAGGATATCGAGGAGCGCCGGCGAGCGGTCGCGCGGCTGCGCCGGCAGCGAGAACGTCTGGTAGAGGACACGTTCGTAAGGTCCATCGCAGATCTCGGCATAGCCCCAGCCCTCATTGCCGACGAGGAGTTTCGGCTGTTTGCCGGGAACGATGACCAGCAGCGTTTCCTCGAAACGCGGATCGTAGCCCGTGAGATAGGCGACATTGGCCGCGTGCTCGCGGTCGCCATAGACGACGAACGCATCGAATCCGAACCTGCTGCCGCGCGCCGCCAGTGCCCCGATGCGTGCCTCGTAGGTGGTGCGCGCAACGAGCGGCATCACCGTCGGCTCGCCGAATTCCGGCAGCGACATGGTTTTCAGGGCAACCGGTGCGACAGGCATGAACAAACGCCTCCAAGTGCTTGCAAGGATTCTGGGAATACCCCGTGACGGGGCGCATGAACCGGCCGGACAATGGCTTCGCGGGATTGGATATGCAATAGGCTGGGATCAAACGCACGCGCCGTGTGCTAGGTTTGCGACCACCGTGTCGCGGCAAACCAAATGCATGCTGCGCTACCCACAGACGACCCGGGTGATCTTGCCATGACCAGTTTCTCCTCCCGCGTCGCTGCCGCCGCTGCCGCGATCCGCCAGATTTTCCCCGAAACGCCGCTGCAGGAAAACGACTATCTGTCGAAAAAGACCGGAGCGCGCGTGCTGCTGAAGCGCGAGGACCTGTCGCCGGTGCGTTCCTACAAGATCAGGGGCGCCTTCAACTTCTTCCGCAAGGCACTCGACGCCGGCAACGATGCCGAGCTGTTCGTCTGCGCCTCCGCCGGCAACCACGCGCAGGGTTTCGCCTTCGTGTGCCGTCATTTCGGCAAAAAGGGCGTGGTGTTCATGCCGGTGACGACGCCACAGCAGAAGATCGACAAGACGCGGCTGTTCGGCGGCGAGTTCGTCGAGATCAGGCTGGTCGGCGACTTTTTCGACGACTGCTACCGCGCCGCCTTCGAATTCACCGAAAGTGCCGGCGCGCATATGGTGCCGCCGTTCGACCACAAGGATATCATCGAGGGGCAGGCGACTGTCGCCTACGAGATATCAGGCCAGATGCCTGGCGCCCGGATGCCCGACATCATCATGCTGCCGGTCGGCGGCGGCGGTCTGGCCGCGGGTGTGACGCATTATTTCGCCGACCAGCGCCGCGACACGCGCTTCGTCTTTTGCGAGCCGGCCGGCGCGCCAAGCCTGAGCGAGAGCCTTGCCACCGGAAAGCGCATCAAGCTCGCCAAGGTCGACAATTTCGTCGAT
>NZ_SUEO01000226.1:2887-10215 GCF_004962925.1 Mesorhizobium sp. | reverse complement strand
GCACACAGTCGCCAGCGCCAGGACGCGGACCATGGCATCACTCCGGAGTCTGGCCAGCCAGGCATTCGAGCGCACTCAGCGTCCAGCCGTTGGTCTTCGAGGTGATGTCGGCGATCTTCCACTGGCCGTCGATCTTCTTGAGCGACCAGACCATTTCGCGTTTGGATTCATCGCCTTCCGGGAAAAGGTTGAACGTCGCCGTCACCTCGGCGCGATCGCCATCCACTGCTTCAGACAACTTCAACGTCTTGGCGACTGTCTTCTCGTCGAAATCCTGTGCGTCGAGACCGGGGGCGAAGTCGATGCAAGGCACCTCGTCCGGCTTGTTCTTCTGCGCCTGGTCGTTGAGGTCGAACAGCTTGGTCACCGGCTCGGTGAAGCGGTCGCGGTATTTCGCGTCGGCCTCGAATTTGACCTCGGGCATGTAGAAGAACTTCACCGCATTGGATGCCGGACCGGCGAAGGCGGCCCCAGGTGCTGCGATCGAAAGGGCGGCGGCAAGCGCAGTCAGTCTCATCCGATAATCTCCAGGCTTTCGTGGTGGGAACCGTTCAATACCACGAATCCTGCATCCCGGCTTTTTTGCCGCCCATGAAATCCCCGAGCGCCTCGTCTGCGAGCACAGCTTGCCAACCTTGAGCGTTACCTCAGGCGTCCAGCCAGACGTTCTGGAGATCCATTTCGAAGGTCTGGTGGACGGCGTAGTTCTTCACCTTCTCGTTCATATGGCTGTACAGCTTCTGCCAGAACGGCTGAACGATGACGCCCGAATCCTGCAGGATCTGCTCGACGTCCTTCATGACCTCGCGGCGCTTCTCCACATCGATGAGTGAAAGAGCCTGCTTGAGCTTGGCGTCGAAATCGGGATTCGAATACGCCGTTTCATTCCAGGCCTCGCCGGTGCGATAGCCGAGCGCCAACACCTGAACGCCGAGCGGGCGCATGTACCAGATGGTCATGGAATAGGGGTACTTCGTCCAATCGTTCCAGAAGGTCGATCCCGGCAGCACTGTGCGCTTCACCTTGATCCCGGCTTCGCGCAGCTGGCCGGCAATCGCGTCGCCGGTATTCTTTTGCCAATCGTCCTCGACGGTGATCAGTTCATGCTCGAAGTCGGCCTGTCCGGCCTCGGCCATCAACTTCTTGGCGCCCGCCGCGTCGCGCGTCTTTTTGGGCAGCGGGTAGTATTCCGGATGGATCGGGCTGACGTGGTGATTTTCACCAACGGTCCCTCTCCCGGCGTAGCCAAGTTGGAGCACCGCATTGTTGTCGACGGCCATCTGCAGCGCGTTGCGCACCCGCTGGTCGTCATAGGGCTTGTGCGTGATGTTGGTCCGGGCAACGAGCGTCGTCGCGGTCGCGACCTCGGATTTCTCCAGCCCCATCTTGTCGAGGATGTCGATGAAGTCGGCGGGCGTCTCGAAATTAACGTCGATCTCGCCGGAGTCGAATGCGTTCACCGAGGCGTTGAAGTCGGTTCCGTAGTCGATGAATTCAACACTGTCGAGCGGCGCTTCACCACCCCACCACTTGCCGTTCTCGCGGCGCTTGACGACGGCTTTCTGGCCGACATCGTAAGAGACGAGCTCGAAGGGACCGGTACCGATCGGCTTCTTGATAGGATCCGCACCGTCGGCGTCGAAATTGCGATGGACCACCAGCGCCGGATAGTCGGTGAAGTTGGGGATCAGCGAGATATCAGGTTCGTTCAGCGTCAGCTTGACCGTGTTGTCGTCGACCTTGGCAATCGCTCCATCCCTTGCCTTGCCGGTTTTTTCGTCGATCAGCGCACCGACGCGGGCGGCCATCGAATTGCCGGCGGCACCCTTCTCGCACCAGCGCGTCAGATTGTAGACCACGTCATCGGCGTTGAAAGTATCGCCGTTGTTCCAGGTGATGCCCTTGCGCACATGCAGCACATATTCGGTGGCGTCGTCGTTGACGTCCCAGCTCTCGAGCAAGACCGGCTCGAAAGTGAATTCGCGCGTGTAGCGGACAAGCGGCTCCAGCCAGCAGCGCGAAATGTTCGCAAGCTCCACCCAGTCGTAAGTGCGCGGGTCCTTTTGTGCCTTCACCGACATCGAAACGTGCAGCGTTCCGCCTTTCTTCGGCTCTTCCGCCAAAGCCTGTTTCGGCCCGGCAAGACCGATCATGCCATAGGCAAAGCCCGTCGATGCGCCGAAGGCGCTTGCCAAGGCCAGAAACTCGCGCCGGTCCATGCGACCCGCGCGCGCCTCTTCTGCCATCGCCTCGATGGCGCCCGGCACGCGGTCACCATTGCTTCTGAAAAGTGTCATTTTTTTCCTCCCTTAAAGTTCCGTCAGGTCTTCGCCTGTCCCATCAACTAACGCTGTCCGGCAGCTTCTCCTCGCGCGCCGCGATCAAATCTTTGAGACCGTCGGCGATGCCCTCATCGAGCTTCGGCTCCTCATAATCGGCGAGCATGTTGCGCGCTTTCTCGCGACCCCGGGTATCGTGGTCCTTTGCCCCTTCGGCCTTCCACTGTTCGAACGAATTGAAGTCCATGATGCTGGGTATGAAGAAGGCAGACTCGAAGTGCTCGAGCGTGTGCTGGGTGCCGAGGAAATGGCCCTGCGGCCCGACCTCGCGGATCGCCGCCATAGCCTCCTTGAAATCGTCGAACGGGAGACCGCCAGCATATTTGTACCAGCCGACAAGCTGTTCGCAGTCCGTGGCAAATTTCGAATAGCCGCAGGTCAGGCCGGCCTCGAGCCAGCCGGCGGAGTGCCAGATGTAGTTGGCGCCGGCAAGGATGGCGGCATGCATCAGCATGTTCGCCTCGTAACCCGCCTGGGCGTCGTTCAGCTTCGACCCGACATGGAAGCCCGACGTGCGCCAGGGCAGCCGGTATTTTCGCGCCAGTGCCCCCATCAGATACATCATCTGGGCCGCCTCCGGCGTGCCGCCCATGGGAGCACCGGTCTTCATGTCGACAGTTACCATGAACTGTCCGTAGATCTGCGGCGAACCCGGACGCAGGAGCTGGGTGAACGCGATGCCTGCCAGCGCTTCCGCATTGACCTGCGCGACCGCTCCCACGGCCGATGCCGAAGTCGAGGCGCCGCAAAGCGCAAAGGGCGCGAGAATCAATGGCTGGTTGTGGCGCGCATAGACTTTCATCGCATCCAGCATGGTGGCATCCCAGACCAGCGGCGAATTGCAGTTGGTGATCGCCACCAGCACCGGGTTGTCGCGGACAAAATCCTCGCCGAACACGATGCCTGCCATCGCCATCGTGTCTTCCGCCCGATCCTTGGAGGTCACGATGCCCATAAACGGCTTGTCTGAGTGCTTCAGCGCCGAATGGATGATGTGAAGGTGACGCTTCGGCACCGCGATTTCCATCGGCTCGCAGATGATCGAACTCGACGAGTGCAGCGCCGGCGCCATGTAAGCGAGTTTGTGGAAATTGTTGAGGTCGGCGAGTGTGCCGTAGCGCCTGTTGTTGTCGAGGTCGCGCACGTAAGGTGCCCCATACATCGGCACGAATATGGAGTTGTTTCCGCCGACGCGCACCGAACGCTCGGGATTGCGCGCATTGAGCGTAAATTCCGGCGGGACCTTCGAGACGAGTTCCATCAGGAGGGCACGGTCGATCCGGACTCTTGTGTCCGAGACATCGGCTCCCGCCGCCTTCCACATTGCAATGGCCTCGTCGTCGCGGAACTCGCACCCCACCTCTTCGAGGATGGAGAGCGACTCCTGGTGAATCAGCTCCACCGCCTCATCCGGGACCATTTGATATACCGGAATCTTACGGACCAGGGTCGGAAACGACGCCATGGGAGTTCCCCGCAGCGCCTTGCGCCCCAGGCGGCCACCCGCTCGACGATTGGCGTGTTCGGTCACTTCAGCGGCCGGTGCGTTCATGGAAACTCCATCCTCCCAGAGCCAGTCAACTTAGCGAGACAAAATACAGCTGTGACGCTGGAAAATCCTGATCTCTTGTATAAGTTCAGCTTATGCGAAGCCTGCGCCACCTGCTGCCGTCCGCCGGCAGCCTGATCGTTTTCGAAGCCGCCGGGCGGCTGTCGAGTTTTACCGCCGCCGGGCGAGAGCTTGGCATGACGCAGGCTGCCGTGTCCTACGCGATCCGGGGGCTTGAAGAGCAGCTCGGCGCGAAACTCTTCCAGCGTCGCCATCGACAAGTCAGCCTGACCGAAGCCGGTGACCGCTTTCACGCCGACGTCTCGCTTGGCCTGTCGCACATCCGCAAATCGGCGGAGGATTTGCGCCTACAGGCGACCGGCGGCCATGTGACGCTTGCCGCGTCGACCGCTTTCGGCTCGTTCTGGATGATGCCGCGCCTGCAGCAATTCCGCGACGAATTGCCGGGCATCGATCTGCGTATCCAGACCGCTGACCGCGACCTCGACATCATCGCCGAGGGCATTCCGCTCGCTGTGCGCGGTGGCGAGCCCCGGGAGTGGCCGGACTATCATTGCCTGCCGCTGGCCGACGAGGAAATCTTTCCTGTTGCCGGCGCCAGCTATGTGGCGAAGTTCGGCCTGCCGCAAACCGTCGAGGAATTGGCGTCACACCGCCTCATCCATCTCGAGGAGCCGTTTCGCGAGGCGGCGAGCTGGGAGGAGTGGTTCCACTCCGCCGGGGCCAGCCTGAAGGAGGCCGACGCCGGGCGAGGCTTGCGCATCAACGACTATGCGCTGGTGATCCAGGCGGTCATGGAGGGGCAAGGCATCGCGCTTGGCTGGCGGCATCTGGCCGAGCGACTGCTGGCATCGGGCCTGCTGGTGAGCGCCACCAGCCATGTGATGAGAACCGGCACGCGCTTCCACATCATCTGGCCGAAGAACCGCGAACTCAGCGACAATGCCCGCAAGGTTCGGGACTGGCTGGCCGCGCAGGCGTGAGGCCATCCCAATAGTGCCCGGTCAAATCGTCACGACAATCTTGCCGAATTGCTTGTTCGACTCGAGAAAGCGATGCGCTTCGACGATCTGGTCGAATGAAAAGGTTTTGGCGATTACCGGCTTTAGCGAACCTGATATCATTCCGTCGAGGATGAACGCCTTGGCGGCCTCCAGCTTCACCGGATCGCCAGTGATTTCGTGGACGAGATAGCCGCGCAGCGTTAGCATCTTGGCCAGCACGGTAAACAGCGGGAACGGCGTCGGCTCGGGGCTCAAGCCGCCATATTCGATAAGAATGCCACCCCGTGCCATCGCGGCAGTGAGAGGCGCGAAAATCGGGCCGCCGACTGCGTCGAACACCACTCGGATGTCCTCCGGACCGGCGATGTCCTTCAGCCGGGCTTCCAGATCTTCGTCCGCTGAAGAAATGACATGGGCGGCGCCGAACTCGAGCAAGGCCTGCTTTTTGGCAGATGTCCGCGTGACGGCGATCGGGGTCGCACCAACGATGTTGGCGATCTGGATCGCGGCAAGTCCGACACTGCTCGATGCCGCGGTGATGACGACAAAGTCCTCCCTGCTGAGCTTGGCAATGTCGATCAGTGCACCATAGGCGGTGAGATATTGCATCCAGCCGGCTGCCGCCTCTTCCCAGCTGAGGGATGGCGGATGCTTGACCACGAGCTCGGCGGGATATGTGGCAATCTCCCCATAGGCGGGCCAGCGGGCCATCGATATTGGCGGCACGACGCTGACTGCGTCACCTGGCGCAAAACCGTCCACGCCTTCGCCGACCGCTTCGACGATACCCGCTGCCTCAAGGCCAAGACCGGAAGGCAACGGCGGCGTCTGGATATAAGTGCCCAAACGCAGCAGCGCCTCGGCCCGGTTGAGGCCCAACGCCTTGACCCGGATCTGAATCTCGCCCCGACCTGGCCCAGGAATATCGATATTCTCGATGCGCAGAACCTCGGGACCACCATGCTCATGAAAACGAACAACACGTGCCATCCGGTCATAACTCCAAAATATTTGAACCGAATATGCTATGCCAGCGGCCATCTGGCGGATAAATAGCTGCCTGGGCAGAACAGTGGAAACTGAGAGTTTTGAATATGGATCGCCTTACGAGCATGGCCGTGTTCGTCAAAGCCGTCGATCTGGGCTCGTTCGCGGCGGCTGCTGCCACTCTCGATCTGTCCGGACCGATGGTCGGCAAGCATGTCCGATTTCTCGAGGAGCGTCTGGGCGTGCGCCTCATCAACCGGACCACACGCCGCCAGAGCCTGACCGACTTCGGGCGCGCCTATTATGAGCGTTGCCGAATGGTAATCGCGGAAGCCGAGGCTGCAGATGCGCTCGCGGCCGATCAACTTTCCGAACCACGCGGAAAGCTGCGCGTCATCATGCCCGTGCATTTCGGCCGGCGCTGCGTTGCTCCGATCCTGCTGGAGCTGGCGCAGCAATATCCCGCGCTCGAACTCGACCTGTCGTTCAGCGACCCCATCGCCGATCTTGCAGAGGATGGCTGCGATCTTGCCATCCGGACCGGCAATCTGGAGGATCAGGCCGGCGTGATGGCGCGTCGAATCGCGCGCCAGCGCATGGTCGTCTGCGCGTCGCCAGCCTACCTCGATATGCACGGGTGGCCACGACAGGTAGAGGATCTCGGCAGCCACCAGGCCATCATCTACCGCCGTTCGGGCCGTGTCGTTCAACCGTGGCTGTTGCCGCGCAACGGCCAGCCCGCGCTGGAGGTCATGCCGGTCAGCCGGCTGCGGCTCGACGACCTCGATGCGATCGCCGATGTCGCGGCCGCCGGCATGGGGCTTGCCTGGCTGCCATACTGGCTGGTTCGTGAGCGCATTCAGGCGGGCGCGCTTGTCGTGCTGTTGCCGGAACAGCCGGGATTTCTTTACGACGTCTATGCGCTATGGCTGCAGACGCCTCACTTGCCGCTGAAGGTTCGTCTTGCCGTCGATGCGCTGGCGGCAGCACTGCCCAAGCTCATGACGTGACGAGCGCGGCCCGTTCGCGGTCAGCCGCCCGGATTCCAATTCTACCCCTCCCGCATGGGCCGCGAATCCGCCTATAGTGCTCTTATGCCTATCCGCCAGCTCTCCGAAACGATGATCAACCAGATCGCCGCCGGCGAAGTCATCGAGCGTCCGGCAAGCGTGGTCAAGGAACTGGTCGAGAACGCGCTCGATGCCGGCGCTGCCAGAGTCGAGATCGTCACCGCCGGCGGCGGGCTCAACCTGATCCGCGTCACCGACGACGGCTCGGGCATCCCGGAAAAGGAACTGGCGCTGGCGATCGCACGCCACTGCACATCGAAGCTCGCCGACAACATTCACGACATCCGCTCGCTCGGCTTTCGCGGCGAAGCGCTGCCGTCGATCGGCTCGGTGGCGCGACTGTCGATCCGCTCGCGCA
>NZ_SUEO01000226.1:0-2877 GCF_004962925.1 Mesorhizobium sp. | reverse complement strand
CGGCACCACGGTCGAGGTGCGCGACCTGTTCTTCGCCACGCCGGCGCGGCTCAAATTCATGAAGGGCGAGCGCGCCGAAAGCTCGGCGACCAGTGACGTGATCAAGCGCATCGCCATCGCCTTCCCGGCCGTGCGCTTCACGCTGGCCGGTTCCGACCGTTCGACACTGGAGCTGCCGGCGACCGACGACAGCCCGGAAGGCCGGCTGCGCCGCATCGCGCAAGTGATGGGCGCCGACTTTCCTGAGAATGCCATCGCCATCGACGCCGTGCGCGACGGCGTGCACCTGGCGGGTCACGTCTCGATCCCGTCCTTCAGCCGTGCCAACGCGCTGCAGCAATACGCTTATGTCAACGGCCGGCCGGTGCGTGACAAGCTGATCGCCGGCGCTATCCGCGGCGCCTTCGCCGACGTGCTGCCGCGCGACAGGCATGCGGTGACTGTGCTGTTCCTGACGCTCGATCCAGCCATTGTCGACGTCAATGTCCACCCGGCCAAGGCCGATGTCCGTTTCCGCGATCCGGGCCTGGTGCGCGGGCTGATCGTCGGCGCCATTCGCGAGGCGCTCGCCAATGCCGGCATCCGTGCCGCCACATCAGGGGCAGCAGGCATGATGGCGGCATTCCGGCCGGGCGCAGCGTCCTATGCCCATGCCGGTCCGGCCAACGGCCATCGCAGCTACGAGGCGGCCTACCGCGCCTCCGGCTCCGCTGGTTTCGACCCGGCCCGCTCGCCGCAGCGGCCGCTGGATATGGGATTTGAAGACACCGCGCCAGGAAATGGCAGCTTCGGCGAAAACGATCAGGCGGCGTTCGACGCCGGCCCGCTTCACAGTGCCGACGCGCGTGCCGGGCAAACTGAGACGGCGGAGACCTTGCTCGGCACGGTGCTGGGTGCCGCACGCGCTCAGGTGCATGAGAACTACATCGTTGCGCAGACCAGGGATTCGCTCGTAATCGTCGACCAGCACGCGGCGCATGAGCGACTGGTCTACGAGGCGCTGAAGCATGCGCTGCACTCGCGCGCCGTGCCATCGCAGATGCTGCTGTTGCCCGAGATCGTCGACCTCCCGGAAGAGGATGCCGAGCGGCTTGCCATGCATTCCGAAACGCTGGCCCGCTTCGGGCTGGGCATCGAGCGCTTCGGCCCGGGCGCGGTCGCCGTGCGCGAGACGCCGTCGATGCTCGGCGAAACCAATGTCCAGCAGCTGGTGCGCGATCTTGCCGACGAGATCGCCGACAATGACACGGTCGACACGCTGAAGGAGCGGCTGGACAGGATTGCCGCGACCATGGCCTGCCATGGCTCGGTGCGCTCCGGCCGCCTGCTCAAGCCAGAAGAAATGAACGCGCTGCTGCGCCAGATGGAGGCGACGCCGGGCTCCGGCACCTGCAACCACGGCCGCCCGACCTATATCGAGCTCAAGCTTGCTGATATCGAGCGGCTGTTCGGCAGGCGCTAGCATGGGATGCGAAAAGAGCCGCCCTTCAGCGGCTCTTTCGAGTCAAGGGACCGTCCCAAGTGCTTGAACTAGCGCTTCAAATTCACCACGATCACGCCGCCCAGCGCCAGTGCACCACCGAGAACACCGAGCAGCGTTGGCACCTCGTCCAGCCAGAAGAAGCCAATCAGCGTCGCCACCGGTGAAACCAGGTAGAGGAAGTTCGACGCGCGCGCCGCCGGCAGCCGGGAAAGTGCGGTTGCCCAGGCGGCATAAGCGATGAGGCTCGGCACGATGCCGAGAAAGATCACGGCGCCGAGGCCGGCGGTGTCGGCGACCGCTGCCTGAGAGAGTGCGTTCGGCAGAAAGGGCGCCAGGCAGAGCGCGCCGAGCACCATGTTGGAGGCGGCGATGGTCAGCGGGTGATGGCGGGCAAACAGCGGCTTCTGGACGATGGTGTTGACGGCCGAGCACAGCGCCGAACCCAGCACCAGCAGAGCGCCGGTGTTGAAATGCAGGCCCTGCCCCTCACCCATGGCGATGATGCCGATGCCGGCGAAGGAGATGGCCGTGCCGGCCCAGGCCATCGTTGAAAAGCGTTCGCCGAGCAGCGCCATCGCCATGATGGCGGTGAAGATCGGGCTGACATTGATGATGAAGCCGGCCGCACCGGCCGAGACGGTCAGCTCGCCGAAATTGAGCATTGCCGTATAGAGCGCGACGAAGATGGCGCCACCGAAGGCAAAGCGCCACAATTCGTCGACCTTTGGCAGCGCCGGCCGCTTGATGGCAAGGAAGATCGCCGCCGGCACCGCCGCGATGGCAAAGCGCAGCGCGCCAAGTTCCAGTGGCCCGAAGGCTGCGAGGCCCGCACGGATCGCCGGGAAGGCGGAGGCCCAGCCGACCACCGTGAGCGCCACCGCGACGGCTGCCGTGGTGTCCATGCGCTGTGTCGGATTCAACGTTCCGGTGTAGACGCTCATCTCGCTGTCCTCGCTCTTCGATGCCATAAACAGAGAAAACGCCATTCCGGGACTGTTGACAAACGACCAAATCGAGAGCCACCTGTGAGTATGGATCACAGCTCGGACGCCATGCTGCCGCTCGAGACCTTGCGTGCCTTCGACGCAGCGGCGCGAACGGGGAGTTTTTCTGCCGCCGCCGAAAAGCTCAACCTCACCCATGGCGCCGTCAGCCGGCAGATCGCCAAGCTCGAGGACTGGCTCGGGCTGAAAGTGTTCGACCGCGGCGCGCGCGGGGTCTCACTCACCATCGAGGGAACCCGCCTGCATCTGCGCACCACCGAAGCCTTCGCGCTGATAGCCAGTAATTCGGACCGCTGGATCGAGCCGCGCGGCACCGCCGTGGTGCGGCTGACCTCGATCCCCTCGGTCAGCGGGCTGTGGCTGATGCCGCGCATGGCGGCGCTGGAAAAC
>NZ_SUEO01000225.1 GCF_004962925.1 Mesorhizobium sp. | reverse complement strand
GCCGATGCGTTTAGGCAGCAGCGAGGGGCCGTTGCGGGCCGACAGCCAGATAGAGGCGGCGCTCGCCCCCGCCAGATGATTGAGCACGTCGAAGCCCGAATTGCCGGCGCCGACAACCAGCACCTTTTTTCCCGCATAATCCTCGGCTTTGCCAAAATCCGCCGAATGCATGATGCGGCCGGCAAAGTCGTTGGCGCCCTTCCACTGCGGAATGAACGGCTGCCGGTCGCGCCCGGTGGCAATGACGACATGATGCGCCGGCAGGGGCCCGGCACTGGTCTCAACGGTCCATTGATCGCCGTTGAACGCGATCTCCTCGACGGCGACGCCAAGCCGAACCGGCAGACTGTGCGCCTGGCTGAAATCGTTCAGGTGGCGGATGACGGCGGTTTTGTGGGGAAAGGCGGGGGTGCCTGCGGGATAGTCGACGCCGGGCAGCGTCGAGAGATCGCGATGCGAATTGAGATGCAACCGTTCGTGCCGCCGATACCAGGGCTCGGCAAGCCGGCTTTCCTTTTCCAGGACAAGCGTCGGCACGCCGGCCTTTATCAGCGCATGGGCGGCGGCCAGCCCCGCCGCGCCGGCGCCGATCACGATCGCACCGTGAAAAATCGATTCCTGGCCGCTTTGACCGCGCAATTGTGTTACTTCTGCTTCCATGCCTGTACCTGTCGCGGCCACGGCGGCCATGACCGTGATCGGCGCGATCATTTGGTCGTTTTCCGGCATTTGGCAAGACTTTGCCGGAATCAGATCCCATATGGCGGATGGAATCGATGGCGATTCGTCGCGGCACGGCCCCGCTTTCCCGCCGCAACCTGTTGTTAACCATCGATGTTCGCCCTTTCTTATCCATTGCCGCCGACACTCCGGCCACCGGGAATAACGATGTGGGACGGGAAACCAGATCGAACCGCCAAACGGGACCGGTTGTGCAGGCGTCGCCGGACGACTACCTTGTCTGGAGGCATGATGCCGTTCGGCAAAATCGAGAAAAGCCTTTATGAAGGTCGTTGAACGCTACATCATGCGTCGCGCGCTGGCGGTGTTTCTGGCAGCGCTTATCTGGACGCTGGCAATCGTGTGGACGACGCAGGTGCTCGCCCGCATCGACCTCGTCACCGACAGCGGCCAGTCGGCGCTGACTTTCTTCGAGGTCGCTGCGCTGATCATTCCGTCGATCGTCCCGATCGTCGTGCCTTTCGCCCTTGTGGTCGCCGTCGCTCAGACGCTGAGCGCGATGAATTCCGATTCTGAGCTTGCCGTCTTGAACGCCGCGGGCGCTTCGCGCTGGACCATAGTCAGGCCGATCATGCTCCTGGCGCTGGCGGCCAGCGTCTTGTCGTTCGCAGTCGATAACGGCGTTGACCCTTATGCACGCCAGAAAAACCGGCAACTGGTGGCGTCGTCGCGTGCCGATCTGTTGTCGCTGATCATCCAGGAAGGCACCTTCCGCAAGATCGACGACGGCCTGTTCCTGCAGATTGGCGAGCGGCTTCCGGACAACCGCCTTGGCGGCATCTTCGTCGCCGATTCGCGCGAAGAAGGCGTCAACCTCATCTACTACGCCAAGACCGGGGCCATCATCGAAAGCGGCGACGAGAAGGTGCTGATGATGAACGACGGCGTCATCCATCGCGAAACGCTGACCGGCGATCTTTCGGTCATCCGATTCACCTCCTATGCCTTCGACTTGTCCGCCTTCATGTCGGCCTCATCGGACGTGTTGCTTTTGCCGAAGGACCGGACGACCCAGTACCTGCTCAATCCCAGTCCGAACGACAAGGCGTTCCAGAAAAAGCCGAACAGGTACCTGGCCGAGCTCAACCAGCGTTTTTCCGAATGGTCCTATTCAATTGTCTTCGCGCTGATCGCGCTTGCGGTCGCGGGAGATGCGCGCTCCCATCGCGAGGCGCGCATTCATCCGCTGATCACAGCCATTGCGATTGCACTTTTCGTACGCTGGCTTGGTTTCTTTGCCGCCGGCAAAGCCGACAACGTTCCGCAATACGCCTATATGGTCTACGGCGTTCCTATCGTGGCGTCCGCGGTCGCGATATGGTTCATCGTGTCCAACCGGACCATGGAGCTGCCGGTCGCCTGGGCCGACTGGATGACGAATTTCGCCGGTCGCTTCAGTGACGGCTGGAGCGCCATCAAGCTCCGCTTTGCCAGGCGTGGCGCTTCTGGCCAAGGAGCCGGCTAATGGGCTGGATACGCTAATGGGCTGGACTCTGGGTAGATACTTCTTCTTCCGCTACGTGACGATCACCATCTGGTTCTTCATCGGCCTCTTGGCGCTCGTGTTCCTGATCGACTTCACCGAGCTTTCCGGTCGCACAACCGGCTTGCCGGGCTTCACCTACGGGACGGCGTTCGCCATTTCAGCGCTGAGGATGCCGATGATCATGCTGCAGACGGTGCCGTTCGTGGGGCTGTTCTCGGCGATGGCGACGCTGGTCTCGCTCAACCGCAGATATGAACTGGTCATCGCGCGTTCGGCCGGCGTGTCCGCATGGCAGTTCTTGCTGCCGTGCTGCATCGGGGCGCTGCTGTTCGGCGTGTTGTCGGTCGGCGTCATCAATCCGATCGCCGCGCATGCGTTTTCCTGGTCGGAAAAGATCGAAACCCAGCTCCGCTCCGGCAAGTCGAACGCCGTCTCAGCCGACGCCGAGCCCTGGATCCGGCAGAAAACCAGTACCGGCGATACCATCATCGGCGCGCGCGCCATTCTCAATCAGGGCCTCGAAATGGCCGACGCCGTCTTCTTCGTCCTAAGCCCGCAAGGCGACATCGTCGAACGCAAGGACGCGGCGCACGCCTTTTTGCGGGATGGCTACTGGGAACTGCAGGACGTCAAGGTTTTCCGGGACGGCAACATCCAATCGGTGGCAAGCGACCGGGTGCCGACCAATCTCAAGCCCGAATTCGTGCAAGAGCGGCTGGCGCGCCCGGAAACCATCCCTTTCTATGACCTGCCCAGCAAGATCGAGGTTGCCCGCTCCTTCGGCCTCAAGGCAAATGCCTTTGCCATGCAGTTTGATTCGCTGGTGGCGCTGCCGTTCCTTCTCGTCGCCATGACGCTGATTGCCGCAACGGTGTCGATGCGATTTGCGAGGATGGGACAATCCGCGACGATGATTCTGGGTGGCGTCCTGGCTGGGTTTCTGCTTTATGTCGTGACGGTGCTGGTCAAGGCATTCGGCGTGGCGGGATTCGTACCCACAGTCGTGGCTGCATGGGTTCCGGTTGTTGTGGCTATGTTCTTCGGGGTGACTTTCTTGCTGTACAAGGAAGACGGCTAGTGAGGGGGGCGGTTTTGCGCATCCATAGGCAGGCCGGTTTGGCGCGCCTCTATGGGGCGAGCGCCTTGGCATGCCTGCTCGCTTGCGTCGTCCCGAATATTCCGGCTTCTGCCCAGGATATCAGCGACATGGCAGCCGAAGTCCCCGCCGGCTCGCAAATGCTGCTGGCGGCGGATACGCTGGTCTATGACAACGACAACCAGACGGTAACGGCCGTCGGTGGCGTCCAGATCGACTATGGCGGCAACCGCCTTGTCGCCCAGCGGGTCGAGTACAATCGCAACACCAAGCGTCTCGTCGCCAGCGGCAATGTCGAGGTCATCAACAGCGACGGCACCAAGATCTATTCGCAGCATGTCGACATCACCGACGATTTCGCTGACGGCTTCGTCAACGCGCTGCGTGTCGAAACCGTCGACAAGGCCTATTTCGCCGCCGAAAGCGCGGAACGCATGGGCGGCGTGCTGACGACGTTCCACAACGGCGTCTACACGGCCTGCGAGCCATGCGAGGACCAACCAAACAAAGCGCCAACCTGGCGCATCAAAGCCAGAAAGATCATCTGGAACGGCGAGAAGAAGACGGTTCGCTTCGAGAATTCGAATTTCGAGTTCTTCGGCTTTCCGCTTGCCTATCTGCCGGCCTTCGAGATTGCCGACCCGACCGTTAAGCGCAAGAGCGGCTTCCTGATTCCCGGCATTGCCTACAAGAGCGAGCTCGGCGTCGGCGTCAAAGTCCCCTATTATTTCGCGCTCTCACCAACCTACGACCTCACCGTGACAGGCAGCGGCTACACCAAGCAAGGGTTCCTCGGCGAGGCCGAGTGGCGCCAGCGCTTCAACAACGGCCAGTACAGCCTGAAGATCGCCGGCATCCGGCAAGAGGACCCCGACGAATTCATCGACAGCCACGGGCACAATGTCGATTCAGGTTCGGCCGGCGACCCGAACAAGTTCCGCGGCATGATGGGCACCAAGGGTCAGTTCGCCATCAATCCGCGCTGGGACTTCGGCTGGGATGTCCTGTTGCAGACCGACAAGAACTTCTCGCGCACCTACGCCATCGAAGACTTCAACGACAGCGTGCATCACTCCTCGATCTACCTAACCGGCCTCAACGGCCGCAACTATTTCGACGTGCGCGCCATGCGCTTCGAGGTCCAGGAAAAGACGCTCCCTGACGATCCGACCGCGCGCGCCGGCAAGCAGCCCTGGGTCCTGCCCTCGCTCGACTACGCCTACATCCCTGACATGGCGGTGGGCGGCGGGCAATTGTCGTTCAATGTCAACGCGCAGGCCATCAGCCGTGAAAGGCTGGATAGGATCCTTTCCGATCCGAACAACGCTGCGTCCGTCAATAGTGTCCGCGGCATCGAGGGCCAGTCGGGCCGCCTCACCGCCGAAGCCGAATGGAAGCGCACCTTCACCACCGATGGCGGGCTGCTGCTGACGCCGTTGCTGGCGCTGCGCGGCGACGCCGGTTATGTGAATGCGTCCTCGGCCTCGCTCACCGCCATCAACCAGATGGCGATGAACCCGGAGATAAATGCCAGCGACGACATGCGGACATCGCTCGCCCGCTACATGGCGACCGCCGGGCTGGAAATGCGCTGGCCGGTGCTGTTCTCGTCGACCCGTTCCAGCCACATCTTCGAGCCGATGGCGCAGGTGTTCGTGCGTCCGAACGAGCAATATGTTGGTGGCCTCGCTGTCCCCAACGAGGACGCCCAGAGCTTCGTCTTCGACGCCACGACATTGTTCGAGCGTGACAAGTTCTCCGGCTACGACCGCATGGAAGGCGGCACGCGCGCCAATGTCGGGTTGCGCTATTCCGGCGCCTACGACAATGGCTGGAGCACCAACGCGCTGTTTGGCCAATCCTACCAGCTGGGCGGGCGCAACTCCTTCGATTCGCCGGATCTGGTCAATGTCGGCGCTGATTCCGGTCTTGAGACCGAGACCTCCGACTATGTCGGCCTCGTCGGCTTCAACAGTCCTAGCGGGTTCTCCGGCTCGGTCAGCGGCCGTTTCGACGAGCAGAGCCTTGAGGTTCGCCGCGCCGAGATGAAGGCAGCCTACTCCGGCCTGCCGATTTCGCTCAGCGCCAAATATGCCTTCATCCAGGCGCAGCCGCTCTATGGCTTCACGACCGATCGCCATGAGGTCACGCTCGGCGCCTCGACGCACCTTGCCGAGAACTGGCGTGTCTTCGGCACCGGCACCTATGATCTGGAGCAAAGTGTCCTGGTCAAGGACGGGGTCGGCTTTGCCTATAGTGATTCATGCTTCACCTACTTGATGACGTTCTCGGAATCCCGCGACCTGGAAACCAAGGAAGTGTCGCAGAACATCGGTTTCAACCTGTCGTTCCGCACGCTCGGCGATTTCGGCTCGTCACAAAGCTCCATTGACACTATCCAGTAGAAGACGCTGGCCAGAAGCAGACGGCCGGAACACGCGGCCAACGCATCGGCTCGAAAGTCGGAATTGATTTTCGGAAAGCACGATGCGTAGATTCAAAGTGTTAGAGCGTACCTACTGCGCCCAAGTGGACGCACGTCGCTCTAACGACATCGTTTCGCCGCATAGGGCAGGCACGGGTTTCAGCTCCCTCATAATGAGATAGAATTGGGCCGGAACCGAGATAGAATTGGGATGCTTTCGATGAGGAAATACCTCTTTTCGGCAGGGTTCGCGCTGCTGGTGGCGGCGACCTCGGCCTCGATCACCATGATGACGCCGCCGGCTTTCGCCAGTCAGATCAAATACGTCGTCAACAACGTACCGATCACCACCGGCGACATCCAGCATCGGGCTGCCTTCCTGCGCCTGCAGCGCAAGAAAGGCGACCCCGCCGACGAGATGATCGAGCAGACGCTGCGCGTCTCCGAAGCCAAGCGTCTCGGCATCCGCATCAGCGACGCCCAAGTCGACGCCGCCTATCAGCGCTTTGCCACGACCAACAAGATGCAGCTCAAGCAACTCGATGGCGTCATGGCGCAGTCCGGCGTCGGCAAGGAGCATTTCAAGGAGTTCATCCGCTCCCAGATGGCCTGGAATCAGGCGCTGACCGCGCGCCATCGCTCCGAGAGCGGCGGCGGCGCCATGAGCGAGCAGGACGCAGTCAGGCGCATGCTCGACAAGGGCGGCGCCAAGCCGACCGCGATGGAGTACATGCTGCAGCAAGTCATCTTCGTCGTGCCGGCGGCCGAGCGCAGCGCTACGCTGTCCAAGCGCAAACGCGAGGCCGACGCCATGCGCGCCCGCTTCAACGGCTGCAACACCTCGCGCGAATTTGCCAAGGGCCTGGTCGACGTCACCGTTCGTGATCTCGGCCGGGTGCTGGCGCCGCAATTGCCGCCGGAATGGGCCGACCAGATCAAAGCCACCAAGGTCGGCGGCGCCACCAGCACGCGCGAGACGGACCGCGGCGTCGAGTTCATCGGCATCTGCTCGTCACGCGAAGTGTCCGACGACAAGGCCGCCCAGATGGTGTTCCAGAGCGAAGGCGCTCCCGGCAAGGACGCCGACGAGCTCTCCAAGAAGTATGTCGAGGAGTTGCGGAAGAAAGCCCGCATCGTCGAGCGCTAAGACACCCTGGGCGTGCCAGAGATACAGCTTCCGCTGGCGTTGAGCGTCGGCGATCCGTCCGGCATCGGGCCGGAGATCGCCATTGCCGCCTGGCAGGCGCGCGACGGAGCGGGTGTGCCGCCCTTCTATCTTCTCGCCGATCCGGTGCTGGTCGCCGCACGGGCGCGCCTGCTCGGCGTCGATGTGCCAATCACGGAGACAGCGCCAGCCAAAACGGCGCGCGTCTTTGCTCGCGCCCTGCCCGTCGTGCCGCTGGTCGCCCGCTTCGTCGACGGCCCCGGCCGCCCGGACCCAGCTAACGCCGCCGGCATAATCGAGGCAATCGACCGCGCTGTTGACGACTGCCTTGGTGGCCGCGCAGCGGCTGTCGTCACGTGCCCGATCGCCAAGAAACCGCTCTACGATGCCGGCTTTCGTTTCCCCGGCCATACCGAGTATCTGGCGCATCTGGCGACGCTCCACACCGGCGCCGAAACGATGCCGGTGATGATGCTTGCCGGTCCCGAGTTGCGCACGGTTCCGGTCACCATCCATATTGCGCTGAGCGAGGTGCCGAAAGCGCTGACGACGGACTTGATCGTTGCGACCGCCCGCATCACCGCCGCCGATCTCGAACATCGCTTCGGCATCGCCAAGCCTCGGCTTGCCATTGCCGGCCTCAATCCGCATGCCGGCGAAGGCGGCGCGATGGGCGCCGAGGACGAGCACATCATCCGCCCGGCGGTCGACAGGCTGAGGGCGGAGGGCATCGATGCTTTCGGGCCGCTGCCGGCCGACACGCTGTTCCATGCCCGCGCCCGAACCGGCTACGATGTTGCGCTGTGCATGTACCACGACCAGGCGCTGATCCCGGCCAAGGCGCTGGCTTTCGACGAGGCGGTCAACGTCACGCTCGGCCTGCCCTTCATCCGCACCTCACCGGATCACGGCACCGCCTTCGATATCGCCGGCAGAGGCATAGCCCGGGCCGACAGCCTGATTGCGGCGCTAAGCCTCGCCCGCAAGCTTGCCGACACGGGGACGAAGGCTGCCACCGCATGAGCCTTTGCATGAGAGCGGTCGCATGAGCATCGACGGGCTGCCGCCGTTGCGCGCGGTAATCGAACGCCATGGGCTGCAGGCGAAAAAGGCGCTTGGCCAGAATTTCCTGCTCGACCTCAACCTGACCGGCAAGATCGCGCGCACCGCCGGCGACCTGACGGGCGCCACGGTGATCGAGGTCGGTCCGGGTCCCGGCGGCCTGACCCGTGCGCTGCTTTCCCACGGCGCTGGTCGGGTCATCGCCATCGAGCGCGACGAGCGCTGCCTGGCGGCGCTCGCGGAGGTGTCAGATCACTATCCGGGCCGTTTGGAGGTCATTGCCGGCGATGCGCTGAAGACGGATTTTGCAGCGCTTGCCCAAGGGGCGCATGGGGGCAATGGATCTGTGAGGATCGTCGCCAACCTGCCCTACAATATCGGTACCGAACTTTTGGTACGCTGGCTGACCGTTGCCGAGTGGCCACCTTTCTACGCATCGATGACGTTGATGTTCCAGCGCGAGGTGGCCGAGCGCATCGTCGCCCGACCCGGCAGCGATGCCTATGGCCGGCTGGGCGTTCTGGCAGGCTGGCGAACGGAGGCCAAAATCGCCTTCGACGTGCCGCCACAGGCGTTTACGCCACCGCCCAAGGTGACTTCCTCGGTGGTACATCTGGTGCCACGCGCCAGCCCTCTTCCCGCTGAAGTGAAAAAACTCAGCCGCGTCACCGAAGCGGCCTTCGGCCAGCGCCGTAAAATGCTGCGCCAAAGCGTCAAGAGCCTCGGCGGCGAAGCCCTGCTCACCCGCGCCGGCATCGATCCGACGCGGCGCGCCGAAACGCTTGATATCGAAGAATTCGTGCGACTGACCAACGCAGTGTAGCTCTCTTCTCCCCGTATAGTGACGGTGAGAAGGAAGGCGCCTAATCCGTCTTCTCGTCGAGCAATCCCGAGACGAAATCGAACAGGCCGGGCCGGCGGTCGCGTCTGAGACGCTCGGCGACGACGATGCCGCGCACTTCGGCGAAGGCGCGATCGAGATCGTCGTTGATGATGACGAAATCATATTCCTTCCAGTGCTCGATCTCGTTGCGGGCGTTCTTCAGACGCGTCTCGATCACCGATTCCTGATCCTCGGCGCGGCGCTTTAGCCGCGCCTTCAATTCCTTCATCGACGGCGGCAGGATGAAGATGGAAACGATATCGGCGCGCATCTTCTCCTTGAGCTGCTGGGCACCCTGCCAGTCGATGTCGAACAGCATGTCGCGGCCCTGTGCCAGCGCCAGTTCGGCCGGTTCACGCGGCGTCGCATAGCAATTGCCATGCACTTCGGCCCATTCGAGCAGCTCGTCTGAATCGCGCAGCCGCTCGAACTCACGCATGGTGCGGAAATGATAATGGACGCCCTCGATCTCGCTGCCGCGGCGCGGCCGCGTGGTGACGGAGACCGACAGTTCGAGGCTGGAATCGCTTTCCAGAAGATTGCGCGCAATCGTCGACTTGCCGGCACCTGACGGCGACGACAGTACGAGCATCAGACCCCGGCGACGAATGCGGGAACCCAAATCCTTAGCAACCACAGGCTCTTTGGCGACCATCAGGGTTACTCCAGATTCTGGACCTGTTCGCGAAACTGGTCGACGACCGCCTTCAACTCCAGCCCGATGGCGGTGACCGCAGCGGCATTCGACTTCGAACACAGCGTATTCGATTCGCGGTTGAATTCCTGCGCCAGAAAATCGAGCTTGCGGCCGATGGCGCCGCCGCCTGCCAGCAGCACCCGGCCGGACGCCACATGCGTCTTCAGCCGGTCGATCTCCTCGCGGATATCGGCCTTGGTGGCCAGGAACGCCGCTTCCATATGCAACCGGCTGGCGTCGAGATTGGCGGAGGCATCCATCAGCAGCCGGACCTGCTCGGCAATCCGTTCGCGGATCACCGCCGGCTCGCGCGATGGATCGGCCTCGGCACGCAGCGCCAGCGCCCCGATAGCGTCGATATGGCCGGACAGCAACGAGCGCAGTGCGGAGCCCTCGCCCTGGCGTGCCTGCTCCAGCCCACCCAGCGACACTTCGAGCGCCGAGAGAATCGCGCTGTCGAGCGCCGCCCGCGCCTCTTCGGTTTCGACTTGACTTCCCAGGCGATCGACGTGCCGTCATGTTCGGCGACGGCCCGTGCAAAACCGGTCATGCTCTGCAAATTCATGATGCCCTTGCTTCCCCCTGGCGCATGATCCCGGAAGCGCTCCGGGCCAGATCCTGCGCGGCTTCAAATGCCTGAGCGCCTCTTCGCGCCGAATCGGACGCAAGGCGCTCCGGATCAAAAATCGGCACGTCCCTGCCATCA
>NZ_SUEO01000224.1:256-10439 GCF_004962925.1 Mesorhizobium sp. | reverse complement strand
AGGCGCCCGCGACCCGTCCGGCGCCGCGTCGACCTTCGATCCCTATCTCTTCCGCGTTGTCCGTTTCACCTTATGGCAAGCGTTTCTGTCGACACTATTGTCGGTCGTGCCGGCGCTGTTCGTTGCACGGGCGCTGTCGCGGCATCCGCGGTTCTTTGGCCGCGGCCTGATCCTGCAGCTGTTTGCCGTGCCGCTGGCGCTGCCGGCCATCGTCGCCGCACTCGGCATTCTGGCCCTCTATGGCCGTGCCGGCTATTTCGCCGGCGTGCTCTCCGCGATTGGCGGTCAGGGCTGGCCGGGCATATACGGCCTGTCCGGCATTCTCGTCGCCCATGTCTTCTTCAATCTGCCGCTGGCCACGCGGCTGTTCCTTGAAGCGCTGGGGACAGTGCCGGCCGACCAGTGGCGGCTGGCGAGCCAGCTCGGCATGGGCGCCGGACCCGCCTTCCGGCTGATCGAATGGCCGACGCTGCGCGCGGCACTGCCGGGGGTCGCCGGGCTTGTCTTCATGTTATGCATCACGTCCTTCACCATCGTGCTCACGCTGGGCGGCGGGCCGCGCGCGACGACGCTGGAGGTCGCCATCTACCAGGCGCTGCGTTTCGATTTCGATCCTGCCCGCGCCGTGACGCTGACGCTGTTGCAGATCGCCTTAACTTTCGTCGTGGTGCTGGCGTTGATGCGGCTCGGCGCCAACACCGTCGGCGACGCCAACCTGCCGGTGGCGCAGCGCCGGTATCTTTCGGCGGGCACGGCGGAGACCGTGCTGAACGTTATAGTGATCGTTCTAGCTTTGCTGTTCGTCGTCGGGCCAATGGCGGCCACGGTGACGGCAGGCCTTGGCGCCGATCTCGGCCGGCTGGCGGGCGAGAGCGCAGTGCGGCTAGCGACGCTGACCAGCGCCGTGCTCGCCTTGCTGGCGGCGCTGCTTTCAGTGACGCTGTCGCTGTCGCTCGTCATGGCACGACGGGCGCTGGTCTTGAGGCGTCGCGTCGGCGTCAAGACGCTGCTCGAACATGCCGCCGATACCGGCGCCGGCTTCGTCCTCGTCGTGCCGCCCATCGTCATCGGTGCCGGCTGGTTCCTGCTCCTGCGTACCGTCAGCGATGTCTTTGCAATTGCCCCTGTCATGGTCGTCGCCGTCAATGCGGTAATGGCGATGCCGTTTGCCGTCCGCGCTATTCGCCCCGGCTATGATGCGGCGAGCGAACGCCACGAACGGCTCTGTTTGCTGCTTGGCATTTCGGGCTGGAACCGGTTCCGGCTGATCGACTGGCCGTCGCTGCGGCGGCCGCTCGCCACCGGTTTCGCCTTTGCCATGGCTTTGTCGCTCGGTGATCTCGGCGTTATTGCCCTGTTTGGCAGCGACTCCCTGCAGACGCTGCCTTATCTCTTGCTGGCGCGCATGGGCAGCTACCGCACGATGGATGCCGCAGGCCTGGCGTTGCTGCTCGGCCTAGTCTGTCTCGCGCTTGTCCTGGCCGCGGACCGGCTGGGGCGGGGAGAAAAGACATGACGCTCAACAGTACGGAAAACGGCACGGCTGTGCGGCTGGAAAAGGTCTCGTTCAGCTATGGCGAAGCGCCGTTTTTGTTCGATGTCGAGTTCGCCGCCTCGAAGATCACCGCGATCATGGGGCCGAGCGGCTCGGGAAAATCGACGCTGCTCAATCTGGTGGCCGGCTTCGAGACGCCGCGATCGGGCCACGTGCTGATCGGTGGCGCCGATGTCGGCGCCAAACCGCCTTCGGCACGACCAGTATCGATGGTGTTCCAGGAGAACAATCTCTTTGCCCATCTTTCGGTCGAACGAAATGTCGGCCTTGGCCGCTCGCCGTCGCTCAGGCTGGCTGAGGCCGACCACGTGGCAATCGCCGGGGCACTCAAGCGCGTCGGCCTTGCCGGCAAGGAACAGCGCCTGCCGCGCGAACTCTCCGGCGGCGAGCGGCAGCGTGTCGCGCTCGCCCGCGTCCTGGTGCGCGACCGGCCGGTGCTTTTGCTCGACGAGCCGTTCGCCTCGCTCGGGCCGGCCTTGCGCGACGACATGCTCGACCTGGTGGCCGGCGTCCATGCGGAGCGGCGCATGACGGTGCTGTTCGTCACGCATCAGCCGGAAGACGCCCACCGTATCGGCCAGGACATGGTATTCCTGGACAATGGCGTGGTAGCCGCGACGGGCGCTGTCGCCGATTTTTTCACCAAGGCTGGACCGTTAGCCTTCCGGCGTTATATCGGTGCAGGTCCGTTTAGCCAGGGATCACGAGATGTTGCCCGGAAGCGGACATAATTTACGGCCAAACCGGCTTCAGGCGATGTGGCGTTTGCTTGCCTTGGTCAAAGTAGTGTGGCTAGGTCCTCCGATACTGGTCCGGCACAGGCTGTGATTTGCCACTACGGTGCAGCGCGTGCTCGTGGGCGCGAAGGACACTGTGGCAGTTTGATTTTTGCGCATGATCCTTTCTGAAAATCGATGCCCGATTTTCGGGGTCATGTGCCGAGACCCGAAAGGAAGCTGTTCTGCCGACCGGCACCGACAGAGTGAGAAGGAAACCGCTGGCGCGCTTCCTCGCGCTGGCCGGCTTTGCAATGGCGCTGGCAAGCTGCCAGATGTTCACGCCCCCGGACGTTCAGGAATCCGGCTTCCAGCCTTCCAGCAAACCGATCACAGTCGACAATGTCGCCGCCAACAGCAAACTCGCCGAAATGGCGAAGGCGCAGCATCCGCGTATCCTCGCCACCTATGGCGGTGAATATTCCGATCCCAAGCTCGAGCGCATGGTCGCCAAGGTCGTCGGCCGCCTGACCGTGGTGTCGGCCAACCCGACCCAAACCTACCGCATCACCATCCTCAATTCGCCCAACGTCAACGCTTTCGCATTGCCGGGCGGCTATCTCTACATCACACGCGGCCTATTGGCGCTGGCCAACGATTCGGCCGAGCTCGCCGCGGTCATTGCGCATGAGATGGGCCACGTCACTGCAAACCACGGCTTGCAGCGCCAGCAACTCGAGGCCGAGGAGGGGTTTGCAACCAAGGTCGTCTCGGATGTGCTCGGCGACAGCCCGACCGCCAAGGCGGCACTGATCCGCGGCAAGCTGCGGCTTGCCCAGTTCTCGCGCAATCAGGAGCTGGAGGCCGACGGCATCGGCATCAAGTCGATCGGCGAGGCGGGCTTCGATCCCTTTGCCGCCGGCCGCTTTCTGCAGTCCATGTCGGCCTACACCGATTTCCGCTCGATCAGCGGCGCCACCGATGCCAGCCTCGACTTCCTGGCGACGCATCCCAACACGCCGCAGCGCATCGATCTGGCGCAGCGCCATGCCCGCCAGTTCGGCGCGCCTGGCGTCGGCACGCGCGACCGTGACGCCTTCCTCGCCGGCATAGACGGCCTGCTCTATGGCGACACGCCGGAGGAAGGCTATGTGCGTGGCGAAACCTTCCTGCATCCGGGGCTCGGCGTGTCGTTCTCGGTGCCCGGCGGCTTCATCATCGACAACTCGGCGGCGGCGGTGACGGCGACCGGGCCGGGCGACATAGCGATCCGCTTCGACGGCGTTTCAATCGACAAGAGCCGCCCGCTGACCGACTACATCCGCAGCGGCTGGGTGGCTGGTCTCGACGAAAGCAGCGTGCGCCAGGAAACGATCAACGGCAACGAGGCGGCGACGGCGCATGCCAGCGCCGAGGGCTGGCAGTTCGACATCGCGGTGATCCGCGCCGGTGGCCAGGTCTACCGGCTGTTGACCGCGGCACCCTCCGCCAGCACCTCGCTGGACACCGTGGCGCGCTCGGTCAGCGGCTCCTTCCGTGTCCTGAGCGCGGCCGAGAAAGCGGCACTGAAGCCGCTGCATATCCGCGTCGTCACGGTGCAGCCCGGACAGACCATGGGTTCGCTCGCCGCGCAGATGGTCGGCGTCGACCGCAAGCTCGACCTGTTCAGGGTGCTCAATGCGATGTCGCCCGGTGCTGCCGTTTCGGCCGGCGATAAGGTCAAGATCATCACCGACAGATAGGGTGCGTCGATATTCAGGTGATGCCGGCCTGCAAACGGCAGTTTCCTTCGCTTCCGGTGCTCACGTACTTTAAGTACGCTCCCCCTCCGGTTCTCGGAACCACCGTCTTCGGCTCGGCCTGATCTGAATCTCAACACACCCTAGGCGGCTGTCGCCAGAAACTCGGGATTCTGCTTCACCAGCGCTACTTTGAGCTTTTCCATGGCGCGTGCCTCGATCTGGCGGACGCGCTCCTTGGAGATGCCGAGCGCCTCGCCGAGCGCTTCGAGCGTTGCGCCCTCGTCGCTCAGCCGGCGCTCCTCGATGATCCTGAGCTCGCGGGCATTGAGCGCGCCGAGCGCCGTTTTCAGCCAGAGAGAGCGGCGTTCGACATCGATCGTGTCACCCACGACCTCGTCTGGCAAAGGATCGTCCGAAACCAGGAAATCCATCCGCTCGGTGGCGCCTGCATCGTCGGCGAGCGGCTGGTTGAGTGAGCTGTCCGGTGCCGAAAGGCGAGAATCCATCATCGCCACGTCGGCCTCGGAGACGCCGAGCGCCACCGACACCTCGCGGTAGAGCGAGGTATTCGAGATCGGCTCGGCGCCGTTCGCCAGGCGGGCGCGCAGGCGCCGCAAATTGAAGAACAGCGCCTTTTGCGCCGAACTGGTGCCGCCGCGCACGATCGACCAGTTGCGCAGGATGTAGTCCTGCATCGATGCGCGGATCCACCATGTCGCATAGGTCGAAAACCGCACCTCGCGTTCGGGTTCGAAGCGGGCCGCCGCCTCCAGCAGGCCGACATGGCCTTCCTGGACCAGGTCGCCCAGGGGCAGGCCATAGTGGCGGAACTTCGAGGCCATGGAAATGACCAGCCGCATATGTGCCATGGCGATCTGGTGCAGCGCGTGCTGGTCGTTGTCTTCCTTCCAGCGCAGCGCGAGAAGATGCTCCTCATCGCGCTCGAGATAGGGGGCTTTCATCGCCGCGCGGACCATGGTTCGCCCTGCCGTACCTTCCATCATGCCACGCTCCCTGTTCCGGGCGTTGCGGTGCGATCGCTCGACCCTGAGCTGGCATCGTGGTTGAATTGGCGACGCCGCGCCCTACAACAGCCAAGAACGTGCCACCCGGGTGAATGGTTCCGCCGCGGATGTCGCGTGGATTGCACTGTCGAAAGCTCGTTGCGGCGGTCGCTGCGCGGTCGGTTGGCGTGACGGGATGTGAATTTGAGAATTGGATTTCGAAAGCATATCATTTTTGAAATCTGGTTCCTTAATTTGCCAGCCTGCATCTGTCAGTTTCCGGCGCTGACAAATGCGCCGGACACCGGCCAAGGACGGGATCACAGAAAAATGAAATGGCTTAAATCGCTTATCGCCGCCGCAACTTTGCAGGTTCTGGCCGTCACATCAGGCCATGCCGGCGCCAATCTCGATCAGATCAAGCAGGCCGGCGTCTTTAAGGTCGGCACGGAAGGCACCTATGCTCCCTTCACCTATCATGATGCCTCGGGCGCATTGGTCGGCTTCGATGTCGAGATCGCCCAGGCGATCGCCAAGCGCCTCGGCGTCAAGGCCGAATTCCTCGAAGGCAAATGGGACGGGCTGATCGCCGGCCTCGACGCCAAGCGCTATGACGCCGTTATCAATCAGGTCGGCATCACCGAGGAGCGCAAGGCCAAGTATGATTTCTCCGATCCCTATATCGCTTCCAAAGCTGTGCTGATCGTGCGCGGCGACAATACCGACATCAAGAGCTTTGCCGACCTCAAGGGCAAGAAGGCAGCGCAGTCGCTGACCTCGAATTTCGGCAAGCTCGCCGAAACGAACGGCGCCGAGCTCGTCGGCACCGACGGTTTCGACCAGTCGATCCAGCTGCTTCTTACCGGCCGCGCCGACGCCACCATCAACGACAGCCTGTCCTTCCTCGATTTCAAGAAGCACAAGCCCGATGCCAATGTGAAGATCGCCGCGCAGGAAGAAAACGCCGACTATTCCGGCGTCATCGTGCGTAAGGGCGACCCGGAACTGGTCGCCGCCATCAATCAGGCACTGGCCGATATCAAGGCCGACGGCACCTACCAGAAGATCGCCGACACCTATTTCGGCCAGGACGTCTCGAAATAAGCGCATTTCACGGAGCGGGCCGATTGCCGGGCCCGCATGGCAAGTATCGCGGCGAGCCGTCTTTGACGGCCGCCGCTTTTTGCGTGATATGACGACCGCATGGTCGCGCCTCGATGCCGCCGTGTCGGTTTTTGCGCGGCAATCTCGCAAGGAGGGTTTTCGTGCCGCACTGGCTGCAATTGATGCTGGACTCGTTGCCCACGCTGCTGTGGGCGGCGCTGATCTTCACCGTGCCTCTGACGCTGCTGTCGTTCGCATTCGGCCTCTTCGTAGGACTGGTTGCGGCGCTTGTCCGGCTGTTCGGTCCGAAGCCGCTGATCGCCGTGGTTCGCTTCTATGTCTGGATCTTCCGCGGCACGCCACTTCTGGTGCAGCTGTTCCTGATCTTCTACGGCCTGCCTTCGGTCGGCATCCTGCTCGACGCTTTTTCAGCCGCATTGATCGGCTTCACGCTCAACATCGGCGCCTACACATCGGAAATCATCCGCGCCGTCATAGGCTCGGTGCCGAAGGGGCAGTGGGAGGCGGCCTATTCGATCGGCATGACCTGGAGCCAGGCGATGCGGCGCACCATACTGCCGCAGGCCGGCCGCGTCGCGGTGCCGCCGCTCTCCAACACGTTCATCTCGCTGGTCAAGGATACATCGCTGGCCGCCGCCATCACCGTGCCGGAGATGTTCCAGGCGGCGCAGCGGATCGTTGCCACCACTTATGAGCCGCTGATCCTCTATATCGAGGCGGCGGCTCTCTATCTGGCGCTGAGCTCCGTGCTGTCGGCGTTGCAGACGCGCTTGGAAAAGCGGCTCAACCGCTATGGCGGCTTCCTGGAGGCACGCTCATGATCGGCCTCACCGACATCGAGAAACGCTTCGGCGACAATCTCGTGCTGAAGGGCGTGACCGTCACCATCGAAGAAGGCAGCGTCACCGCACTTGTCGGTCCCTCGGGCGGCGGGAAAAGCACGCTGCTGCGCTGCATCAACCTGCTCGAGATCCCGACTTCGGGCACGGTGCGCATCGGCGACGACGCGCTCGAATTCCACCCCGGCGGCAAGGTTTCCGGCAGGGCGATCCAGCGCCTTCGGCTACAGACGGGGATGGTGTTCCAGAATTTCCAGCTGTTCCCACATCGCACCGCGATCGAGAATGTCATGGAGGGGCTGGTGACGGTGCTGAAATGGCCGACGGCGAGGGCGCGCGATCGGGCGCTCGCTCTGCTCGAAAAGGTCGGCATGGTGCACAAGGCCGATGCCTGGCCGGCGACGCTGTCAGGCGGCCAGCAGCAACGCGTGGCGATCGCCCGGGCGCTGGCGCCGTCGCCGAAGGTGCTGCTGTGCGACGAGCCGACCTCGGCGCTCGACCCGGAATTGGCGCAGGAAGTGGTCGACGTGCTCAGCCAGCTCGCCCGCGAGGGCACCACCATGGTGATGGCGACGCATGACCTGCGCCTCGCCTCCAAGATCGCGCGGGAGGTGGTGTTCCTCGACGCCGGCGCCATCGTCGAGAAAGGCCCCGCCGCTGTTCTGTTCAGCAATCCGGAGCGCCAGCGAACCAAGCGATTCATCGCGACGCTGAAGCAGGAGGCGGAGAAGGAAGGCGGCGGCGGCGATTAATGCATGTTGCCCCAAGTGCGTAGCGGTTTTGGTATGCCGATATGCAAAAAAACCCGGCGCAAGGCCGGGTTTTTCTGAATTCGAGGGTGAGAAGCGCTCAGGCAGCTTCTTCCTGCTCGGCTTCTTCGTTGTCGGCCTTGGCGCCGCGCTTCGGACCCTTGTTGAGGTTCACCTCGATGAGGCGCACCGCTTCGGTTTCCGACATGCGATTGACGGCCGCGATCTCGCGCGCCATGCGGTCGAGTGCCGCCTCATAAAGCTGGCGCTCGGAATAGGACTGCTCCGGCTGGTTGTCGGCGCGATAGAGGTCGCGCACCACTTCCGAGATCGAGATCAGGTCGCCGGAATTGATCTTCGCGTCATATTCCTGAGCGCGGCGCGACCACATGGTGCGCTTGACGCGGGCGCGGCCCTGCACGACCTTCAGCGCGCGCTCGACATAATCCTCTTCCGACAGCTTGCGCATGCCGATGGAGGTCGCCTTGGCAACCGGCACCTTCAGGCGCATCTTGTCCTTCTGGAAGTCGATGACGAACAGTTCCAGCTTGTGGCCCGCAACTTCCTGCTCGTCGATCGAGACGATCTGGCCGACGCCATGCGCCGGATAGACGATGTACTCGCCGGTCTTGAAACCGTGACGCGCTGCGCTGGACTTCTTCTGCGGGGTGATAGTTGCCATTACGCCATGAACTCCTTGGTGTGGTGCCGGCATTCTGCCGGCCGAACTCGCGCAATCGGGTAACCGATCGTTAGCCGCGCAACGGTGAACCCACCGGAAAAGCCGAGGCCGGCAAACCGCACAATTTGCGATCGCCTGCCCCAGATCACTCTGGTCCGGATTGAGAAATTCACCTTTCAGTGATTTGGGGCGTTTGCGCCATAAATCGACGTTGTGTCACCGGCATGTTTGGTTGATGTAGCACAAAAAGTCGGAAGAATCAAGGTTTTGCTGCACGCGCGAAGGCCGTGCGTCATCGCCGCCTGTCAAGGCGGTTAATGTGCCGTGCCTATTACGCTGCGTTATGCTGGCTGAATCAGCGGTCTTGTCAGTCGCCTTCGCCGGGCTCGGCGGAGAAATATTTCTCAAACTTGCCGGCCTCGCCATCGAAGGATTTGGCGTCGGCCGGAGGCTCCTTCTTAGCGGTGATGTTGGGCCATTTATCAGCGTATTCGGTGTTGATCTGCAGCCATTTGTCGAGGCCCGGCTCGGTGTCCGGCTTGATCGCGTCGGCCGGGCATTCCGGTTCGCAGACGCCGCAGTCGATGCACTCGTCAGGATGGATGACGAGCATGTTCTCGCCTTCGTAGAAACAGTCGACCGGACAGACCTCGATGCAGTCCATGTATTTGCATTTTATGCAATTGTCGGTCACGACATAGGTCATCAGTCGGCTCCGGGACGTCCCGTTTTTTGTTGGGCTTTTTTGGTCAGGTAACGCCTTTATCCGCCGCTTGCAAGGGCGGCCATTGCGCGCGACACCGGTGTTCCGGAATGGAATTCCAGAGGGGCGATGCGGCTAAGCCCGGTTATGCGTCAGTCGTCGTCGAACAACCGGTCGGTCTCCCGGCGTTCCTTCTTGGTCGGGCGGCCGCTGCCGGCATCGCGCAGCGCGGGAATCGCATCGGGAACGGCCTCTCCCTTTGGCACCGGCGGTGGCGACAAATCCTCGTAGAGCAGGCGCGCTTCCTCTGCGGGGCCGCGCCGGCTCCCCGTGCCGAGCACCTTCCAGATGAAGATGCGCCGCTCAAGAGTGATGGTCAAGACGTCGCCGACCCGGACCAGATCGGAGGCCTGCGCTGCTTTGTCGCGATTGATGCGGATGCGTCCGGCCACCACCAGCTTGGCTGCCAGCGAGCGCGATTTCACCGCACGCGAAAAGAACAACCATTTGTCGATGCGCTGGCGGGCATCAATGACCATCGGAGCGAGCGGATTTACTTCTTTAGCTGGTCGCGCAACGCGGCGAGCTTGGCGAAGGGCGAATCCGGGTCGAAGCGCACCGGACGCTCCTCGCGAGGCTTCGGCTGGAACGCGGGCTTTCCACTTGGCGCGCCACCCTTGCCGTCCTGCCTGCCGCCCTTCCAGTCAGGCCGGCCTTCGCGACGATCGGAACGCTCGCCCTGCGGCTTGCCATCGCGCCGCTCTCCCGCCTCGCCCTGGGCCTTGGGCTTGAATTTGCTGCGGTCGAAGCGCGGCTTGCCGGCGCCGTCGCGGCGTCCTTCATGGGGGGGCCGGCTGCCTGGTGCGCCGGTCGGTTGTCCGCCGGTCGCATCTGCCGGCGCGTCGCCACGGCCATCGCGCGCGGCTTGTCCGTTGCGCGGGCGATTGTCCCTATCACGGGGCCGGTTGTCATGGTGGCGGTGGCGCGGGCGCTGGTCGAAGCGGCCCTGTCGCCACAACAGGATGGGTTTTGGTTCCTCGGCCTCTGCCTGGACCTCTGGAGCGGCCT
>NZ_SUEO01000224.1:0-246 GCF_004962925.1 Mesorhizobium sp. | reverse complement strand
CGCTGATACCGCTGGCATTTCAGCTGCGGCTTCGGCTGCAGGCAGCTCCTCTTCCGTGACCTCAGCCGGAGTTTCCAGCTGAGCTTGCGCGACAGGTTCCGCTTCGTTGGCGGGTTCCGCGGTAACTTCGGCTGTGGCCTCTGCCACGGCAGCCGCTTCCGCTTCCGAACTCTCGGCCGGCGCGTCGGCGGCTGCGTCCGCAATCGCGGCTTCCGCTGCCTTGGCCTGCTCGGCTTGCTCTTGCGC
>NZ_SUEO01000223.1 GCF_004962925.1 Mesorhizobium sp. | reverse complement strand
CGCCAAATTGGCACATCGCGATGCCGTCGGGAGGGGGCATCCACTCCATCAGATTTTCACTTGTAGGAAGACACTCCGATCGAAACCGTCGCCGGTTTCATCGGGTCAACCGCGGCAAAGACGGCGCTCGCCTCGCTGACGATGGAAACGTGATCCTTGGCTGCTTGTCCTGCGGCGGCGCCGTCACCGCGCATGATTGCGGTAACGATGACGTCATGCTCCTGCCAGGATTTGGCCAGGCGGCCCGGCAGCATGAATTGCGCGCGCCGGAACGGCGCCAGCCGGCTGCGTGTCATGACGGTCAGTTCATAGATGTGCTTGCTGTGCGCGCCGCGATAGAGCCGCGTGTGGAACTCGGTGTTGAAATACTCGTAGTCCTCCTCCGCACCCAGTTGCACAAGGCGCGCCGATGCCTGATGCTCGATTTCGAGCGCGCGGCGTTCGCCGGCGGTCATGCGCTCGGCCGAGAACCGCGCGCAGATCGCTTCAAGCTCGGCCATGCTCTCGAACATCGAGGCAAGATGCTCCTGCGTCACCACGGCGACGGTGGCGCCACGGTTGGGCCGCCTTTCGACCAGCCCCATGGCGCTCAGCCGGCCAAGCGCCTCCCTGACGGGGGTGCGCGACACGTCGAAGCGGGTAGCGAGCGAGGCCTCGTCGAGCTTTTCGCCGGGGCGCAGGAAACCGGTGACGATCCGGTCACCGATCGCCCTCACCATCTGATCGACGGTCGTGCCCGACCTGATCAAGCTGCGCTTCCCCGACAATTCTCCTCCGTCCAGTCTGTTCGCGGCTATGCGGCAAGCGGCTCGCCGGCCAGTTTCGACTCGGGCGCGCCTCTCTATGCCTCTATTTTAATCTACATGTCAAACTGGCTATTTGAAAGGCAAAAAGTGTATGCAATTGCCTTTCGCTTGAGCAGAGAGGCTCGGCACATCCACTGATTTTATTGAATAAATTTTATCTTTTGAACTGGCATGGCGATTGCATGCACTTTCATGAGAAGGGAATTAATCGACCCGGAAAAGGGTCCAACAGGGAGCATTCACATGACCGAGAGATTCATGCTTAGCCGCCGCGATCTGCTCAAGACCTCCGCCGCCGGAGCGGCGCTCGGTCTGGCCTCGGCGTCATTTCCGATCAGCAGGGCGTTCGCCGCAGCCGCCACTGTCGGCTTCATCTATGTCGGGCCGAAGGACGACTACGGGTATAACCAGGCGCATGCCGAAGGTGCCGCCACATTGAAGGCCATCGAGGGCATCTCCGTCGTCGAGGAGGAGAACGTCCCCGAGACGGTCGATGTCCAGAAGACGATGGAATCGATGATCAACCTCGACGGCGCCTCGCTGATCTTCCCGACCTCGTTCGGCTATTTCGATCCGCACATGCTGGCCATGTGCGCGAAATTCCCCGACGTGCAGTTCCGCCATTGCGGCGGCATGTGGAACAAGGACAAGCATCCGATGAATGCCGGTTCCTATTTCGGCTATATCGGGATGGGCCAGTATCTCAACGGCGTAGCCGCCGGTCACGCCACCAAGACCAAAAAGCTCGGCTTCGTCGCGGCAAAGCCCATTCCACAGGTCCTGCTCAACATCAATTCCTTCCTGCTTGGCGCACGCTCGGTCGACCCGGCAATCACCTGCCAGGTGATCTTCACCGGCGAATGGTCGCTGGCGGTCAAGGAGGCGGAAGCCACCAATGCACTGGTCGATCAGGGTGCCGACGTCATCACCTGCCACGTCGACAGCCCGAAAGTGGTGGTCGAAACAGCGGCGGGGCGCGGCGCCTTCATCTGCGGCTACCATGCCAACCAGAGCCCGCTGGCGCCCGAAAAATATCTGACCGGCGCGGAATGGAACTGGGCAAAAGTCTACAAGATGTTCGTCGACGACCTCATGGGCGGCAAACCGCTGCCCAATTTCACACGTGGCGGACTGGCCGACGGCTTCGTCAAGATGAGCCCGCTCGGCCCCGCCGTCAGCGAGGCGGCGCGCACGCAGTTCGACGGCACGCTCGCCGAAATGATGAAGGGCGGCTTTTCGGTCATCAAGGGTCCCCTGAAGAACAACAAGGGCGACGTCGTCGCAACCGAGGGCCAGACCTTCGTCGAGGCCGCGATCGAGCTGGAAAGCATGGACTATCTCGTCGAAGGTGTCGTCGGCTCGACCGCTTGATCATGGATCGGAGACGGGGTCCATGGCAGATACGGTGAGCAGTGCGGGCGCGCCAGCGATGTTCGGCGCCAAAAGCTATCCGGCGGCGCTCGAATGGATCGCCAGGCGGGCGGAAGCATTCGTCATCCCGCTCGCGGCGCTGATCGTCGGCATGGCCCTGTTCAGCCTGTTTATCGCGCTGGTCGGCAAGTCGCCCGTCCAGCTCTATGAAACGATGTGGCGCGGGGGCTTCGGCTCGTGGTTCTCGATCCAGAACTCGCTGTCGCGGGCCGCACCCTTGCTGCTCGCGGCGCTCTGCGTGGCGCTGCCGGCCCGGCTCGGCCTCGTCGTCATCGGCGGCGAAGGCGCGATCGTGCTGGGCGGCGTTGCCGCGGCTGCCATGGGCGTCGCCACCAGCGGCGCCCCCGCCTTTTTCGTTGTTCTTGCCATGGGCGTGGCGGGCATGGCCGCCGGCGGCATCTGGATCGGTGCCGTCGGCGCGCTACGCCATTACCGTGCCGTCAACGAAACCATATCGAGCCTTTTGATGGCCTATATCGCCATTGCCCTGATGAACCATCTGGTGGAAGGACCGCTGCGCGATCCCGCCTCGCTCAACAAGCCCTCGACCGAGCCGCTGGCGGAGGCCTACCGCATCGGCAACATTCCGGGCATGGACGTGCATTGGGGCCTCGTCGTCGGCGTCATCGCCTGCATTCTGTCCTGGCTGCTGATCGAAAAGACCCGCTGGGGCTTCGCCGCCCGCATCGCCGGCGGCAATGTCAGGGCAGCCCAGGTGCAGGGACTTGCCGTCGGACCACTGATCGTCGGTTTCACCGCGCTGGCCGGCGGCTTCGCCGGCCTTGCCGGGATGCTGGAAGTCGCCGCCGTGCAAGGCAGCGCCAACGCCTCGCTCGCAGCCGGTTATGGGTATACCGGTATCCTCGTCGCCTTTCTCGCCCGCCACAATCCGCTCGCCATCATCCCGGTCGCCTTCCTGCTTGGCGGCATCGACGCATCCGGCGGGCTGATCCAGCGCCGGATGGACCTGCCCGACGCCACCGTGCTGGTGCTGCAGGGCATGCTCTTCGTCGTCATCCTTCTCGGCGAAACCTTCTACGGCCGCTTCAAGGCCTTCAATCCCGACCTCTGGCAGAGGCCAGATCTCTTGAAGGGGCTGATCTCTTGAAGGGAACTGCCTGATGGACTCGACCGAGATCGGCCTCTGGGGCGTTCCGCTCGCCATGCTCGGCGGCGCCATCCGCGTCTCGACGCCCTTCATCTTCGTGTCGCTTGGCGAAGCCATCACCGAGCGTTCAGGGCGCATCAATCTCGGCCTCGAAGGCACGCTGGTCTTCGGCGCAATGACCGCTTATGCCGTCGCGGTGATGACCGGCTCGCCATGGCTCGGTCTGCTGGCCGCCGCTGCCGCCGGTCTTTGTTTCGGCCTGTTCCACGGCTGGATCTGCAAATTCCGCGGGGTTAACGACATCGCCATCGGCATTGCGCTGATGCTGTTCGGCTCGGGTCTCGCCTTCTTCTTCGGCAAACCGTTCATCCAGCCTTCGGCACCCGACCTGCCGGCGATCCCGCTTGGCGGCTGGTCCGATATTCCGCAGGTGCAGGCGGCGCTCAACGTCAACGTGCTGTTCCTGATCGGTGCGGCACTTGCGGTGTTCCTGTGGTGGGCTTTCCGCAACACCCGCGCCGGCCTGATCCTGCGCGTGGTCGGCGACAGCTCCGACGCGGCACGCGCCATGGGCCTCAACCCGAACACGGTGCGCCTCCTCGCCACCGGCATCGGCGGTGCGCTGGCCGGCATCGGCGGCGCCTATCTCTCGCTCTATTATCCCGGCAGCTGGACCGAAGGCATTTCGTCGGGACAGGGGCTGATGGCGGTGGCGCTGGTCATCTTCGCGCGCTGGAACCCGCTCGGCTGCTTTGCCGCTGCGCTATTGTTCGGCGGCGCCGGCGCGCTAGGGCCGGCGCTGCAATCGGTCGGCGTCACGCAAGGCTACTATCTGTTCTACGCCGCACCTTACATTTTCACCCTCGTCATCATGATCGCCACCTCGTCGCCGAGCCGTTCGCTCGCCGGCGCGCCGGGCGAACTGTCGATCACCAAATGACGTTCCCAGACTGGAGTTTTGCTCAATGAACGCCAGAGCCGAGGTCACGCAGCGCTACATCGACGCCGATCCCTATCCATGGCCCTACAATGGCGAGCTTCGGCCCGACAACACGGCGCTGATCATCATCGACATGCAGACCGATTTCTGCGGGCCGGGCGGCTATGTCGACCATATGGGCTACGATCTCTCGCTGGTGCGGGCGCCGATCGAACCGATCAAGTCGGTGCTGTCGGCCATGCGAGCAAAGGGCTACACCATCATCCACACGCGCGAGGGCCACCGGCCCGATCTCGCCGACCTGCCGGCCAACAAGCGCTGGCGTTCGCGCCGCATCAATGCCGGCATCGGCGACCCCGGGCCTTGCGGGCGCATCCTGGTGCGCGGCGAGCCGGGCTGGGACATCATCCCCGATCTCTATCCGGCCGAAGGCGAGCCGATCATCGACAAGCCGGGCAAGGGCTCGTTCTGCGCCACCGATCTGGAGCTGATCCTCAACCAACGCGGCATCGAAAACATCGTGCTCACCGGCATCACCACTGACGTCTGCGTCCACACGACGATGCGCGAGGCCAATGATCGCGGCTTCGAATGCGTGATGCTGGAGGATTGCTGCGGGGCGACCGACTACGGCAACCATCTGGCTGCGATCAAGATGATCAAGATGCAGGGCGGGGTGTTCGGCGCGGTGTCGAACTCGGCGTCCTTTGTCGCCCAGTTGCCATGAGGTTCGACCATGAGTGACCGCAAAAAAGCAGTCGGCGTCGAGACGATCGGGATGGCAATGCGCTTCGGCGCCTTCACCGCGCTGGACGACGTGTCGATCAAGGTGCCGGCGGGATCGTTCCATGCGCTGCTTGGTGAAAACGGCGCGGGCAAGTCGACGCTGGTCAAATGCATGATGGGTTTTTATCACCCGACCGCCGGCGACATTCTGGTCGACGGCCGCGAGGTCGCGATCGCCAGCCCAAAGGATGCCTCGGCGCTCGGCCTCGGCATGGTCTATCAGCATTTTACGCTTGTCCCGTCGCTGACGGGTGCGGAAAACCTGGTCATCTCCCGCGAGAAGGTGCCGGGCATTATCGATTGGCGCAAGGAGCGCGCCGCACTTGCCCAGTTCATGGAGCGGATGCCGTTCAAGCTGCCGCTCGACGTCAAGGTGGCGGAACTTGCCGCCGGCGAGAAACAGAAGCTCGAAATCATCAAACAGCTTTATCTCGGCCGCAGTTTCCTGGTGCTGGATGAGCCGACTTCCGTGCTGACCCCTGGCGAGGCGCAGGAAGTTCTCGGCCTCGTGCGCGGCATGACCAAGGCGGGCGACCTCACCGTATTGATGATCTCTCACAAATTCCACGAGGTGACGGCATTCGCCGACGACATCACGGTGCTGCGCAAGGGCAGACTGACAGGAACAGGGAAAGTCTCGGAGCTGTCTCACAAGCAGATGGCGGCGATGATGATCGGCGACCAGCCGATTGCCGCGCTCGACAGCCGCGCTCCGGTGCCGGTCGACGCCAGGCAGGTTCTGACGGTGAAGTCGCTGAAGGCGCCCGACCGAACCGGCCTGAAGACCATCAATATCGGCGCGCTCGATGTGAAGTCTGGAGAAATCGTCGGTGTCGCCGGTATTTCCGGCAACGGCCAGAAGGAGTTTCTAGAGGTCCTTGCCGGGCAGCGCACGCGTGATGCCGGCGACGTTCTGGTGAAAGGGTCGCCCTACGGCGCCAGCCGCGCCGAGGCCCGCACGCTCAATGTGCGCTTCATCCCGGAGGAACCGTTGCGCAATGCCTGCGCGCCACGGATGACGGTGGCGGAAAACATGGCTTTCCGAACCTTCGACCTGAACGAGGCCGGCAAGCCGATCAACTGGATCAAGATGAGTGCCATCAGGGACTATGCGACCCGGCTGGTCGAACAGTTCAAGGTCAAGACCGCCTCGCTCGCCTCGCCGATTTCGTCGCTGTCCGGAGGCAACGTCCAGCGCGCTGTGCTCGCCCGCGAACTGACCGGCGAGGTCGATCTGCTGATTGTTTCGAATCCGTGCTTCGGACTCGATTTCTCCGCCGTCGCCGAGATCCGCGCCCGTATCATGAAGGCACGCAACGCCGGTGCTGCGGTGCTGCTGATGTCTGAGGACCTCGACGAATTGCTGGAGCTCTCGGATCGCATCTTCGTCATGTCCGACGGCGCGCTGGTCTATGAGACGCCGATCGGACAGGCGAGCGTGCAGACGATCGGCGAGCACATGGCGGGACATCACTGATGGCGGAGATCGACGCGCTGCCGTTTCCGTTTGTCTTCAAGCCTGAGGCGATGGCGCTGGTCGTCATCGACATGCAGCGCGATTTCGCCGAGCCGGGCGGCTTCGGCGCCAGCCTCGGCAACGACGTCGGCCGGGTGGTGGCGATCGTGCCGACGGTGAAGAGGCTGATCGAGGGATTTCGCGCCGCCGGCCTGCCGGTGATCCACACGATGGAGTGCCACAGATCAGACCTTTCGGACCTGCCGCCGGCCAAGCGCAATCGTGGCAATCCGTCGATCAGGATCGGCGATGTCGGTCCGATGGGCCGCGTGTTGATCGTCGGCGAGCCGGGAACGGCGATCCTCGACGAAGTGGCCCCGCTGCCTGGCGAAATCGTCATCGAAAAACCCGGCAAGGGCGCGTTCTATGCCACCAGCTTCGGCGAGGAGCTGAAGCGGCTCGGCGTGCAGCAACTCGTCTTTGCCGGGGTCACGACGGAAGTCTGCGTGCAGACGACGATGCGCGAGGCCAACGACCGCGGCTATGAATGCCTGCTGGCAGAGGATGCGACGGAGAGCTATTTTCCGGAATTCAAGGCGGCCGCGCTGGCCATGATCAGGGCGCAGGGCGCGATCGTCGGCTGGACGGCGACGACGGACCAGGTGCTCAAGGGAATTGCCGATGCCTAACATTGCATATCCGGCTCTAATTGATGGGAGCTGGCGTGATCTGGCATTCGAGCATTTTCGCGAAGGCATCGCGGTGCATTGGCTGCTCAAGGGCGGACCGGCCGAACCTTCCGTCGCCATCCTGAACTATCGGCCCGGCGCCGGCGTGCCGCGCCATCGCCATGTCGCGTTGGAAACCATCGTCGTGCTGGAGGGCATACAGAGCGACGAGAATGGCGACTACCCTGCCGGAAGCGTGATCCTCAACCCGGCCGGGACCGAGCATTCGGTATGGACGAAAGACGGCTGCGCCGTGCTGATCCAGTGGAATCTGCCGGTGATCATTCTGGACGAGACGAAATGAGCGACATCCGCTTCGATATCGGCAGCCTGCACGCGGCCTATGCCACCGGCATGTCGGTTACAGCCGTCGTTGAAACCGTGTTTCAGCGCATAGCGGAAGCGGACGATCCCGGCATCTTCATCCATCTGGCGAGCAAGGCGGAGCTGTTCGCCGAAGCCGAAGCACTCGGCGGGTTCGATCCCGTGGCAAAGCCGCTCTGGGGCGTGCCGTTCGCGGTCAAGGACAACATCGACGTGGCCGGCATGCCGACCACGGCCGGCTGCGCCGAATATGCCTACATGCCGGCGAAAGACGCCACCGTCGTCGCGCGTCTGAGGGCGGCCGGCGCGCTGGTCGTCGGAAAAACCAATCTCGACCAATTCGCCACCGGCCTCGTCGGCGTGCGCACGCCCTATCCGATCCCGAGAAACGCGATCGATCCGAAATTGGTGCCGGGCGGCTCCTCGTCCGGCTCGGCCGTGGCGACGGCGCGCGGCCTTGTTTCTTTCGCGCTCGGCACCGACACCGCCGGCTCCGGCCGTATCCCCGCCGGCCTCAACAACATCGTCGGGCTGAAGCCGACCGTGGGCGCGTTGTCGGCCGCCGGCGTCGTGCCGGCCTGCCGCACGCTCGACTGCGTCTCAGTCTTCGCGCTCACCGTCGATGACGCCTACAGCGTCTTTAGGGCCGCGGCGGCAAAGGATGACGCCGATCCTTATTCGCGCGCTATCGCGGCGCCGCTGCTCGGTCCGCGTCCACCAGTGCTGTCTGTCGGTGTTCCGGCAAAGACGGACCGGCAATTTTTTGGCGACGCGGCCATGGCGGCGGGATTCGAAGCGGCGCTTGTCGCGCTGGAAAAGCTCGGCTGCCGATTGGTCGAAATCCCCTTCGGCGATTTCTATGCCACCGCCAACCTTCTCTACGAAGGCGCCTGGGTGGCGGAGCGCTATGCGGCGATCGCGGATTTCATGGAAGCGAACGAAGCCGTCATGCATCCGGTGACGCGCACAATCATCGGCGGGGCGCGAAAGCTCTCCGCAGCGGACGCTTTCAAGGGCCTGTATGCGCTGCAGGCTTACAAGGCCAGGCTGGCGGCTGTCATCGCCTCGGTCGACCTCTTCTGCGTGCCGACGGCGCCGACGCACTATTCGCTGGCGGCTGTTTTGGCCGATCCGATCGTCACCAACAGCCGGCTCGGCACCTACACCAACTTCGTCAATCTGCTCGACATGTGCGGCATCGCCGTGCCGACGGGCAAGCGCGACGATGGCTTGCCGATGAGCGTCACCTTGCTTGCTACTGCCGGCAAGGACGCCCTGACGGCGGCGCTCGGCAGCGAACTCCATGCAGCCAGCGGTCCCGGCCTTGGTGCGACTGGCTGGCCAATGCCTGCCTTCGCCGCCAAAACGCCTGATTTCGATGACGGCATGATCGAGCTCGTGGTCGTCGGCGCGCATTTGTCGGGAATGCCGCTCAACAGCCAACTCTGCGCGCTGGACGCGCGATTGAGCAGAGCCGCCAAGACGGTTGCCTCCTATCAGCTTTATGCGCTCGCCGGCCAATCCGTGCCGAAGCCGGGGCTCGTGCGTGTTGCCGATGGCAACGGAACGGCGATCGACGTCGAGGTTTGGCGGCTTTCAGCAGATGCGTTCGGACGCTTCGTGGCTGCGATCCCGCCGCCGCTCGGCATAGGCACGATCGAGCTCGATGACGGAACATCGGCCAAAGGCTTCCTGGTCGAAACCGCCGGATTGTCACAGGCTATCGACATTTCGGCCTATGGCGGTTGGCGCAGCTTCATCGCAAGAGCCGACGGAAATCGCCTGGGAACCGCTCCGGCCGGTTGAACGACCGGCGTTCGCGCCGCAGTCACGCCAGATGCCGTAAGCGATCCGTAAGCGCGCGTGTGCGAAACGTTGCACCGTGAGTGGCAGGCGTCACCAAGCGCTTGCGACCGCCGGAGACCTCGCGATGCGAACAGGCAGTGCAGTGTCCCCCATGGATTTCGCAGGGACTCATCAGACCCGGCGATGGTCCGCGCTGTTGGGGTTTTCTGCTCGCTGGAACATGGCGACGGCGGCGATACTTCTCGGCCTGCTGCCGATCTGGGCGTTCGCGGGAGATCAGACCCCCAACTGGCGCCTGAACGCTCGTGTCGTCGCGGTCGGGCTGCCCAACGTGGCCGGCGTGCGCGAGGTGGGGCGCTTTCATGTCGGCGGGCCGATCCCAGGAAATCCGGAATTCCTTATGGCGACGCGCGAAGGGCGGGTGCTCGATCCGCTCAGGGTCCTTGTCGCCGTAGGCAGCAATTTCGGCGCAGCTCGGGGCGACCCTGCGCTTGAGGTCGGGACGATCCTGTCCATTGATCCGCGCGCAGGCAAGTCTGGTGGCACCCTTATCGTACCGCAAGACCTCACCGGCAAAGACGGGAATGCGAGGGTTCAGCTCTACACGGCGCAGAGCGAACGATTTCTCAACCGGCGGTACAATGCCGGGGCTCGAACCGCGCGCCACGCAGCGGCGTCCGGGCCGCGATACATTTCCATCAACAACGCCTTCGGAAGGCCCTGGATCGCAAACGCGGCTAGCGGGATTATTGGCGAGGGCAGCGTCACGGTCGTCGATCCCGACGGTGCGCCACTCGCCAATGCGCCGAGCCGTGAGGCCGGCGGCGTGTTCGCAGGCCGGCAAACCGATCGCGAGCAGACGCCGAAAGCGCAACCCAGCGGCTGGCTTGGCAAGCTGCTGAACTATCAGGCAAGCGGCCAGCTGACATCAGGCGGACTGCAGACGGGCGCGCTGGGAACGGCATTTCTCGGTCCGTCGCCGGACGGCAGCGGCTTTGCCGTGTTCGCCGCCGTCACCGCGGATGGAAGCGTGGTCCAAATCCATGTCCAGGATGGCGTCGACGGCTTGGCCGGTCCCGGCACCGTGAACACCGGCCCGAGCATGGC
>NZ_SUEO01000222.1:10218-10505 GCF_004962925.1 Mesorhizobium sp. | reverse complement strand
GTATAGAAGGCGGCGAGCCCGTGGCCAGCGATGACGCCGAGACCGCCGCCTTCTATACGCTCAGCGAAATGACGGCGCTGCCGCTTGCCGGCTCGGTGTTTGCCGTTGCCGACGAATTGCTCAGGAACCGAGGGGCGTAACCTACAAAATCGCCTTGCGAGCGACAAATTGTTTCGCCACAAGGACTTATGATCCGCGCCTCGTTTTTCCTTGCAGCTTGCCTCGCCGCCAGCACGGCAATCGGGCCGCGGCCGGCTTTGGCCGCCCAGTCGCCGTTCGAGCCGGGG
>NZ_SUEO01000222.1:0-10208 GCF_004962925.1 Mesorhizobium sp. | reverse complement strand
GTCGAGATGGAGAAGCTGATTGCCTCGGAAAACCCGGACCCGGAGCGGCGCGCCCGCTTCATCGCCAGCTTCAATCGGGGCTACCGCTCCTTCGGCGGCACCTACACGCAGTGCACTGCCTCGGCGACTGAAGCCATCAGCCGCTATATGAAGGAAGGCGAGACGCTGTCGCGCGACATCGCCTCGCGCTACGGCAACTGACCTTGACAGCTCCCTGCTTGTGTCCGGTGGCATCTTAGTGCAATCCTTGTGTTGCACTTCTGCAACGGTATTAACGAAACGTTACCGCACGGATGTGGAATTAACTCAAACTGAAGGTTTTCATCCCGCTCGCCGGCCTAATCGGCTAAGTTTTGAATCGGATCGAACGCAGGTTTGCCGAACGCTAGAAACCTTGTCGAAAACGACCCCATAAATGTCGTATTTACAAGTACTTACTTAACCTGCGTGTTAAAAAGGACAGCCCAAGCCTGATCCGCATCTGTCGGATCGCCGCTTGAAAGGGTGGACATCGCAATGGAACATGGCGTCAACGACATCGACGCGTTGGTCAGGGAAGAAAAGCGCCTGACCGCAGTGGAAAGCCACAGCGAGGCCTGGGCGGAAGGACTTTCGGCCGGAATCGAGCCGGAAATCATCGCCGAGGCGGCCCTCGAAACCGCGTTCGGCGAAATGCTGCGTGCCAATGGCGAGACCTCGGCCCTTGCCCTGCTCGACCGCATGCGTGAAAAGGTGATAGCCGGGGCCTTCGAACCAGGACGGCTGCGGCACTGAACCGGCATCAGGCTCTTTGACGACGACGTGCCGCTTGGGCATCATGCCCAGGGGGCACCTGTAAGGGCTTGAGCACCTGTAAGAGCCTGGGCATCTGGCCTGGCCTGGACGGACCTATAAGGTCCCGGAAATCATGGAGAGGCAGGCGGTGAATTTTTCGATGTCAGGCCAGCCGCGTGGCTTGGTCCTCAGCATCCAGCTCGCCGCTTTTTGCGCCGCGGTTCCACTCGCGTTTTGCCTCGCAAGCAGCCCCGCTTATGGGCTGAGTGAAATCAAGCGCGAGGACCTGCCCTCGCCGGTCGCGCCGCCTGCCGACGACGACATGTCGCCGCCCGGAAGTACGGTGCCGATGCCCGACCCGCTCGGCACGACGCCGCCCGCGGCCAGCCAGCCGACGACGCCCGACGAGCCGGAACAGGTCGAACCAGAGGCGCCAACGAACGATGGCGGCATAGCCAATCCGCAAGTCGATCCGGATGAACCCTTGCCCGAAGTCGTCTACGATCTCGGCAAGCTGCCGGAGCCGGTCAGGCGCATGCACGATCTGATCGTCGAGGCCTGCAAGAGCGGCGACATCGAAAGGCTCCGGCCGCTGATCGGCAAGGGCGACACGATGACCCAATTGTCGCTGAGCGAGATCGAAGGCGACCCGATCACCTTCCTGAAAGGTCTTTCGGGCGACGCGGAAGGCCAGGAGATCCTCGCCATCCTGGAAGAGGTGCTTAATGCCGGCTATGTCCATGTCGATGCCGGCACGCCGCAGGAACTCTATGTCTGGCCATATTTCTTCGCGCTGCCGCTGGACAAGCTCGACGCCAGGCAGCGGGTCGAGCTTTTCAAGATCGTCACCGCCGGCGACTATGACAGCATGAAGCAGTTCGGCGCCTACATCTTCTACCGCGTCGGCATCACGCCCGCCGGACAGTGGACGTTCTTCGTCGCAGGGGATTGAGCGGCATTGCGCTCTCCTGCCCACAAGCCCGCTAAAGCATCGGACCAAAAAGTGGGTACCGGGGAAAGTCCGCCGCTCTACACCGGCAGCGCCTCGGAAAACTCCACCGCTCTGCCCTGTCCGGGGCTGACGATCTCGCCTTCCCACATCACGCGCCCGCCGCGCACGACGGTGCCGACCGGCCAGCCGGTCACCTTCCTTCCGTCATAGGGCGTCCAGCCGGCCTTCGTGCCTGCCTGCCCATTAGTGATGGTTTCGCGGCGCTTCAGATCGACAATCGTGAAATCGGCGTCGTAGCCGGCGGCGATGCGGCCCTTTCTCGCCATGCCGAAGATGCGTTGCGGGCCGTGGCTCGAGAGATCGACGAAGCGCTGCAAGGTCAGCCGGCCGGCGTTGACGTGATCCAGCATGATCGGCACCAGCGTCTGCACGCCGGTCATGCCGGATGGTGAGGCCGGATAGGGTTTTGCCTTCTCGGCCAGCGTGTGCGGGGCGTGGTCGGAACCCAGCACATCGACAATCCCTTGCGCAACGCCGTGCCAGATGCCGTTGCGGTGGCGCACCGCCCGCACCGGCGGGTTCATCTGGATCAGCGTGCCAAGCCGCGCGTAATCATCCGCGCTCAGCGTCAGATGATGCGGCGTCGCCTCGCAGGTCGCGACATCCTTGTGCTGTTCGAGGAAGACAATCTCCTCGGCGGTCGAGATGTGCAGGACATGGATGCGGGCGCGAGCCTGGCGCGCGATGCGCACCAGGCGTTCGGTGCAGCGCAGTGCCGCGATCTCGTCGCGCCACACCGGATGCGAGGACGGGTCGCCCTCGATGCGTTCGCCAAGCCGCTCGCGCAGCCGGAATTCGTCCTCGGAATGGAAAGCGGCGCGACGGCGCGTGTTCCTGAGGATCGAGGCGACGCCCTCATCGTCCTCGACCAAAAGGTCGCCGGTGGACGAGCCCATGAAAACTTTTATCCCGGCCGCGCCCGGCAGCCGCTCGAGCTCGCCGGCATCCCTCGCATTCTCGCGGGTGCCGCCGACCCAGAAGGCAAAGTCGCAATGCATGCGGCCGGTCGCGCGCCGCACCTTGTCGGCAAGGGCTGCCTCGCTGGTGGTCAGCGGGTTGGTGTTGGGCATCTCGAACACAGCGGTGACGCCGCCGAACACCGCCGCGCGCGAGCCGCTCTCCAGGTCCTCCTTGTGCTCCAGCCCCGGTTCGCGAAAATGTACCTGGCTGTCAATGACGCCCGGCAGGACGTGCAGGCCGCGGCAGTCGATGGTCTCGCCGGCCGACGCTTGGCCGAGGTCACCGATGGCCGCGATGCGGCCATCGGTCACGCCGACGTCGCGCTGGCCCTCGCCATCGTGGTTGACCACCGTGCCGCCTGTCAGGATGAGGTCGTAGGTCGTGGCCATGCTGATCCGGTCTCTTGCGGGGGGAGTGTGAGCGGCTTACGTAAAGGCCGACCGTTTTGCAAGATCAGGTTCTTTTTCCGCCCATGCCCTTTGCCCAGTTGAAAGACCGCGCACTCGTTTCCGTCTCAGGCCCGGATGCTGAGCATTTCCTGCAGAACATCCTCACTACCGACCTCGACATACTGGCTGCTGGCGAGGCAAGGCCGGGGGCGCTTCTGACGCCGCAAGGCAAGATCCTGTTCGACTTCCTGATCTCGCGCGCTGGCGAGAATACCTTCCACCTCGAATGCCGATCTGACATCGCCGACGATTTCATCCGGCGGCTGATGCTCTACAAATTGCGCGCCAAGGTCGAGATTGCCAAGGCCGATCAGGGGCTTGTCACTGTTGCGTGGGGAGATGATTCAACCAGTTCGCAATTTGATTCAACCTGGGTTGCCGATGCGCGCTTCAGCGATGTGGCCGTCAGCCGCTTCTATGGCAGCGGTGCCGACGATGGTGACCTCGCCGCATGGCAAGGCTTGCGGATCGCCCATGGCATCGCCGAAAGCGGTAGCGATTATCAGCTCGGCGACGTCTTCCCGCATGATGTGCTGCTCGACGAGACCGGCGGCGTCGGCTTCAGGAAGGGCTGCTATGTCGGCCAGGAGGTGGTCTCGCGCATGCTGCATCGCGGCACTGCCAGACGGCGGGTGCTGATCGTTTCGGCCGAACGGCCCCTGCCCGCTCCTGGCACCGAACTGACAGTTGCCGGGCGACCGGTCGGCACGCTTGGCACCACCGCCAGCAAGACAGGTCTCGCCATAGCCCGTATCGACCGGGTCAAGGCGGCGATCGACGCCGGCCAGCCGATCATGGCGGATGATGTCCTTGTGTCGCTCACCATCCCGGCCTGGGCGAAGTTCACTTTTCCGCAGGAATCCGTCGGCGCGGAGGAGGCCTGATGGCGGCCGACCGTCCCGGCGCGCCGCCGCGGGCCTGGCAGCGTATGCTGTCGGGCCGGCGGCTCGACCTGCTCGACCCGTCGCCGCTCGACATCGAGATTTCGGACATCGCCCATGGGCTTGCCCGCGTCGCCCGCTGGAACGGCCAGACCAGCGGCGACCACGCCTTTTCCGTCGCCCAGCATTCGCTGCTGGTCGAGGCGCTTTTCAGCGAGCTGGTGCCGGACGCTCCGCCCGATGCGCGGCTGGCCGCTTTGCTGCACGACGCACCGGAATATGTCATCGGCGACATGATCTCACCGTTCAAATCAGTGATGGGCGGCAGCTACAAGGAGTGCGAACTGAGGCTGCAGCGCGCCATCCATCTGCGCTTTTCGCTGCCGGTCGAACCGGGTGCGGATCTGCGCAAGGAGATCAAGCGCGCCGACCAGATCGCCGCCTATTTCGAGGCGACAATGCTTGCCGGCTTTTCGACCGCCGAGGCGACCGAATTCTTTGGCCGGCCGCGCGGCTTCAATGTCGACCGCTTCGATTTCACCCCGCGTTCGGTGACCTGGGCGCAAAACGCGTTCCTCAAACGGTATGCGGCAATCGAGAAATCGCGGCGTCAAACGGTGCAGCCCGTCGACTGAAAAACGGTAAATTAACCGGAAGGGATAACAGTGCCGTGTTCGATCACGGTCTGCAGGCACGCCTCATGTCCGTCGCTCATGTCAAGGCTGGTTCGCCCGTCCGCGGACGGAGGGCCGAAGGCATCGGCCTGCCAGGGATAGAGGACGAACTGCGCAAACAGAACGATCGTTTTTCGGCCGCTGTCGAGAACATGTCGCATGGCTTGTGCATGTTCGATGCCGACGAGCGCATGATCATCTGCAACGGCAATTATATCAGCATCTTCTGCCTCAACGCCGAGATCGTGCAGCCCGGCATCCGGTTTTTCGACATCCTTCAGCACAGCGTCGACATCGGTGTCGCCTCGCACAGCGCCGAAGAACTCTACGCCATCCGCAAGCCTTACATCGACCGGGCGAAACCCTCGACCTACGAAGAAACGCTATCGGATGGCCGCATTATCAATATCTCGCACCGGCCGCTGGCTTCGGGTGGCTGGGTGTCGATCTATGAGGACATCACCGAGCAACGGCGTGCCGAGCAGGAGCTGAAGGAGCAGCACCGCCGCTTCGACGCAGCACTGGCCAACATGTCGCAAGGCCTTTTGATGTATGACGCCGACGGCAGGCTGATCGTCCGCAACGAACGTTTCCTGGAACTCTACCAGGTGACGCCGGCCGATTTTCCGCTTGGCATGAGCCACCGCGACGCGCTTGAGCAGCTCGTCCGCCTGGGTATCTTTGCGGAGATCGATATCGACAGCGAAATCTCGAAAACCGCGGCCTGCCTTCAAGCCGGCGAAGTGCGGTCGACCTACCGCCATCTTGCCGACGGCAGAACGCTGTTGGTGGTGCGGCAGCCGATGAGTGGCGGCGGCTGGGTTGCAACGTTCGACGACGTCACCGAGCGCAGGCGCGTCGAAGAGCGCATGACCCACCTTGCGCATCACGACACCCTGACCAACCTGCCCAATCGCTCGATGTTCCGCGAACGGCTCGACCAGGCCTTGGGCGAGGCCACGGACCTGGCGATATTCTCTCTGGACCTCGACCGCTTCAAGGCCGTCAACGACACCTGGGGGCACCCGGCGGGCGACTGGCTGCTGAAATGCGTGGCCGAGCGGCTGCAACGTTGCCTGCGCAACGAAACGGATGTGGTCGCTCGTTTCGGAGGCGATGAGTTCGTCATCATCCAGTTCAATCCCAAAGGTGCTGGCGATGCGGAAAAACTGGCAAAACGCATCGTCGACATCATCGGAAAACCCTTTCGCGACAAAAGCCGCGACATGCATGTCGGCATCAGCGTTGGCATCGCCCTTTTCCCCAATGACGGCAGGGATGCGGACACGCTGCTGAAAAACGCCGACATGGCGCTCTACAGGGCGAAAAGCGAAGGACGAAACGTCTATCGTTTCTTCGAGCCCGGCATGGATGCGATGGTGCGGGCACGACGCGCACTCGAAACCGATCTGGAGGCAGCGCTGCGGCGGCGGGAATTCGAGCTGGATTTCCAACCCATCATGAACATCGCCTCCGGCGAAATCGTCGGCGCCGAAGCCCTGATGCGATGGCACTCGCCGGCACGCGGCTTGGTGCCGCCAGACGACTTCATCCCGGTTGCCGAAGAGATCGGGCTGATCGTGCCGCTGGGAGAATGGGCGCTGAGGAAAGCCTGCACGGTTGCGGCGGGCTGGCCGCATGGGCTGCGTATCGCAGTCAATGTCTCGGCTGTGCAGATCAAAAGCGGCACCTTTGCCCGCAGCGTCATCTCCGCTCTGGCATTTTCCGGCGTGACGGCCGATCGGCTCGAACTGGAAATCACCGAAACAGTGCTGATGGACGAGAGCGATACGGTGCTCAAGACGCTTAGGCAGTTGCGCGATCTTGGCGTCCGTATCGCGCTGGACGATTTCGGCATCGGTTATTCGTCGCTCGGCTATCTCCGCCGCTTCCCGGTCGACAAGATCAAAATCGACCGCTCTTTTATCCGCGACATCGACAACCGCGACACGGCCGCGATCGTGCGCACGGTCATCGGGCTCGGTGCGCAGCTTGGAACGACCGTCACCGCCGAAGGGGTCGAAACCGAAGCGCAACTTGAGTTCCTGAGAAAGGAAGGCTGTGTCGAGGCCCAAGGTTACCTGATAGGCATACCGTCGAAGGCGGCGGATATCGCTTGCTTGCTGGAGTCGCGCGCGGCGATCAGGCAATCAGGCTGAGCGCAACAGGGCTGAGCCAGTCATCAGGCAAGCCTGAGACACCGGCCATCAGCGCAATGTTTCGATATATTTTTCGTGGAAGCGCACGTAACCGGCTTCGACCGCTCGATCAGCGTGTTAATCCTTTGATATCAGGAGGCGGCATTCAGTTATGGCGAGCCCGGAGGTTCCCGCCGGGTCAGAGGTGTCCGCTCAATGCCTCTACCATGTCCTTGTTCGTCGCTACGGGAACGATCTCGAATTCGACCAGATCCGCCCATTCGACGACCCACCGCTGCAGGAGTGTCACATCATCGGCCTCCACCAGCAGGAAGCAGCGGCTCATATCCGCCGCGATCCAGCTGTGGTGCACGAGAAAGCGCGTCCGGCTTCAGGCGGCCCTGGTCGCGGAAGCGAACGATAGATCTCCTTGCGGTCACAACCGCGAAAATCCTCGGTCACGAAAAACAGCATCTCTATCCCCTACTCGGATGATTATCGCCCCGGCCGGTCGAGCCGTTCCAGGAACCACTGCGTCAGCCGCACCCAGACCTCGTCCTTTTCGCCGGAGTCCTCCCAGCCATGGTCGAGATTGGGATTGTCGTTGACCTCGATGACGAAGACACCGTCCTTGGTCTCCTTGAGATCGACGCCGTAGAGGCCGTCGCCGATGCAGCGCGCCGCCCTCACCGCCGTCTCGACGACATGGGCCGGCGCCTCCTTCAGGGTGAAGGTCTTGATGCCGCCCTGGTCGGGCTTGCCATTGGCCTTGTGGTTGACAATCTGCCAGTGCTTCTTGGCCATCAGATAGTGCACGGCAAACAGCGGCTGGCCGCCAAGCACACCGACCCGCCAATCATATTCGGTCGGAATGAATTTCTGCGCGATCAGAAGGTCAGAATCCTCCAGCCATTCGGTGGCGAGCGTCTTCAACTCCTCGAAGGTGGCGCATTTCTTGACGCCGCGCGAAAACGACGAGTCCGGGATCTTCAGCACCAGTGGGAAACCCAGCGTCTGCGCCGCCACTTCAAGGTCGGACGTGCCGGCGATCATCACCGTCGGCGGCACCGGCACCTTGTTGTAGGTCATCAGCTCGTTGAGATAGACCTTGTTGGTGCAGCGGATCATCGACAGCGGATCGTCGATGACCGGCATGCCCTCTTGCTGGGCGCGGCGGGCGAAACGGTAGGTATGGTTGGAGATCGAGGTGGTCTCGCGGATGAACAGTGCGTCGTAATTGGCGAGCTTGGCCAGATCCTTCTTGGTAATCGGCTCGATTTCGACGCCCATCTTTTCGGCGATCTTGGCCCAATAGCGCAGCGACGAGATCTCCGACGGCGGCAACTCCTCATGCGGATCGACCAGCGTGGCGAAGGTGTAGCGTGACGGCGTGCGGCCCTTGGTGTCGCGCCATTCGCGGTTGGTGTAGGTCTCAAGGCACTGAAGGAAGCGCTTTTCTTCCTCCTCGGTCATCCTGGCCAGAGGATGGAAGCCGATCTTGCGGATCGACGCCCATTCGGCGCTGTCGGTGATGTGGACCTCCAGCGCCGGCGCTCGGAACCAGTCGAACAAAAGCTTGGCGAAGCGATCCCATATCTTCGACGGGCCGATGCCGAAGAAGATGCAGACTTTCTGCGGAAAGGCGCCGCCCAGGTCCTTGCGGCATTTGTTGAGCGCGAGTTCCAGCTCCGGCAGCGCGTGCTCGTAGAGCTTGCGCTCGGACAGGTCGATCATCGTCTCGACCGTCGGGATGACCTTGTGGCCGCGCGAGCTGGCGAGCAGCGAGGCATAGTAGCCGCGGCTCTGGTAGCCGTAATTGTTCGACAGGTTGATGACCTTCGGCCGCTGCCCACGGAACAGCGCCGGATGCGCAAGATAGTCGCGATTGGTGATGATCTTGTGCGGTGTCGCCACCTGATCGAGATCGTTCTGCCTGCCGGTAAGGATGACCCAGGTCATTGTCTGTCGCGCTTTCCGAGAGTGATGGCGGCACGCAATCCGTCGCGGCCGAACTGCGCCATGTTCATGAAGATGCTGTAAGGCACGGGAATGTTGGCGGCATCAAGGATGGTCTCCTGTCTCTCGTCCTCGACCCAGGGATCGTGGATCAGGATATGGTCGCCGTCGTCGCCGATGGCCAGCACCCAGTGCGGAACCTTCTTGCCGAACATCAGGAAGCCGCTGATCAGGACCAACACCAGTTTTCCCTCGGCGATCGCGGTTCGGATATCGTCGATGGCGAATGGACGGTAATTCACCGGGATGCCGTAATGTTCCGCGCGCCGGCGAAAGTCGACCTGCGCCAGTTCCATCACCCGGCGCTTGTCGTGGCTGCGCACCGACTGCAGGAACAGCGCGCCATGGAAGGATACATAGATCTCGGCAGAGAGCCCGCTTTCGTGACCGGCAACGGCGAGACCGAACGGCTCGCAGCCGCCCGGCCCCGACATCATGAAAACGGTGGTCGCCTCGCGCCACAAGCGGATTTCCATGACCGGGTCGGGCACGAAGCCGGGATCGAAATTGGCCATTGCCATCATCAGACAGCACGGGCCGCAGGTGAATTCGCAAGTCTGCTGGTAGAACGGCACCTTGGTGGCGACCGGAATGTCGCCACGCAAGGTCTTTTCGTAGCGCAGCGCCGTGGCGCCGTCCTCGTAATAGCCCGGTTCGCGGCCGATCTTGCGGTAGCCACTCTGCTCGTAGATGCGGATGGCTCGGCTGTTGTCCTCGCGCACCTCGAGGCGCAGCATCATGCGGTCGTGCTTGAAGGCGGTCTCTTCCGCCGATGCCAGCAGCATGCGGCCAATGCCGAGCCCGCCGAAAAAAGGGCCGATGGCGATGGAATAGAGCCGCGCGACGCCGCTGCCTTTGCGAAACAGCACGACCGCATAGCCGGCGACGCGGCCGTCGTTTTCGGCGACCAGCATCTCGGCGCTTTCGCGTTCGATCAACTGGCGAAAGGAGCGGCGGGAAATGCGGTCGCTCGCGAAAACAGCCTTCTCGATGACGGCGAGGTCATCGACGTCGGACGCGCGGGCCGTGCGAATCTCGGCAGGCATGCGGGCTCAGAAAACCTCGATTGGGTTGTGGAGAAGGCCCTGGTCGAAACGTCGATGACACCAGCCGAAGCGCCAGCATCCGTCAAGCGCTATCGCACCTCGATTCGGGCCGAATTGTGACAGTTTTGACGGCAGGCAGGTCGCGCAAAGGCTTTGAGCGACCTCCGTGTTTCGGCATCGGTGCGGCTTCGGAAAACGAGAGCCTGCTCAGCTTTGCAAGCCCGCCAGAAGCTGGCCATAGGCGCTCTTGGCCACCGC
>NZ_SUEO01000221.1 GCF_004962925.1 Mesorhizobium sp. | reverse complement strand
GCCATGAACGAGGGATGAAAATTGTTCCCGTCTTGCAGCATCCGGAGCGCGGCGCCGATAGCGCCGGTCAGCACGCCGACGGCCGCCAGCCCTCCAACAGCCCAGAGCCAGTCGCCGCCATTCATCCGGCGAAGCCACAGCCGCTCGCCCAATGAACCCAGCCTTCCTGGACGCCGTTCTCGATACAACAGCAGAGCAGCCGTGAGAAGCAGGGGGCCAAAAAGGACGATGCTTGCGGCCAAGAACCACATCACCACAGTCTCAGCCCCGGTGGCGGAGACGAACGCCGGGACGGCTACCCGCGTTGTCAGGAACAGCAGCACGGCACCCACCCCGAACAGCGCAGCAGAGCCGCCCAGGCCCAGCGGAGGAACCCGATTAGGCTCCGTCCCTTGGCGCCTTTCAAAACCGTTGGCTGTCAATGGCCATTCTCCCGCCCGTACGCCGAACGATTAAGTTAAGCCGTGCCACGACGTGGCATCGGCTTGAACGCGTAGGTAGCGCTCACAGCCATTGCGTGACCAGGCCCACGACAATGAGCATTGCACCGCTTAATGAGAGCAAGGTTAGCAGTGGATGTTCGGCCTGCATAATCCGCCGCACATCGTGCCGATGCGAAGGCGGGCATGAGCATGGCCCTACTGATGCCGCGCGAGCCGGTCCATGAGTGCGTTTGCTTCGGCCAACCTAGCCAGCGCTTGCTCGACTTTCTGCGCCGAGGCGTCCGTACGATCGATGTGCCTCACCATTTGCCGCCTCAGCCGCGCAAGCCTTGTGGCGCGATATACGTCGCCGAATCTTGCAGTTCAAGGTGGAGGGTCGCTAGCCTCATGGGCGACGATTCCAATTATCTAGCAGTAGAATTCGCGAATCCGCCTTTCGTTCCGATGTCCGACCTTACGCTCGCAAAGGGCTGGCCGGAGGGCCGCGACGAAATGAGAGGCCGAATCACGTGAGGTCGGGCGAAAAACCGCTGCGCAGCGGAGTCTGGGAGCCAAGAGGGCAAATGGTGGCAGCCATTGCCGTAGCCTCGCCACAGGGTTGGGTCAGTTCGGTTTTAGCCGCCACCTTGGCCCCCCGCGATCAATGTTCTACAGGGGTTGTGGTGGGGCAGCTTTGCGCTGGGTCAAAATGTGGGGCGAACGACGCGGTTGAATATCGGCTCACGCCCCTAAGCGGTAGCTCGTTCGCGCTCGCCCGAATTCACGCTAATGACCCGAAGGCGACGCCCACACGTCAGATTCTGAATGACAGCTCTGCGCCTGATATCGGTCGTTCGAAGTAACGGTCGCCTTGCGCAAAAGCAGCTATTCATTTGGCATATTTCCAGAAGCGCCCTTTGCCCTCGATTATCCACGATAGCGACTCCTCGATCCGCTTGACGCGCGTTCCATCAGTTTTAGCCTCGCCGATCCAGATATTATATTCCTTTTGAAACGAAGCCGACTTGCTGTCGAAAATCGTCTTGATCTCGGGCTTGGCAGCGAGCGCCGCAGCGAAAGCGGCAGGTATTTCTACCTCCTTGGGGTCTTTAGACTTTCGCGGCGGGACTTTCACGCCGCGGTCGTTGAGCGACATCGCTTCCTTTATCCAAGCAATTAGCTCGAAGTCGGCGGGCAGGTCGCCAAGGCTCGCAAGGTTGCCCATGAAGCGCTTCGCGGCGGCCAATTCTGTATTCCGCCTGAGCCGCACATCGGCCATCAGAGAGTCCTTCCAGAAGCTGAAAGAGCAGTGCTTGTTGTAAGCCGCGAAGATGCACATCATTTCGCCCCTGTAGTCAAAATGGGGAATTCCCCATTTGACCTCCTCAACGACTTCCGGGCAGGTCGCGTGTATGAGGCCGCGCAGGTGCGCAAGGATTGGCTTGGCGAAGTCTTTAGCCTGTTCAGCGTAAGCATCGACCTTGGCATTGTGGTTTGGCGCGGCCATCTTCGATAAAATCTTTTTATACAGCGCCAGGTGCGCCGGACATGTCCATCCACATCGCTTCCCAGACATGACCGTCGGGATCGGCCAAATTGCGGTTATACATGAAGCCAAGGTCCTGCTTGAGGTTGATGTCTGCTGTCCCGCCATTGGCCAATGCAACTTTGTTCATGGCGTCCACAGCATCTCGGCTGTCACATGACAGTCGCCAGCATAACTTCGCTCGACGTCGCTGGTGGAATGGGTCGGCTCGTGAAGGTCTGCCATTTCGCATGGGTCAGGAGCATCACGTTGATGCTCTCTGAGACAACCATGCAGGCCGCCGTGTCATCACTAAATTGCGGATTGCTCGTGAAACCGATGGCTTCGTAGAATGCCCTCGACTTCGCCAGATCGGCAACCGGCAGGTTCACAAAAATCATTCTGGACATTCCTCGTCTCCTTCTTAGGTGTGGTGTGCGCAGCCCGTGTTGACGTTGCGGTTTAAGCCGAACTGCTAGTCGTGCGTTGCGCTAGCCAGATACTGCAGGTGACAAAGCCGAAGCCGGCGATTTGAGGCCAAGACAGCGTTTGGTCGAGGAACACCCATCCAAGCAATACGGCCTTTACCGGGCTGAGGAAAAGCAAGAATGACACCGCTGCGGATTCCAGTCTCGCTACGCCCCGGAACCAAAGGACGTAAGTCATGGCCGCACCAATCAGTCCGAGCCATGCCAACCCAAGCAGGTTGGTCCCGGTCGGGAGTGGGATGGATGGCTCAAAAGCCAGAGCTATCGGGACAAGGAGGAGACCGCCGGCAGTCAGCTGCCATGCTGTGAACGTGAGAGGTGATACGGGCTGTTCCCATCTTCGGCTCAATACCGTCCCGATGCCATTGAGGCGGCTCCCGCCAGACCAGCTAAAACGCCAACTACATCGAGAGCTGCATGAGGGGTCAGCACCAACAGGGCAACACCCCCGATCCCTACAAGAGCGGCGAGGACCGAGAAGGGGCGAACTGGGCTGCCAAGAAAGACAGAAGCGAGGAAAACCACTATCAACGGTTGAACCGACAGCACCGTCGCGGCTACTCCGCCCGGAAGACGGTAAGCCGCAACGAAGAGCATGCTCAGGAAGATCGAGATGTTAAGCGCCCCAAGGGCGAAACCGCGCAGCCACCAGATGCCGCTGGGAGCTGCCGAACGACCGCCAGCAGCAGCAAGCCGGCAGGTAAGGCGCGCAGCATGGCGACCGTCATCGGGGAAAAGCCCAGCAGGAAGTGGGTGGTGACGATATAGGTGCTGCCCCATATCACCGGCGAAATTGCCGTCAGGAGCAGATCGGAAGCAGTCGTTTTCATGAAAGCTCCAGAACCTCGGTAAGCGGGCGGCGGGGCTTTTGCGGCCAATTTCCGGGCAAGGAGCGACCGATCGCGACGAGCATCACTGGCACTTCATTCGGGCCGAGGCCAAACTCACGCGAAACGCCGTCGGTATCGAAACCACCTATTGGACAGGAGACAAGGCCCAGCGCTTCGGCTGCAAAAATCAGAGTTGCAGCGCCAAGAGCTGCTGAGCGCACGGCTTCATCGCGGGCTGTCTGTGGATCGTCATATTGTACGCGGGCGCCTTCCTGCCAACCCGAAGCCATGTCCGACGGCATGAAGCCGGCTTCCACAAAAGGATGCAGCCTTGCGGCGAGAGAAGCGTGGTCCGGCAGCACGCCACATATGATGAAGGTCACCGCCGCGGCTTGCACCTTGGCTTGGCCATGGGCGAGACGGCGCAATCGTGCCTTTGCTTCAGGCGCCCGCACCGCGATGAAGCGCCAGTTCTGAAGGTTGTAGGCGCTCGGCGCGCGCGTTGCCAGGCGCGTCAATTCCGCGATCTCGGCATCCGTTAGAATATGCGAGTCCTCGAACAGATTGGCTGAAACGCGCTGTTCGATAAGCGCAATTGTAGAATTGATCGTCATGCTATTCCAAATTGAGATGTTGATCTTAAGAGCCTAAACAATTTACTGGAGTAGGATAATGTGCGATTTTTGAAAGATATTGTTTACTAAGGGAGAATAATTGATGGATCGCCTGACCGCCTTGCAGGTCTTCCGGCACGTGGCGGAACTGAATAGTTTTGCCGAGGCCGGACGGCGGCTGGGTCTCTCTCCTCCCGCGATCAGCAAGAATGTCGCCGAGTTGGAGGCGCATCTGGGCGTGCGGCTCATCAACCGGACGACCCGGCGTATGGCCCTGACCGAGGAAGGCAGAATCTATCTGGAGTATATCACACACGGGCTCGATGCGCTGGCCAGGGCGGACCAGATCCTGCGCCCCATCAAAACGGCACCGAGCGGCTCCTTGCGGGTCAGCGCGCCGATGACGGTGACGTTAACGCGGCTTTCGGCTGTTATTCCCGAGTTTCTATCACGCTATCCCGATTTGAAACTCGATCTGCATCTTGACGACAGGCGCGTCGATATCGTCCGGGATGGTTTTGACCTTGCCGTTCGCGGCAGCGACAATCTTGAGGATTCCAGCCTGGTCGCGAGAAAGCTTGCGGTCATGCCGCATGTACTCTGCGCGGCTCCATCTTATTTTGAGAAGCATGGCCGACCCAAGACGCCTTCCGATTTGAAGCTGGTCAACTGCATCCGGTTCAGCCTCTCGGGGCATGCGGACATGTGGGAGTTCCACAAGGACGGCCGCAGCGAGCGGATTGCCATCGGCGGACGATATTCGGTCTCGTCGAGCCTTGCCGTGCGCGATGCACTGCGCGCGGGCTTCGGCGTCAGCCTGATCCCCTATCCCTATGTCGAGAGCGACCTGAAAGCAGGCCGGCTGCAATCGGCCCTGGATGACTGGGAAAAGGTCGAAACCACGCTGTATGCGGTCTATCCGGCACGGCAACATCTTGCCCCGAAAATCCGTGTCTTTCTTGATTTCCTGATCGAGGAATTTGCCCGGGACAACGGTGTTCATGCTTCTTCGACGTGAGCCCTCAGCGAGCTCTGGTTCGCAAAAGACATGGCGGCTATCTCAATAACTTTTATGCTGGTCGTTGGAGCTGCAGGGTGGGCAGTAGCGCGAGGGTCGGGTCCAGGCGGCCAAAGGGATCTGGTGAGTTGATCGCTGCTGGCGCCGGCACTGCACGCTCGCATTCGAGGTAGGACTAGAATACGCTCGTTGCCCGAGCTTCGACCTATCGAAGAGGCAGGACACAAGCATGGAGCGACGCCTCACCGCAATCCTTGCTGCCGACGTGGTCGGCTACAGCCGCCTCATGGGAGCCGACGAGGGTGGCACGCTTGCGCAGCTGAAGAGGCTTCGCGCCGAAGTGATCGAGCCCAAGATCACAGAGTTGCACGGACGCATCGTCGGTTCCGCTGGCGACAGCCTTCTTGTCGAATTTGCCAGCGCAGTCCACGCGGTGCAGTGCGCGGTCGAAGCCCAGGAGGGATTGGCCGCTCACAATGCAAGTTTGCCCGAAGACAAGCGCATGATTTTCCGCATGGGCGTGAATTTGGGCGACGTGATTGCAGAGGACGACACGATCTACGGTGATGGTGTGAACATCGCCGCGCGGCTCGAGAAGCTTGCAGAACCTGGCGGCGTCTGCGTCGCGAGCAACGTCTACGAGCAGGTCAAAGGCAAACTAGACTATGCCTACACCGACCTCGGTAGCCATCAGGTCCACAACATCGTGGAGGCGGTGCGCGCCTATCGGGTCACTCGAGCAAAACCCACTTCGGCATTCTCGACAAGGGATACGCTGACGCTTCCCGAAAAACCGTCCATCGCGGTCTTGCCATTCGACAACCTAAGTGGCGACCCCGAGCAGGGCTACTTCGCTGACGGCATGGTGGAGGAGATCATCACCGCGCTGTCCCGGACGCGCTGGCTGTTCGTCATCGCGCGCAACTCGAGCTTTACCTACAAGGGCCGGGCAGTGGACATTAAGCAGGTTGGACGCGAGCTTGGTGTGCGCTACGTGCTTGAAGGGAGCGTGCGCAAGGCGGCGAGCAGGGTGCGCATCACCGGGCAGCTTATCGATGCGACAACGGGTGCACATCTATGGGCCGACCGTTTCGACGGCGGGCTGGAGGATGTTTTTGACCTGCAGGAGGAAGTGACCCGGAGCGTCGTCGGAGCGATCGCTCCGAAGCTGGAACAGGCAGAGATCGAGCGGGCCAAGCGCAAGCCGACCGAGCACCTTGACGCTTACGACTACTATCTGCGCGGGATAGCAAGCCTCCACCAGTTGACCAGGGAATCCACCGCAAACGCCTTCCAGTTGTTTTACAAAGCCATCGAACTCGACCCTGAATTCGCCTCGGCATACGGCATGGCCGCCTGGTGTGCCGTCATGCGCAAGGCGAACGGTTGGATGACGGATCGCAAGCAAGAAACCGCCGAGACGGAACGCCTGGCTCTGAAGGCAGTGGATTTGGGCAAGGATGACGCGGTTGCGCTCTCACGCGGCGGGAGCGCGCTCGCCTTCGTCGTGGGCGACAACAATAGCGGGGCAGCGTTCATTGATCGCGCGCTTGCGCTCAATCCGAACCTGGCTACTGCGTGGCTATTCAGCGGCTGGGTCAGAGCCGACCTCGGCGACACGGAAACCTCACTCCAGCACCTGGCGACTGCGATACGCATGAGTCCAGTCGACCCGCTCATGTTCGATATGCAGAATGCGGTTGCAGTGGCTCATCTCTTCGCTGGTCGATTTGAGGAGGCATCATCTTGGGCTGAAAGGTCGTTGCGGGAAAAGCCGGACTTTTTGCCGTCGTTGCGCTTTGCGGCTGCAAGCTATGCTCACGCCGGCCGAACCGAGGATGCGCAAAAGGTGGTGAGCCGAATTCTCGCCCTCGATCCTAGCCAACGAATTTCCGATCTCGCCGACGTCGTTGCAATCAGGCAGCGTGCGGCCGATATGGCTCTGCTTTCAGAAGGTTTGCGAAAGGCGGGGCTGCCGGAATAGCGCTGCCAGGCTGGCGCATCGATCGCGGTTTAGTAGTTAAAACGCGGGCAGCTTGCTCTTCACCGAGAAGGGGCTTGTGGTCGAACTGGCGCAGGCCCCGATCTCGGCATTCCGTTCGAGGGGACGAGAGGGCCATTGAACGGTAAGCGTCCGGCCTGAGGCGTCTTTCGGTTGGGCGAACGTCACACGAAGATGGTGTCCACTTGGCGGGATAATGGACATTTACTGATGTTGCTAGATGAGAGAGATGCCCTGTCGGTTCGGAAGGTCCGACAGCGGTTAGCTTTCGGATGCCCTAAGACTCCGCGCCGCCGCATCGAGTGCCAGCGGATCGTCGCCGAGGCGGTCGATGAGGTCTTGAGCTTGGTCGCCGGTGATGCCTGTTCTCATTGCCAGCGCTTCCGCTGCCTCCACATCCGATTGACCAACGGCGCGCTTGCCTTTCTTCCTTCGGCTTTGGGTCTGCGCGGGAGCTGGTACGCCGCGCATATGAAATCTGGGAACGAGAAGGCCAAACGCACGGTCTGCACGAGCGCCACTGGAATCAGGCGACGTTTGAGCCGAATGCGTTCGTGTTTGTCGTCTGACATAGTGGTTCCTCCTTGGGGCTTTCACCCAACGCGAAGGAGCGTCGGAACGATCCGACCCTACGGGCCGATTTCGGGCAGTTTGTCGCGTTCTGCATATGGATAGATACGCAACTGCGCGACGAGCGCCTTGGCCTTGGAGGCATCGGGGTCGAGGCCACGTTGGCCCGACCAGACATTGTTCGTCGGCGACCGCAGCACGAAATAGCCTTCCGGGTTCAGGTCCGGATCATTGGGACCAAGGACGAGGAATTTTCCGCCCTTGCCCTTCTCCGGCCCGGTCTGGCCGGTGTCACTCAGCGGCCGCTGCCAGAAGTCAAGAATTCCGCCGGCGATTGGACCCGGTGGGATCTCGAACACAAGTGGCCCGGTCTTCGCCAGATCGGGAAAGGCCATCGTGTAGGGGGTTGTTGCATTGGCTGTAAGGATCCCGAGCTTGTCCTTGAAATCGAGGTAGTCGACGTAGTCGAGTTCGCCCGCACCGAAGATTTCGCGCTGCTGCCGCTGCCATTCCGCCATCGCGACATAGGGGAGCGCCCAGAGATAGGCCTGCGTGGCCCGCTGGAAATCCATGTCGTCGAACAGCTTCGTCACCGTTTCATCCGACGGGAAGCCGTTGATGACCTCCAGCTTGCCGAGCCGTGAGTCGATCACGCCGGTGGTCGGCAACTCCTGCGAGAGTGCGGTCGATGTGAACAGCGCAGCAAAGGCGACAAATACGGTCATTATCCTCATGGCATTTCCTCCAGCGAAGGCAGTTCTTGTTACAGTGCAGGGTTCGAGGCGCGGTTCAGTTGACGACCTCTTCGAAGTCCCCCGGCTTCCAGCTCTTGTCGAACCATGGCTCCAGCGGGCCATAGAGGCGCAGCAGCGTGTTCCAGCTTTTTCCTGATACGGTCTGGACCCAATTGCTCTCCTTTCCGGCAGGTGCCGTCGGTCCGAAATAGAGGTCCACCGATCCGTCGGGGTTCGCTTGGAGACCCTTGCTCTGGCTTCCTATGCTTGGGAACTGTTGATCTGTTTGCAGCATGGATCGCGTCTGGCCATCATAGACGACGATCGACCAGAAGGTTTTCACCGGCGGGTTGGCTGGAATGTTGAGCTTGTAGGTCTTGCCGCCGTCGAGGTAATCGCCCTGCGAGTCGCGGAAATTTGCCGCGTATTGCGACCCCACCCCCACCATCTTCATCGCCATGGCCGGCGTGATGCCGGTCGCATAATAGAACATGCGCGTGCGCGCATCGAGATTTCGCGCGCCGCCCATAAGGAACTCATGGCTGCCGCCAAGGAAGCCTACCTCCCAATAGCTGTTCGGGTAGAGATAGAAAGCCTTGTCCCGGTTGGCCGCCAGGATTGACCGTGCGGTGGCGTTGCCCACCGCCGCCGCTTCAGCGAGGATTTTCGTCATTCGCTCATCCGGCGCGAACCGCTTGCCCTTTTCTATCCCGATTGAGGCCAGCAGGCCGAGTGTCTCCGGGTCGAGGGCCTCGTTGGGCTCCTCTTGAACGATAGTGTTGATCTCGTCATAGAATCGGATGTTGTTCGCGTGGATGGTGTTGAACGCCTTGCCGGAGGCATTGACGAATTTCGTCTCGGGCGGATTGACGGCGTCAGCCAGCGGGTATTGCCGCCAAAGCTTGTTGAAATTCTCCGTGGCCGGTTTCGTGTCACCGTCCACCAGAAAACCGCGCGCAAAAAGCCAATTGCCGAACGTCGGCGAGTGGGCGACGAAGTAGCCCTCGGGGATTTCGCCTTTATAGCCCGGTGGCACGATCAGGAACTTGCCACCCTTGCCCTTGTCCGGACCGGCATTGCCCATGTCAGTGACGTAGTGGAACCAGAAATCATCCACAAAGGCGAGAATGTTGGGTGGCGTCTCGATCACCATCGGCCCGTTCTTCAGGTCGATCCACCCGAACAGATAGACGGTCTCCGTGTTCGCCGTCAGATAGAGCGACTTCGAATCCATCAGCGTTTCGAAGACGGCGACGGTTTGATTGTCGACGCCAATGCTGTGCAGCCCCTTGCGCACCGCGTAGAGCGATGCTCCCGGCATGGCGTTCAGGAACACTTCGACGCCCCGCATGAAGTCGAGGTTGTCGTAGACCTTCTCGACGGTGGCCTCATCCGGCATTCCGTCAAAGAATTTCAGCGTTCCAAGCCGCGTTTCAACCGAGTCAGGTGTCGTGATCTCCTGGGGAATCTCAGTTGCCATCTTCGGCTTCCCGCTCTGTGCGAGAAGCGCTGTGGGCGCGATCGCAAGGATGACCACGGCAAAGCCGCACGCCAGCGCTTGTCGTACGATCGATCGTCTACTGATTTTCATGCTGCTTCTCCCGCTTTAGGGGGCAATTTCGCTGTGGGGATTACTACGTCCCGCGATCGCGACGTTCCGCGGGACGTCTTTGGGTTCGTATATGTCTGCAGCAGCCGAGGCGTAGATCGCCTCGTAGTCATCGACCATGCGGGACGCGTTAAAGCGCTCCTCGAACCTGCGCCTTACCTGGCGCCGGTCGAGCGAACCGGGCCGTTTAATGGCGGCGACCGCATCGTCGATAGTGAGGCGCGGCGGGACCGATTCGTCTAGGGGCACGACCTGAGCAATTCTCATGTCTTCCGGCTTTCGGTGAGGACCGGGGAGGGCTGACTGAACTTACCGCGCGGAGGGCCGTGGAGGGAATGTAAGTTACGTGGTTGGCTGGGTAAGTCAGCTATGTCGATCAAGAGATCGCCCGTTCTGTTCGGTCCGATCTAAGACGTTATGCCACCTCCGATTCTCACGAAGGAAGAAGCAAATCGATGATAATCGCGAAGGATGCCGGCGAAGATTCGGGCTCGACTTATTGAAAGAGCGGATTTCCATATGGAGGAGTGACTTTCGAATTTCCCAACACAGTAAATTACCTTCCACGTGGTGAGGAAATGGGCCCAGCGCTCAAGTCTTATGCAAGGATAAGAAGATGGCAGAAGAACCGGACCCGAATCCGACTGCTGAAGCTTCCTGAAAAAAGGAGATGATGAAACGACTTCTAATCGCATCGGCAATGATGGCCCTGTCAA
>NZ_SUEO01000220.1 GCF_004962925.1 Mesorhizobium sp. | reverse complement strand
GCAGCGGCAGTTTGGCGCGCGGGAACAGCATGTGGAACGATCCGTCGAAGGTGTTCCTGAAATCATGTGCCAGCCAAAAATCGGCCTGCGCCATCAGGAACTCGGCGTAGCCCTGCAGCCAGTAGCCGTCGGCGCGGTCGAAGCGGAAGGTGAGGGCAGGTGCGGCCGCATCTGGCGCGCCGCCGCGCGGCAGGGACGCCATGATCGCGGCGGCACTTTCGTCCGGCGCGATCTGGCCGTCCTCGTTGAGATCGATGCCGAGACGGGTGAGGTCGACCTCCATGCCGATACCGGCATCGGTAGGCACGGATCCAAGTGTGGCGGCTGATTTCTGCAGCCGGTCGCGGAAGGCGACCAGGATGGCGCGGAAGTCATCGTAAGTCAGCGGCTCGGGATTGGGATTGTCCGGCACCGGCAGCCGCATCAGCGGCAGCATGAACGATTGCGGGCTTTCGAAGCCGTGGCGGTGCAGGCCGCCGGCCAGGATCTCCAGCGCGGTGAAGAATTGGCCGGCGCCGGCGGCGTAAGCCGACGAGGGATCACTGGGCGCGGCGGCTTCCAATTCGACAAGAGCGCTGTTGCGCTCGGCTACGGTTTTCGCACCGAACAGCGCGGTTGCCGCTTCGGGCGCCGCGGCACCGGCGGAAGACATCGGCAACAGCAGAATGAGGGCGGATGTCAGCAGGCTCGAAAATCGCGTCATCTTGGTCCTCCGATATGCCGTTGGGCGGCAACCATATACGCATCTTGTGTACTGTGCCTATTGCAAGGCATCTGGCCGCACGAATCGGAACGGAGGCGCTTCGCTATGTCGGGCGTATCGTCTACCGTGGCCGTTCATTCCAGTGCAGGCTGCGCGTGTCGAACTATCCGCTTTCCTACAAATTGTCGTGGCTGCCACGCTTCTTGAAGCCTTCGCTCAGCGGCGATCAACAAGGCTTTGCGCCGGCAGCCGCAGCGACGATGGAGCCGCCACCGGCGCGGACGGTGCGGCTCGCCTTCGTCGGCGATATCTCGGCCGTGGCCAATCGCAGAGCGCCGCAATGCGACCCGGCGATCGCCACGTTGCTCGGCTCCGCCGATCTGGTGATCGGCAATTGCGAAAGCCCGGTGGTGGAGCGACCAAGCGCGGCGATGGGCACGAAGCTTGGCACCCATCATGCCATGACCGAGCGGTTTCTCGCCGACGCGCTGGCGGCCGTCGGCATCTCGCATGAGAGGTTGGTTTTGTCGCTCGCCAACAACCATGTGCTCGACCAGGGCGTCGACGGGTTCGACGAGACCGTGGCGGCGCTGAACCGTCTCGGCATCCGCAGCATCGGTACCGCCGCCAACGGTCCGATCGAACGCCTTGCAGCCGGGCCGCTGACAATAGGCTTTGCCGCTTTCACGCTGTGGCGCAATGCCGGAGCGGCTGCGTTCGCGGGCCGTGTGTCGATGCAAGGCGATTCGGCGCAATGGCCGCGCGGCGCCGCCATCGACCTCACCTGCGCGGTGCCACATTGGGACTGGGAGTTCCGGCATTTTCCACAGGCTGAAACGCGGGCACTGGCACGGCATTTGGCCGCGCAAGGCGTCGGGCTGATCGCCGGCCACCATGCCCATGTCTTGCAGCCGGTGGAACGGATCGGCAAGGCGCTCGTCGCCTATGGGCTCGGCGATTTCCTTGGCACGGCCTTTTCGCGTCAGCCCTGGCCGGGCCGCATCGGGGGCATCCTGACCGTCGATATCAGCGCTGACGCCGGCACGCGTGGCGCCATTGCCGCCTACCGGCTGCACGCCTTCATGCGGCTGCGCGCCGGCGACCATGAGCGGCTGGTTCCGGTCGAGGCGCTGGAAGGAATATTAAGACAAAAGGCTATGGCCCGTCTCAACACGGTTTTTGGTAACGGGAATTGATGGCTGCGTTGACCGGTGGCTCAGACAGATCGTGCGGGCTCACCACCATCCCACCACTGTAGTCGCGCGACTTTCCGCAAAATCAGCTATTGTCCGAACTGGGTGTTCGTTCTTTCCACGGGGATGGCGATGGAAGCAGCGGATTTCATGCCTGATGAAACTGACATCGCCGGTATCAAGAGGGACCTCGAGGCCTATGAGGCCAGGCGGGCTTCGGCCTACCGGCAAGTCCGCTGGCGGGTGCCGCTGTTCATCGGACTGGTGCTGGTATTCGTGGCGCTTATAGCCTGGCTCTTCAATATGGTCGCCGATCCCTACGAGCGATGGTTCTCGACGCCGCATGTGCTGCTCTATGTCGTCGGGTTCGTGGCGGCGATCCTGCTCTATTTCCAGGCGGTCAAGCCGACGAGCACGTTGCAGCAATCGTTCCGCAAGACGCTGCTGCCGATCATCTTCGGTTTCATCAGGGATATGCGCTACGAGCATGACGTGACGCCGAATTCGTTCGATCGGCTGCCGCGCGAGACGATCGGCACGTTCAACAGCAAGCGCTTCGACGACGTCATATCCGGCCGCTACGAGGGATTTCCGTTCGAACTTTACGAAGCGGATCTACGGCAAGGCACGGGCAAGAGCGGAACGATAGCATTCAAGGGGGTCGTCGTCGCCTTCGAGACCATCGTGCCGTTTCCCGGCATATTGGTGGCGGCCCGCCGGACTAATGTGGCCGTCGGGTTCTTCCGCGGCATGTTCGCCAGCAAGATGCAGGAATTGTCATGCGGCGTGCCGGAGCTCGATGCCGCCTACGACTTCCACACCGACAATGTCGAGGCGGCGCAGCCGCTGGTAAGCGGCCGGCTGGCGCAGGCACTGACATGGCTCAGGGAGACATGGCCTGATCATCCGGCGCGGGTCGCGCTCAATGGCAGCGACGGTTTTCTGCTGTTGCCGCAGGCGAAGGACTTCTTCGAGCTGCCTGATATTTCGGTGCAGCTCGACTACGCCAAGCATGTCGCGCCGATGATATCAGACATGGGGGCGATGCTGGCGACGGCGGCGCTGGTGCGCAAGATCGGCGCAAGGGACGAGGCGGCGGGTTAGCCGCTGGGCATCTTGGCCGCCAGCCAATCAGCCGACCGCTTCGCCAGGCCGATCGTTGCGGATGCGGCGCGGCCGAGGTCGATCTTGACCACGGCGTAACCGGTCTTGGTGCGATAGAGCACGGCGCCACCGCCATCGACCGCCGCTTCATAGGCGACCGGCCTGGCAGCCTCTGTTTCCGTGGCTGTTGCCTGCGACCCGACAGCAACACTGGGCCGACGGCTCAATTCCCGGGGGAGCGGGTCGGTGGCGGTCTGCGTCGCCGTCGTCAACTCAGGCATGGAGGCTGTCGTGGCAAGCTGCGAGGACGGCGTCTGCGTCGTGCGGCAGATGCCGGAGACGAGCGGATAATTGAAATTGCGCTCGTGCAGCATCTGGCTTTTCATGGCCGCTTCGCAATCGGCGATGGTCGACCACTTGGCCGGCGTCTCACCGATATACTCGCAAAGCTTGGCGTCGCAGTCGCAACCGACGATGGTCATCGCGACAAGGGCGGTCTTGATCACGGTCTTAAGCCTTTGAGTTGCTCTGCAAAATACCAGTGGGATCCTTCGCGTGGCCGAAAAGGACACGCGACGCTGAAGGTCATCAATCGCTGCGGATCAAGGCGGGATTTGGCCGCGATTGTGGAATGAGCGTGACGGTGCGCCACGCAATTTCTCACGGTCGCTGACTGTGGCCGAAAGGGCTCACCAATTGTAGGCGCGTTCGAACCTGACTTCTGCTTCAAGTGAAGCAGACGGTCGGATAGCGAGAAGAGCCCAAAGACAGTCGGCGCCGGGATTTCTCCCAGCGCCTCCCTGTCAGATCAGGACACGGTCGCGGCAGCAACTTCCGTAAAGACGTCGCGCCATGCCGGCCTTGATGTTGACGGTCCTGCCAGCCATTGCCCGAGGGCAGCGTCCGATCGGGACCTCGCCAGTCTCCACCCTTGCGAGCTTCATCCAGCGCGCCATCGAAGGTTTTTGCCGTCCTTCATGGCAGCATCGGTCCGCCGTAGGCGTTCGCACGCTTTCCGCGGCCCCGTAGGTCTCGGCATCCCTCCTCAAAACAGGCAAGCCTGCTTTCATTCGGGGCCGTACGGGCCTCAGGAAATCCGCCGTTTCGCTTTGCCTTTCGACTTGGCGATCGGTAGCCGCCTGAGATGGGTTTAATATACGGGGGATAAGCGTTTGGCGAAACAGCGACGAGCCTGTGAATAGCGGGATTATCGGGGACTGAGTTCGGCGACGGAGCGTTTTTTGGACGAAATGCAGGGGCAGGACCTCATCTGCGGCGAGCAGCATGGATCAGACATTCGGCCCTTGCCCCCCAGAGCGGCGCGGGCTTCAATGCCGGCAAAGGATTTTTTGGACAGCAGTGTCGTTGCTGTCCGTTGGGGAGGCGTTATTGAAGGTCGGGGTGGTTCTCAATCCGATTGCCGGCGGCGGCTGGCTAAAACGGCATTGGCCGGAAGTCAGTGCTTCGCTCAAGAGACATTTCGGCGAGTTCGAGCTGCGCGAAACGCAGGCGACCGGCGACGCCGAACGGCTGGCGCTCGACCTTGCCGCCAGCGGCTTCGACCTGGTGATCGCAGCTGGCGGCGACGGCACGGCCAGCGAAGTGGCCGACGGGCTGCTGCAGGCGTCTCAGGAAACAGGCCGGACGGCCGAGCTCGGCCTGCTGCCTTGCGGCGCCGGCATCGACTTCGCCCGCGGGCTCGGCCTGTCGGGTGAGGTCGGCCTGACGCTGAAGCGTATCGCCGGGGCCAAGGCCCGCAAGGTCGATGCCGGCCGCATCTCCTATGTCGACGACCATGGCGCGTTGGCCAGCCGCCATTTCATCAACATCGCCAGCCTCGGGCTTTCGGGCGCCACGGACCGCGCGGTCAACGCAGACAAGCGCAAGGGCAAGGTGTCGGCCAAGGCGCTGTTCTACTGGCGCACCGTGTGGGAATTCATGCGCTACCGGTTCCAGGACGTTGTGATCACCGTTGACGACGGCACCCCAATCGAGGCGCGGGTGGCGCTGGTGGCGGTGGCGAACGGAAAATTCTTCGGCGGCGGCATGATGATCGCGCCCGATGCCGAACTGGACGACGGGCAGTTCGACATCGTCATCCTGCGCGCGGCGGGCAAGCTGAAACTGATCTGGGACATCCGTCTGCTCTATGGCGGGCGGCATCGCAACCATCCGGCAATCACCATTTTGCGCGGCAAGAAAGTGGTTGTCGAACCGCTGGGCGATGTGCAAAAGAACGGCGCGCTGGTCGACATAGACGGCGAGTCGCCGGGGCGCATACCGGCGACCTTCGAGATTCTGCCCGCCGCGCTGACGCTCAGATATTGAATCAAGGTGTTGAGAGACTGATTCAAGTCCTTTCGGGCGTGATTTCGGCGATCCGGCCAATATGCTGAAATCGCGTGACAATTACCTGATGGCAGAGCTCGGTCTTAGCCGGGAAACCCGGCGTACGATGAAGGCGTAGCTCTCGCGCGCTCACGGCATCAACGGCGACTGCATCATCTGCAAATGCAGGTCCGTGCCGGTCCAGGGATGCGCCTCGCAGACCGCTTCGTCGAGCTCGACGCCAAGGCCGGGTTCCTTCGACGGGATGACGTTGCCGTCCTGCCACTCGATCTTCTTCTTCAGCAGCTTTTCGTGAAATCCGTCCCACTGCTTCAGCGACTCCAGAATGAGGAAGTTGGGCAAGGTCACGGCAAGCTGGATGTTGGCCGCACCGACGATCGGCCCGCAATAGCAGTGCGGTGCGATCTGGATGTGATAGGCCTCGGCCATGGCGGCGATCTTCTTGGTTTCGAGAATGCCGCCGGAGCGGCCGAGGTCCGGCTGCAAAATGCTCGCGGCGCGGTTCTCGATCACACGAGCAAATTCGAACTTGGTCGTCAGCCGTTCGCCGGTGGCGATGGGGATGGACGTGCCGCGCGCCACCTGTGCCATCACCTCAGGCATATCGGGCGGCACCGGCTCTTCGAACCAGAGCGGGTCATAGGGCTCGATGGCGCGGGCCATGCGCAGCGCGCCCGATGCGGTGAACTGGCCGTGCGTGCCGAACAGGATGTCGGCCCGTGTGCCGACGGCCTCGCGGATCGCCTTGACCATGCGGGCGGAGAGATCGATGTCGACGAGGCGCGGCTGATGACCGTCAAAGGCGGTGTAGGGGCCGGCCGGGTCGAGCTTGACGGCATTGAAGCCCTGCTCGACATATTCGAGCGCGCATTCGGCCGCCAGGTCGGGATCGTTGTAGACGTTCTTGCCGCGCGCATCCTCCGAATGGACACTGCCGGTGTGCGGGTAGAGATAGGTGTAGGAACGCAGCGTCTCGTGCACCTGGCCGCCGAGCAGCTTGTAGACCGGCTTGCCGGCCTCCTTGCCGATGATGTCCCAGCAGGCCATTTCGAGCGCCGAGAAACAGCCCATGCCGGAAACGTCCGGACGCTGGGTGAAGCCGGAGGAATAGGCACGGCGGAAGAAGTTCTCGATGTCGTGCGGATCGCGGCCGACGAGATAGCGCTCGGCCATGTCCTCGACCATTCTTGCGGTGACGTGGGCGGAGAAGGTGGCGTTGTAGGCCTCGCCATAGCCAACGACGCCGCCGTCGGTGGTGAGCTTGACGAAGATGAAATACTTGCCGCCGATGCCGGGCGGCGGATTGCCGACAACCCAGGTTTTGACGTCGGTGATTTTCATTTTTGATCCTCCAGAACCAATTCGGCGCCCTTCCATCCGGTCACGATCGAGGCCGCGTTGGTGTTGCCGGTGATGTTATCGGGAAAGATCGAGGCGTCGATGACGCGCAAGCCGGCGAGGCCGTGAACTCTCAGGCGCGGGTCAACGACGGCTTGGGCAGCGTCCGGCCCCATACGGCAGGTCGAAACCGGATGATAGACGGTGCCGGAGCGTTTCCTGAAATCCTGAATGAGATCGGCGTCTGAGGTGATTGATGGACCCGGCAAGACCTCTTCCTCGATGATGTCGGCCATCGCTGGCATCGAGGCGATCTTCCTCACGAACTTTACCGCCGTCAGCATCTCGGCCACGTCCGCCTTGGTCGAATAGGCGTTGGCGACGATCTTCGGATAGTCATGCGGATTGCTGGAGCGGATCATGATCTCGCCACGGCTCGATGGACGGCAGTTGGAGAGGCCGATGGAAAACCCCGGCCACGGATCTGGCGTCAGGATCGGGCGCTCGCCGTTCTTCGGGATGACGGTAGAGAACGCCTGGAAGTAGAGCTGCATGTTGGGCCGTGTCGCCGCCGGGTCGGTGCGGAAGAAGCCGCCGGCGTTGTTCATCGACAGCGACAGCGGACCAGAGCGCATCAGCATGTATTGCATGCCGACCATGAGCTTGCCCCACCATGGCCGCAGGATTTGGTTGAGCGTCGGTAGCTTGCCCTTGAAAGTGTAGTTGATGCCGACATGGTCCTGCAGGTTCGCCCCGACATTCTCATTGGCATGGACGACGGGAATGCCGAGAGCGCCGAGCAGGGCCGACGGGCCGACCCCGGAAAGCTGCAGCAATTGAGGCGAGTTGATCGAGCCACCCGACAGGATGACCTCGCGGCCGGCGCGGGCACTCCTCGTTTCACCGTTCTGGACGTATTCGATACCAACGGCATGCTTGCCTTCGAACAGGATCCTGGTCGCCAGTGCGTTGATCTCGACGCGGACATTTTTGCGCTTCATTGCCGGCCGAAGGAAGGCGCGAGCGGCCGACATGCGGCGGCCGTTCCTGGTGGTGATCTGATAGATGCCGACGCCTTCCTGTGACGCGCCGTTGAAATCCGGGTTGAACGGCAGGCCGGCCTGGCCGGCAGCCGCGAGATAGCGCTTGGTCAGCGGGTGGACAGCCTTAGAGCAATCGGTGATGTGCAACGGACCGCCGACACCGCGCCATTGATTGGCGCCGGCCTGGTTGTCCTCGAGCGCCTTGAAGGCAGGCAGTAGGTCGTCGAAGCCCCAGCCGGAATTGCCGGCCGCTGCCCAAGCGTCGAAATCCTCGCGCGCGCCCCGGATCCAGACCATGGCGTTGATCGAGCTCGAGCCGCCGAGCAGTCTGCCGCGCGGCCAGTGGTCGACGTTGCCGGCGAGGCTGGGATCCGGCTCGGCCTTGTAGTTCCAGTTGACCGCAGGGTCGAAGAAGGTCTTGCCGTAGCCGAGCGGCATTTGCACATAGAAGCGTCGGTCGGTGCCGCCGGCCTCGAGCACCAGAACGGAGAAGCGGCCCGAGGCCGATAGTCTTTCGGCCAGAACCGAGCCGGCCGAGCCGGAGCCGACGACGATGAAATCATAGGTCTGCATGATGGATGCGCGACGGCTCCGGATTTTTGCTCAACCTAGACGCCGCAAGCCGCCGCGATCACCGGAGCTTCCGGCATCGCTTGTGAAAAAAGCGACTGGCACTTCGTTTGGCTTCGGTGTCCTGCCCGAAGTCGCCTTTGCCTTGTGGACAAGCGGTCCAAGCATCATACGCCACCATCAGCATTTAGCTTGAAATCATAACGCATGATCGGGCGGGCTGGCACCCTGCGGGCGACGACCCTGAACGCGGCGCGAGCGAAGGTGGAGGTGTATCCACAGGCGGAGGCGCTGGGCGATACATCGGCATCAAAAGGATAGGCTTCGAGCGCAGGGGCATTCGCACGCCTTGCAGCTTCCAGCGCCGCTGCGATCAGATGTGACGTGACACCCTGCCGGCGGTATCCTTTTCGCACGTAGAGGCAGGACAAGGACCAGACCGGCGCATCATCCACCTTCTTCAGCTGCCACAGCCGATCGAGCCAGGGCACCGCATCTCGCGGTGTCACCTGACACCAGCCGACAGCAGTATCGCCGTCGAAAGCAAGTATGCCTGGGGAGGGACCATTCTCGACGGCTTGCCGGAACGCGGCCTTGTTTTCCTCACCTGTTCGCTTTCGATAAGAACTGCCGATACGCCCGTACATACACCAACAGCGACTGCAGACGGCGCTCTCACCGAACAGGTCCTCGAGCGCGGGCCATAGATCAGGCGTCAGAGGGTGAAAGGAAAGCTTCATGTCAGGTGCTTCACGATGAAACCACAGGTCTGCATGATGGACGCGGGCGGCTTCGGAATTCGGGCTCTACCATAGACGGCGCATGCGTCCGGCGTCACTGAGCTTCCCAGCGACACTATGGGGTCAAGTCCAAGACTGCTGTCCTGCTCCCCATGTCGACGGGGAGGGAAACGTGCTCGTGCGTGATCGTCCATCTGTCTGCAGATCGACGAAATGCATTGCTCACGCGCACCCAGTAGTCGACTTTCGCGCCTGTTTTCAGGGCGCCATGCGCTCGGATAAGCATCCATGCGGCGGCAACCGCGTCGCCGGCTGAGACATCCAGTTGGCCAAGCTCCTGGCCAATCGGACCAGACCAGCGGGGAAACCAATCTAAGAACCGCTCGCGAAGGGCGTTGGATCCCACATACCGAAGCGGCGGTACGAGGTCGAAATAGACTATGTCGTCGGAGTAAAGGGACATAAGCCACTCAATGTCTTTGGCGCCCATGGCGGCCGATCGACTCTCCAGCAGTTCCCTAATCGCGGTTTCGACGCCTGGCATCGTCTCCTCCAATCTCATCATTTCGTCCGTTTGCCCGCATTACGGTGACAGTGCACTGATTGGTGAGCGCGAGCGCAGGGGGGTGCGAACAATTGGTGCACTGTCACCGTAATTCATACGCGGGGGTATATGAGCGGGCTTGCAATGGTGAGCCTGGCGCTACCTTCCCGGCAGGCTCAAAACAAGAGTAGGGGCCTATTCGGAGCTCGCCACGGGTGCGACCAGCGGCGTGATGCGGCGGATTGAGACGCGCCGGTTTTCGCGTTCGGGCTCTTGGGTTTCAACCTTCAGGTACTGCTCGCCATAGCCCTGCGTTTCCATGTTCTCGGGCGCGATGTCGAAGACGTTGGTCAGCGCGGTCGCCACCGCCTCGGCCCGTTGGTCCGACAGCGCCAGGTTCGCCAGCTCCGCCCCGACCGCATCGGTGTGGCCCTCGATCAGGAAGGTCTCGCCCGGGTTCTCCTTGAGCAGGCGCTGCATGGCCTCGGCGACGCCTTCGAGCTTGCCGATCTCGCTCTCCGGGATCTGGGCCGAGCCGAACTCGAAATTGATGATGTCGAGATCGATGCGCCTGACCTTGTCGCGGATGCGCGCCGAACGCCGGACCTCGTCAAGCGAGTAGGTGCGCTCCACCTGCTCGACCGGCGGCTGGTCGAGGAACGTATAGTAGTCCTCGGGGTCCTCAACCCATTCCGCGTCCAGTATGTAGTCGCGAACCGGAATGTCGAGGTCGAGCGGCGGCAGGTCGAGGCCGGGATCGCGCCATTCCAGCACCTCGTCGTAATAGTCGTCTTCGACATAGACGAGGACGATCTCGCGATCGTCGGGCAGGATCTTCACGCGGCGGACGACGTCTCCCCAGCGATTGCGGATCGTGACGATCCGCGTCCCGTCGGGACGGACCACAACCTCGCGCTGCCGGCTGCGCGGCAGTTCCTCGTAGTAGACCTCGCGCGCGTCGATGATGAAGCG
>NZ_SUEO01000021.1:38614-48278 GCF_004962925.1 Mesorhizobium sp. | reverse complement strand
TCGCAATTCGGTTGGCAATCCGGGTGAGGGGGCGTATGCGATTTCCCTGCCCGCAAGGGGGGAGGTAAAATCCCTAAATCAGCCCGGCCTGCTCGGCCTCGTGGCGCAGATTCTGCCTCGGCCTTGGCCCGAGTTGCTGGATGACCAGTCCGGCCGCCAGCGAGCCGAGATCGCCGCACTGCTTCAGGCTGCGCCCTTGCGTGTAGCCGTAAAGGAAACCGGCGGCATAGAGGTCGCCGGCGCCGGTGGTGTCGACCAGCTCCCGGATTTTGGTCGCCTCGACGGTGACGGTCTCGTCGCCGCGCACGATGACCGAGCCCATTTCCGAGCGGGTGACGGCGGCTATCTTGCAGTCCTTGCGGATTTGGGCCAGCGCCTCGTCGAACGAGGCGGTCTGGTAGAGCGCCTTGATCTCGTGGCTGTTGGCAAAGACGATGTCGACGGTGCCCGAGCGCATCAGATCCAGAAACTCGTCGCGGTAGCGGTCGACGCAGAACGAATCCGACAGCGTCATCGACACTTCGCGGCCGGCGGCATGCGCGAGCTTCGCCGTCTGCCGGATCGCTTCCTTGGCGCGCGGCGGATCCCACAGATAACCCTCGAAATAGGTGACCGCCGCACCCGAAGCCTTGTCGGCCTCGACGTCCTCCGGCCCGAGTTCGATGCAGGCGCCGAGATAGGTGTTCATCGAGCGCTCGCCGTCGGGCGTGACGAAGATCATCGAGCGCGCCGTCGGCGGCTCGCCGTTGAGCGGCTTGGTGTCGAAAGCAACGCCCTGCGCATGGATGTCATGGGCGTAGATTTCGCCGAGCGGGTCGTTCGAGACCTTGCCGAAGAAGGCGGCGCGACCGCCGAAGGAGGCGACGCCCGCCGCCGTGTTGCCGGCGCTGCCGCCGGAGGCTTCGATGGCCGGGCCCATGCGGCTGTAGAGCAGTTCGGCGCGCCTCGTGTCGATGAGGTTCATCGCGCCCTTGATGATGCCGTTCGTCTCAAGGAACGCCTCGTCGCACTGGGCGATGATGTCGACGATGGCATTACCGATACAAAGCACGTCATAATTCGGCATCAATGATGTCTCCGCGAAAAAACTACCGGCTTTCTGGCATGCCGGCCGCGGGCGGGTCTAGCGATTTGATGCAGCTTTGCCTAGCCAACCATCACGGTTGGATAAGGATCGAAGCATTTCTTCCGTGCCTTGCCTACAAGGATGACGTAATCGATCAATGTCCCTGAAGCTGCGAACCCGCCATGCCCACAAACACCGACATGAAGACCGAGCTGGCGCTTCTCGTTGCGCTGGCCGTGCTGTGGGGCGCTTCCTACACCTTCATCAAGATCGGCGTCGAGACGATCCCGCCGGTAACGCTGATCGCCGCACGAACCTTGATTGCTGGTGGAATTCTTCTTGCCCTCATCCGCTGGCGTGGCCTGGCCCTGCCGCGCGATGCCGCCAGCTGGCGTCGGTTTGCGTTCCAGGCATGCCTCAACAGCGTTGTGCCGTTCACGCTGATCGCCTCGGCCGAGCGCTCGCTGGACGCCGGCCTGGCCACGATCCTGAATGCGACATCACCGATCTTCACCTTCTTGCTGACCGCGCTCATCACACGTCACGAACCGGTGACCATGCGCAAGCTGTTCGGCGTCGGCGCCGGCATGTCAGGAATATGCCTCATCGTCGGCACCCAGGCGCTTGGCGGTCTTGGTCACCAATTGTGGGCGCAGCTTGCCGTCGTCGCAGCGACGGTCTGCTATGCCGGCGCGGCCATTTTCGGCCGCGGCTTCAAGGGCTTCGATCCGATGATCCCGGCCGCCGGTTCGATGCTTTGCGGCGCTGCGATACTCGTGCCTCTTAGCCTCGTGTTCGATCGGCCCTGGACGCTGGCGCCGTCAGCGGCCTCGATCCTTGCTCTGCTTGGACTTTCGGTTTTTTCAACCGCGCTGGCCTTCTGTATTTATTTCCGCCTCATCCATACGCTGGGCTCCGTCGGCACCACCTCGCAAGCCTATCTGCGTGTGCCGATCGGCGTCGGTATCGGGGCCGTGTTCCTCGGCGAGAGCCTTGGCCCGGCGGCGTGGTGGGGCATGGCCTTTGTCGTCGCCGGCGTGGCGGCGATGACCATTCCCGCCCGCCAGGCGAGGCTTGCGCAGTAGGAAAGTTGCGCTTGTGACTTGTCGTGTCTCCGCCTATCTCGCAGATGTCCTGCCATGGACCCGTTTGATACGGGGCCTGTTCAACATGGAATTGGAAACGCCGTGATCCCCAGCGCCGCCCGCGCCGCCGCCAGCCAGCTGTTCTCGCCCGAATTCCGCTCGGTGTTCGTGAAGACGCTGGGCCTGACCTTGTTGGCGCTCGCCGCGCTGTGGTTCGCCATCGAGGGCCTGTTCGAATGGCTGGCCTGGCCATGGATCGACGCATGGCTGCCTAGTCTGCCGTCCTGGGCCGGATGGCTTGGCGTCATCGTCGCCGGGATCGGTCTTGCGCTGGGTCTGGCGCTGCTCATCGCGCCGGTGACGGCGATCATCGCCGGCCTGTTCCTCGACGACGTCGCCGAAGTGGTCGAGCGCAGCGATTATCCCGATGAGCCGCCCGGTCGCGCCATGCCGGCACTGCGCTCGATGGTTCTGGCGATAAAATTCTTCGGCGTCGTCATGTCAGGCAACATCGTTGCCCTGCTGCTTCTGCTGGTGCCGGGCATCAACATCGCCGCTTTCTTCATCGTCAACGGCTATCTGCTCGGGCGCGAGTTCTTCGAATTCGCCGCCATGCGCTTTCGCCCGGAGGCCGAGGCGCGGGCGTTGCGCAAAAAATATGCCGGCACGGTGTTTCTCGCCGGGCTGGTTGTCGCTGCCTTCCTCGCCGTGCCACTGCTCAACCTCCTGACGCCGCTGTTTGCCGCCGCCATGATGGTGCATTTGCACAAGGCGATCTCAGCACGGGAAGCGGCCCGGTCCTCAAAATCCTAGCGCAGCAGAAAGCCGCGTCCCAACTCGTCGTCGGGCTCGACGATGAATTCGGCCCGGCCTGAGTAGTGGGCGCGGCCGCCGACGCGGGCGATGATGGCGTCATGCGGCCCGGCTTTCGCGGTCCTCGCCACGCTGCCGGAAAAGCGCGAGCCGGCGATGCTCTCGAAGGTCCGTGCCTGCCCGATCGCGATGTCGCCCTTGGCATGCATGGCCGCCAGCCGTGCGGTGACGCCCGAGCCGGTCGGCGAGCGGTCGACTTCGGCCTCGGCGAAGACGCATATGTTTTTGGTCGGGGTGTCGGAAAATACGTCCTGTCCGTCGGTCAGGATGGTGCCGTAGAGAAAGGCAAGCTCTGCATGGTCGGGATGCGACAGCGGGAACTCGGCCTTCAGTGTCCCCGTCAGCGCCGTCGCCGCATCGACGAAATCGCGCACGCGGTTCTTGCCGAACTCCAGCCCGAACTGGCGGCAATCGGCGAGCGCATAGAAGGCGCCGCCATAAGCGATGTCGAAGCCGATCGCACCGAAGCCCGGCAATCGGGTCTCCTGGTCGCGGGCGAACAAAAAGGCCGGCACGCTTTCGAACGACACCGCACCGGCCTTGCCGTCTTGCACCTCGACCGAGGCGACGACCAACCCGCACGGCGCTTCGATGTTGACCGTCGTCACCGGCTCCTGCCGCGCCACGAGCCCCTCGTCGACGGCATAACGGCCGAGCGCGACGATGGCGTGGCCGCACATGGTCGAATAGCCTTCATTGTGCATGAACAGCACGGCGAGGTCGGCGCCGGGCAGGTCGGGTTCCACCAGCAGCGCGCCATACATGTCGTAATGGCCGCGCGGCTCGAACATCAGGATTTTCCTGAGATGATCGAAGTGATCATGCACGTAGGCGCGCTTTTCCAGGATCGTGCCCACGGGTATCTCGGGATAACCACCGGTGACGATCCGCAGTGGCTCGCCGCCGGTGTGCATGTCGACGACGGTGAGCGTCATGCGTTGGGGCCTATCTAAGCTGAAGATTTGGCAAACAACGCCTGTAGCTTGCCGAACGGCATGGCGGCGCGGGTGAAGCCGAAGGTGCCGTCCTGCTGGATCTCGCGCGCCGCCGTTTCCAGCATGCCGAAGGCGAAATTGGTCAGCCACGGCCCGAGCGAAATGCGCTTGACCCCCGCCAGGGCAAGATCGGCAATGGTGAAGCCGGGCCTCACCATGACGTTGACCGGCTTGGTCAGCGCCGAGCAGACGGTTTGCACCGTCTCGATGTCGCCAAGGCCCGGCGCGTAGAGCACGTCGGCGCCGGCTTTCTCGAAGGCTTGCAGCCGCTTGATCGTGTCGTCTATGTCGGGCTTGCCCCACAGAAAATTCTCGGCTCGCGCAGTGAAGACGAAATCGTGCTTCAGCGCCCGTGCCGCCTCCGCTGCAGCGGCGACGCGCTCGACTGCATGCGAAAAATCGTAGATCGGCTTGTCGGGCTCGCCGGTGTGATCCTCGATCGAGCAGCCGGCGCTGGTCGTCGCCAGCGCCTTGAAGCCGAAGGAGGCCAGCAGTTTCGTCGTGCCGATGTCCCACGGGTTGGGCATGACGAAGATCGAGCTATGCAGGTCGCGAAAGATTTTGCCCTTGTCCATGGATGCATTCCTTCATCTGCGGGGTGTGAGGCCGGATTCTATCGCGCCGATTTGCGGCGGGCAAACGAATGCGATTGGTTCAGAAGCGATTGGCGTTCTCTGCTGCCAATTTGTCCAGTGCGTCGGACCCCTTGACGTATGCGGCCCTGTTCCAATGGTAGGTGACGGAAATGTCGCGCGAGGAAGCCTTGGGCGCCGGATCGTCGTCGCAGCTTTCACCATTCGGCACCGTGGTATCGGTCACCGTGGCCTTGATGGCCGCATAGGGCTGGCCGTCCGCAACGGCCTGAAAGGCCAACTCCTGCGTGCGCTTATAGGCGCAGAGGTTCTCGTTGAACGTGTAGATCATGTCGATCAGCTCGAACCTGTCGTCGCGGACCAGGATCAGCGGCGTGCTCACATAGCCCTGGCTCGAATTGAAATGCGTGCTCAGGGTGATGATGGCGTCATCGCTGGGCCCGATCGGCAGCTTGCCCGGCTCGCGGAAAGAGGTGCTCCGGTCGACGGCGACATTGACAGCGTCGAGCAGTCTCGGCTTGCCGGCAAGATCGTAAAGCGCCAGCACCGCGAAACCCTCGGCGCTGTCCGACGAGCTGCCGAGGTCGAACAGCATGGCCAGACGATCTTTGCCGCCGGCCTTGATGTCGAGCGCGGCGGCGTTGGAAAGGCCTGAGGTTTCGGGCGGCGAGCCACCGCTATCCGACCCCTCGATATGGCGCATCTCGACCGGCATGGAACCCCGGTAGAGGCCATCCTTGTCCGGCGCCAGATCGGGAATGATCATCCTGGCGAGGTCGAGATAGGTTGTGCCCTCGTGGACGGGGACGGCGCTGCCGAGGTCCGGGGAGCTGGCGCCTTGCGCGCCGGCCGTCATCCACAGACACGGTAGCAGCAAACAGGCGAGGATGAAGCGAAGCAGGATGGAATTCATGCGCTGGGCGCCTCCCACTGTCGAGCGCTCGCAAGCTAGCACGAACGGCAGAGGCGTACAGCCGGATAAGAAGCCTGAATATCAGATCAGTGAATCGGCACCAGTCCGGCCAGTTCGCGCATGTCGTCGAACAGGATGCCGCCGGCCTCGGTCAGGCCGTCGCGATCGGAATGCGGGTCGCCGTGGTAGGAATAAACACGCATGCCGGCGGCGATGCCGGCTAACGTCCCGGCGACGCTGTCCTCGATGACGATGCAGTCGGCGGGCGCGAAGCCCATCGTGCTTGCGGCATGCAGGAACAGGTCGGGAAACGGCTTGCCGCGCGAGACCATGGTCGAGCTGAACAGCGCATGCTCGAACAGCGGCAGCAGCCCGGTCTGGCCGAGCGTGATATGCATTTTCGACACCCGCGCCGATGAAGCGACGCAAGTTGCGATGCCGGCCGCGCGTACGGCTTCGATGAACTCCCTGACATAGGGGATGGCTTCGACGCCAAGCGCGAACAGGTCCGGCAATCCGGCATTCCAGCGCTCGACGAAATCGGCGCCGAGGCTAACGCCGGTCGCCTCGACTTCCTTCTGCACCGAGACCATGGAGCGGCCGGAAAAATTCTTGCGGCAATATTCGAAGGTTGCCGGGTAGCCGGCGGCGCTCAGCCATTCGGCGAGGCGTCGATTGGCCAGGTTCTCGGTGTCGACCAGAACCCCGTCGCAATCGAAGATGACCAATTTGGGTATTTTCATCAGGCTCATCAGGCCGTGCCGGTCGATCCGAAGCCGCCCGAGCCACGCGTCGTGCCGCCGGCCAATGTGCGCTCCTCGACCGTCGCCTGCATCACCGAAGCAAAGACGATCTGGGCAATCCGCATGCCGCGCGTCACCGCGAAGTCCTCGTCGCCGAGGTTGATCAGCAGCACATTGACCTCGCCGCGATAGTCGCTGTCGATGGTGCCCGGTGTGTTGAGGCAGGTGAGCCCATGCTTGAAGGCAAGGCCCGAACGCGGCCGGACCTGGCCTTCCACGCCCTCCGGGATCTCCAGGATCAGCCCGGTCGGCACCAGCGCGCGTTTTCCCGGCAGGATCAGCAGCGGCCGGTCGTCCGGCACCGCGGCGCGCAGATCCATGCCGGCGGCGCCTGGGCTTTCATAGGCAGGAAGCGGCAGGCCTTCGCCATGCGGCAGCCTGACAAAGCCGACGGCCGGACCGATGACGGAGGAAGTGTAGATTGCTGCGCGCATAAGGCTGATCCTATCGCTGCCAACGCCGATTCGGTCAACTCGGCGGCAATGCTATCAACGGCTTTCTTTCAGCGCAGTTCCGCTTCAGCGCAGTTCTACGGGAACGACCGTCGTCTCCTTGATCTCCTCCATGACGAAGGAGGCCGAAACGTCCGACAGCGCCACCTTGGCGATCAGCCGTTGATACAGTCGATCGTAAGCCTTTACGTCGGCGACGCGGGCACGCAGCACATAATCGAGGTCGCCGGACATGCGGTAGACGCCGGTGATCTCGGGAAAACTGGTCACTGCCGCCCGGAATTTTTGTAGCCAGTCCGGATCGTGATTGGAGGTCCGGACCAGGATAAACACCGAGAGGCCAAGGCCAAGCTTGTCCGCATCGACCAGCGCCACCCGGCCGGTGATGACGCCGTCTTCTTCCAGCCGCTTGACCCGGCGCCAGCAGGCGTTGCGCGACAGCGACACCCTCTCCGACAATTGATCGACCGACAGCGTGCCGTCGCGTTGCAGTTCGCCCAGCAATCTTCGGTCGATTTCATCGATTTCCAGCCGCATGTGGGATGTTTGTCCCAATAATTGGCCAAACACAAGGATGATTTGGGACCGATGAACCGGCGAGGCATGTCAAGATGCTCAAGATCGGGACTTCACGCGCTGAAAAGGGGACCAGCATGACCGCACGGCTCGCAAGACTTTTCACTTCTCATCCGGCTTCGGTGGGCGAAACCTATTTCGGCCACATGGCTTTCGCCGCGTGGTTCTCGTCACGGTTGTTCATGGCGGCATTCGCCGCGCTCGTTCACGCTTTCCTGCCGTTCCTGTTCGATTCCACGGCAAGCCGGATCATCCGCGAACTTTACGAGCGGACGCACAACAGGGGACGTTAGAGGCGAAGTGCGGGGTCGGCGGCCTATCTAGGCGAAGCGGTCTTCCTCGGCATGAGCATTCGCCCCTTCGCTCGGGTCGCGGAGAAGCTGGCGCTGGTCGGCTAAGCTTTGCGCAATCCCGATCAAGCGCCGCCGGCCGTCGAATGCTGAACTTGGCTTGAAGCCGCGCCGCAATCTGCCATTTGGTGAGACGAGCGCTGCCAGCTAGCCGGGAGCATTGGTCATGGACCTCGTCTTTTCCTCTACCACAGAATTAGCTGCCGCCATTCGCGACCGCAGGATTTCCGCTGTGGAAGCGCTGGACTCGCATCTGGCGCAGATCGACAGGCACAATGAGGCGGTCAACGCGGTCGTCACGCTCGACAGGGAAGGCGCGCGGCAACGCGCTGAGAAGGCCGACGAAGCCCAGGCGCGCGGCGACGCTCTCGGGCCGCTACATGGCGTGCCGTTCACGCTGAAGGACACGCACGAAACATTAGGGATGAAGACCACGGTCGGCTTTCCGCCCTTTGCCGATTATGTGGCGAGAGAAGACAGCCCGGTCGTTCTCAGGTTGAAGGCGGCCGGCGGCGTGCTGGTCGGAAAGACAAATGTCGCAACGATGCTGGGCGACTGGCAGTCGAACAATCCGCTGTTCGGTCGCACCAATAATCCCTGGAATCTCTCGCGTACATCAGGCGGTTCCAGCGGTGGCGCTGCCGCAGCGCTCTGCGCCGGGATGACGTCGTTCGAGGTCGGCACCGACATGCAGGATTCGATCCGGCTGCCTGCCGCTTTTTGCGGCGTCTACGGCCTCAAGCCGACAGAGCATCGCGTCTCCTTGGCCGGCGCCTTTCCCGATCCCGGTGGCGTACCGCGCGGCGTGCGGCTGATGTCCTGGATCGGTCCGCTGGCCCGCAACGTCGAAGATCTGGCGCTGATCCTGGGGATCATTGCAGGGCCGGACGGCCGCGACGCCGACCTTGCGTCGGTGCCTGTCGAGGGTATGCCGGAGCTTGACCTCAAGACCCTGCGCATCGTTTTCGCGCCGGCCTTTCCGGGTTTTCCGGTGGCCAGCGAAATCAGGGCCGCTGTCGAGAACCTGGCAAGGGAGCTTCAGTCTGCAGGCGCGACCGTCGAGCAAGCAAGACTGCCGACGCTCGAGTTGCATGACGACCTGACGCAAGGCGGCGCGCTGATCGGCATGATGCTGGAGGCAGCGCAACCGGAACCGCCAGAAGAACCGACACCGGTCTCGCGCTGGTTCGAGGCGCTCAGCCGCCGCGATCGGTCAATCCTTGCCTGGGAGCGTTTTTTCGAAGGCTGCGATGCTTTGCTGTGCCCGGTCGCCATGACCACGGCCTTTCCGCATTGCGAGCCGGGAACACCGATCAAGGTCGGTGACAAGGAGCAGAGCTACTGGATGCTGCCGGCCTATGGCGCGGTGTTCAACTATAGCGGCCACCCCGCACTTTCGCTGCCGTGCAGGCAGGATCGCGACGGCCTGCCCATTGGTCTGCAGCTGGTCGGCAGACGCTGGTCCGAATCGCGGCTGCTCGGCATCGCCAGGGCAATAGCGCCGCTGAGCGGCGGTTTTCGCCGTCCGCCCGGCTATTGAGCAAACCGCGTCAGCCCATAAGGCTCAAGCAGCGGGTCGCGCGCGCCGTCGAGGATTTCCCGGGCGGCGAACAGGCCGACGGCAGGCGCCAGCGTGATGCCCGAATGCATGACCGCGACATAGAGTCCGCTGATGCCTTCAGCACGTCCGATGATCGGAAAGCCGTCGATCGGCGTCGGCCGATAGCCGACCGTGTGGAAATCCAGTTCCAGCCCGTCGGCGCCGCGCAGCATGCTCTTCATCGCCGCAAACAACTCGCGAGCGGTGGCTTCGGCATCCATGCCCGGATCGGCGCCGCCGAAATCCGAGCCGGCGATGATACGGCCTTCCGCCGTCTGGCGCATGTGCAACCGGTCGCCGATCACCAGCCCGTTGAGCAGCTTTTTGTAGGGGTGTGAGTGGACGATCAGGCCGGGCG
>NZ_SUEO01000021.1:21543-38604 GCF_004962925.1 Mesorhizobium sp. | reverse complement strand
CTCGATCGGCAGTTTTATCCCGGCCGTCGCGGCGATTGCCGGAGAGCCGCCGCCCGCCGCGATCACCACCTCGTCGGCGGCAATCGGTCCGGTGGATGTATCGGCGCCGGTAATCCTGCCATTGGCCTGTATTAGCGCACTGACGGTCGTGCCGGTCATTACCCGCGCGCCGCGCAGCTCGGCGTCGGCCAGCAATGCCTGCGCGGCGGCGACCGGTTCGGCGACGCCTTCCCCGGGCACATGCAGGGCGAAATCGGGAAGCTCGGCAAGATTGGGCTCGATGCGTGCGGCTTCCGCGCGATCGACGCGCTCGATGCCGTAACCCCAGCCGGAGTGCTCGGCGGCATAGGCTTCCAACTCGGCTAGCGGCAGATCCCAGCACAGGCCGCCGCACCAGGCGAGCGGAATGCCGGGCAGGTCCTGTGCCAGCCGCGTCCATTCGGCCATCGAGCGGGTGCGCAGCCGGAAATACGGTTGCGGGTTGCCCCAGCTGGCATTGATCCAGGCAAAGGAATTCGGCGTGGCGACGCCGCCGGCGCCGCTGTCGGCAACGATCGTCACCTTCGCGCCGGCCTTCGCCAGATGCCAGGCGATGGACGCGCCGATGATGCCGGCGCCGACAACGATGATTTGCTTGGCTGCGCTCATGGAGTGGTCCTTTGTCGAATCGGGTCTTCTGATGTCGTTGCGGCAACCCTATCTCAAGATCGGGCGAGGGCCATCCGCTCAAAACTGTTCGACAGGCCACAAAAGCGCTGCTAGAAGCCCGCGCACCACATGGGATTCCATAAATTGGCTGAAGACATCACGAACGCGGTGGCGCGCCGCCGCACTTTCGCGATCATCGCGCATCCGGACGCCGGCAAGACGACGCTGACCGAAAAGCTGCTTCTGTTCGGCGGCGCCATCCAGCTTGCCGGCGAGGTCAAGGCCAAGAAGGATCGCATCCAGACCCGGTCGGACTGGATGAAGATCGAGCGCGAGCGCGGCATTTCCGTCGTCACCTCTGTGATGACCTTCGAGTATGAGGACAATGTCTTCAACCTGCTCGACACGCCCGGCCACGAGGATTTCGCCGACGATACCTATCGCACGCTGTCGGCGGTCGACGCGGCGGTCATGGTCATCGACGCCGCTAAGGGCATCGAGCCGCGCACGCTAAAACTGTTCGAGGTGTGCCGGCTGCGCGACATCCCGATCATTACCTTCGTCAACAAGATGGATCGCGAAAGCCGCGACCCGTTCGAGATACTCGACGAGATCGAGCAGAAGCTGGCGCTGGACACCGCACCGATCACCTGGCCGATCGGCCGCGGCAAGACCTTTTCTGGAACCTATCATCTGGCGCTGAATGCCGTGCGCAAGGGCGACGCGGAGAAGGAACGCACGCCGGTCAATGGTCCCGATTCCAACCGCGTCGCCGGCCTGCTGCCTGAGAACGAGCGCGAAGCCTTCATCGAGGAGCTGGAGCTGGCGCGCGAAGCCTGCCGTCCGCTCGACATCGACTCCTTCCGCGAGGGTCATCTGACGCCGGTCTATTTCGGTTCGGCGCTGCGCAATTACGGCGTGCGCGACCTAATCGAAGCGCTTGGCGCCTACGGGCCGCCGCCGCGCGCGCAGGAGGCCGACACGCGTAAGGTCGAGGCGACCGAGGATAAGATGACGTCGTTCGTCTTCAAGATCCAGGCCAACATGGACCCTAATCACCGCGACCGCATCGCCTTCGTCCGTGTCTGCTCGGGCAAGCTCGAGCGCGGCATGAAGGCCAAGCTGGTGCGCACGGGAAAACCGATGAGCCTGTCGGCGCCGCAATTCTTCTTCGCCCGTACCCGCGTCACCGCCGACGAGGCTTTTGCCGGCGATGTCGTCGGCATCCCCAACCACGGCACGCTGCGCATCGGCGATACGCTGACCGAAGGCGAGGAGATACTGTTCCGCGGCGTTCCGAATTTCGCGCCGGAAATCCTGCGCCGCGTCCGCCTCGGCGACGCGATGAAGGCCAAGAAGCTGAAGGAAGCGCTGCACCAGATGGCCGAGGAAGGTGTGGTGCAACTGTTCTCGCCGGAGGATGGTTCGCCGGCAATCGTCGGCGTCGTCGGCGCGCTGCAGCTCGACGTGCTGAAAGAGCGGCTGAACTTCGAATACACGCTGCCCGTCGATTTCGAGATGTCGCGCTTTTCCGTCTGCCGCTGGATATCGGCTGACGACAAGGCCGAGGTGCATCGTTTCATCGAGGCGCATCGGGGCGACATCGCCCGCGACCTCGACAATGATCCGGTGTTCCTGGCCCAGCACGCCTTCTCGCTCAACTACGAGGCCGAACGCTGGAAGGCAATCCGCTTTGCGGCGGTGAAGGATTATCAGGTCCGCGACAAGGCGGCTTAGGGGGTCTCTTCCTTCTCCCATGTGGGAGAAGGCGACGGATGAGGGGTGTTCCAGGGAACGCCAACGCCTCACTCCGCTGGAACACCCCTCATCCGTCTCGGCGCTGCGCGCCGATCCACCTTCTCCCACAGGGGGAGAAGGGACGAGCGCGTTCAATCACCCCTTGGCTGCCTCTTCGATCTTGGCGATGTCGATCTTGGTCATCTGCATCATCGCCTGCATGACACGGCCGGCCTTGGCCTGGTCGGGATCAAGCAGCAGCCTCGGCAATTGCTCCGGCACGACCTGCCAGGAGACGCCGAATTTGTCCTTCAGCCAGCTGCACTGGCTGGGCTCGCCACCGCCTTCGATGAGTCTGTCCCAGAAATAGTCGACCTCCTCCTGCGTCTTGCAGTCGATGGAGAGCGAGACTGCCTCGGTGAACTTGAATTGCGGGCCGCCGTTGAGCGCCTGAAACTGAACGCCGTCGAGCTCGAATGAGACCACCAACACCTTTCCCTCATTATCGCCGCTGCCCTTGGGCCAGCGCATCACGCTCAGCACCTTCGAATTCTTGAAGATGGAGATGTAGTGGTTCATCGCGTCCTCGGCCTGGTCGTCAAACCACAGGCAGGGGGTGATCTTTTGCATTTGCTTGCTCCTCGGCTGTTGCAGTTGGCTATCACGGTGAAACGGCCTGGCTTGGCGTTGGTGTTATTTGCCCTGCCGTTTGCCAAGGACGCCCGGGCGGCACGCAATCCGACAGTTTCATCAAATTTTCTTGGGAAAATCTGGCGCATTGCAAAATTGTGGCCAGACCAGGCTTCGGCGTCTATAACGCCTGCGGTCCGAATTCAGCGCCGCCGCGCTCCCATCGAGCGCAGCCAGCCAGCCAAGGAAAATTCATGCCTGCCTATCGCTCCCGCACCACAACCCATGGCCGCAACATGGCCGGCGCCCGTGGCCTTTGGCGCGCCACCGGCATGAAGGATTCTGATTTCGGCAAGCCGATCATCGCCGTGGTCAACTCCTTCACCCAGTTCGTGCCCGGCCATGTCCACCTCAAGGATCTTGGCCAACTGGTCGCGCGCGAGATCGAAAAGGCCGGCGGCGTTGCCAAAGAGTTCAACACCATCGCCGTCGACGACGGCATCGCCATGGGTCACGACGGCATGCTCTATTCGCTGCCGTCGCGCGAGCTGATCGCCGACTCGGTCGAGTACATGGTCAACGCGCACTGCGCCGATGCCATGGTCTGCATCTCCAATTGCGACAAGATCACCCCCGGCATGCTGATGGCGTCGCTGCGTCTCAACATCCCGACCGTCTTTGTCTCTGGCGGGCCGATGGAGGCCGGCAAGGTGGTGCTTGCCGGCAAGACGCAGGCGCTGGATTTGGTCGATGCCATGGTCGCGGCCGCCGACGACAAGATCTCCGACGAGGACGTCAAGACCATCGAGCGCTCGGCCTGCCCGACCTGCGGCTCCTGCTCGGGCATGTTCACCGCCAATTCGATGAATTGCCTGACCGAGGCGCTGGGTCTTTCCCTGCCCGGCAACGGCTCGACGCTGGCGACCCATGCCGACCGCAAGCGCCTGTTCGTCGAGGCCGGTCATCTGATCGTCGATCTCGCCCAGCGCTATTACGAGCAGGACGATGACACCGCGCTGCCGCGCAACATCGCCTCGAAGGGCGCCTTCGAGAACGCGATGACGCTCGACATCGCCATGGGCGGCTCGACCAACACCGTGCTGCACATTCTCGCTGCAGCGCATGAGGGTGAGATCAACTTCGACCAGGACGACATCGACGCGCTGTCGCGCAAGGTGCCGGTGCTGTGCAAGGTTGCCCCCGCCAAGGCCGATGTGCACATGGAAGACGTCCACCGCGCCGGCGGCATCATGGCGATCCTCGGTCAGCTCGACAACGCCGCGCTGATCAACCGCGACCTGCCGACTATACATACGCGAACGCTGGGTGAAGCGCTCGACCATTGGGATATCTCCCGCACCACCAGTCAAAGCGTTCGTGATTTCTTCCTCGCGGCCCCGGGCGGTGTGCCGACGCAAGTCGCCTTCAGTCAGGACCGCCGCTGGGACGAACTCGATCTCGACCGGGAGAAGGGTGTCATCCGCTCGGCCGAGCATCCCTTTTCCAAGGACGGTGGCCTTGCCGTGCTGAAAGGCAACCTTGCGCTCGACGGCTGCATCGTGAAAACCGCCGGCGTCGATGAATCGATCCTGAAATTCACCGGGCCGGCCAGGGTGTTCGAAAGCCAGGATTCAAGCGTCAAAGCGATCCTGTCCAACGAGATCAAGGCCGGCGATGTCGTCGTCATCCGCTACGAGGGGCCGCGTGGCGGCCCTGGCATGCAGGAAATGCTTTATCCGACCAGCTATCTCAAGTCGAAGGGCCTCGGCAAAGCCTGCGCGCTGGTCACCGATGGCCGCTTCTCCGGCGGCACCTCCGGCCTGTCGATCGGCCATGCGTCCCCGGAGGCGGCGGAAGGCGGGCTGATCGGGCTGGTGCAGGAGGGTGACACGATCGAGATCGATATCCCGAACCGTACCATCCGGCTTGCCGTCGACGACGCGGAACTGGCCGCCCGCCGCGCGGCGATGGAGGCAAAGGGAGCTGCCGCCTGGAAGCCCGTGGAACAGCGCAAGCGCAAGGTGACGATGGCCTTGCGCGCCTATGCCGCGATGGCAACCAGTGCCGCCAAGGGTGCTGTGAGGCATGTGCCGGAATAATTTCGCTTTCCTTCCCACAAGGGGAGAAGGGAAAGGCCGCTACGGCATCAGCTGATATTCATAAAGCTTCTGGTAGAGCCCGCCCTGTTTGAGCAGCGTCCGGTGCGGGCCGCTTTCCACCACTTTGCCGGCTTCCAGAACCACGATCGTGTCGGCCTGGTGCACTGTCGACAGCCGGTGCGCGATGACGATGGTCGTGCGCCCGACCGTCAGCTGCTGTAGCGCATCGCGAAACAGCGCCTCGGATTCAGCGTCGAGCGCGCTGGTCGCTTCATCGAGAAGCAGGATCTCCGCGTTGCGCAGCATGGCGCGCGCGATCGAAATCCGCTGGCGCTGCCCACCGGAAAGCAGCGCACCGTTCTCGCCCACATCCGTCTCATAGCCCTTGGCCAAGGCGGTGATGAAGTCATGCGCATTGGCCGCCCTGGCGGCGGCGATCACCTCGTCGTCGGTGGCATCCTGACGCCCAAGCCCGATGTTGTGCTTGATCGTGCCGGCAAACAGGAACGTGTCCTGGCTTACATAGGCGATTTTTTCCCTGAGCGAAGCGATGGTTGCGTTGGAGATGTCCTGACCGTCGAGCAGCACCTTGCCGCTCTGCGGGTCGTACATACGCATGATCAGGTTGAGGATGGTCGACTTGCCGCCGCCCGATGGCCCGACCAGCGCCGTCATCTTGCCTGCCGCCAGGGTCAGGTCGAGTCCCTCGAACACCGGCGCGCTTTCCGGATAGGCAAAGCGGACATTGTCGAAACGGATTTCGCCCGGCCCCGGCCGCAGCGGCTTGGCGTCCGGCTTTTCGGCCAGCGTCAGCGGCCGGTCGGCGAGCTGGAACATCATGCGCACGCCGACGATGCCGGTTTCCAGCGAGATACGCACGCGGGCGAGGCGCTTTGCCGGTTCATAGGCAAGCAGCAGCGCCGCGATGAAGGCCATGATGTTGCCTGGCATCTGGCCCCCCTGCAGGACCAGAAGGCCGCTGACCAGAATGGCGCCGGAGATCGCCAGTCCGGCAAGCGTTTCCATCACCGGGCTGGTGGCAGCCTCCAGTGTAGCAATGTTGTTGGCGCGGTTCTCGACATCCGACACCGCCTTGTGCATGCGCTTGCGCATCGCGCCTTCGAGACCGAAAGATTTGACGACACGCACGCCGATTGCCGTTTCCTGCATCACCTGCACGATCTGGCCTAGCGAGCGGAATTCCTGCGCGGCGATCTTGCGGACGCGCTTCAGGATGCGGTTGATGCCGTAGATGGCTATGGGTCCGATGACGAAGCAGATCAGGGACAGTGCAGGCTGCTGCCAGACCATCACCGCCACCAGGACAACCAACGTCACCAGGTCGCGCACATAGGACGTGACGACGAGGTCGAGCACGCTGCGAGCGGCCTGTGCATTGTTGGTCATGCGGGTGATCAGGTCGGATGACGAAGTCGAATGGTAGAACTCGATGCCTTGCGCCAGGATGCGGTCGTAGATCTTGCGCTGCCGGTCGGCGATGATGCTGTTGCCGACGCGGCTCATGAAGTAGGCTTGGACGAAATTCGCGATGCCCTTGGCGATGAAGATCGCGGCGACCGCCGCGGCAATCCAGTTGATGCGCTCGACTCTTTTGTAGATCACGAACTCATTGGTGATTTCGCGCAGAATCCAGGCGCTGGCGCCCGTCATGGCGGCCACCACCAGCATCGACAGTATGGCGGCGCCGTATCCAAACTTGTGCTGGTGGAAGGATTCCCTGACCAGCCTTACGATAAGGCGCCGGTTCTCTGCCGAGCGTTCGTCACCTTTGAGGAACTTCAAGTTCACACTGGATTTCCGTGGTTGCGAATATGGCGTTGAGCCCGAAGCCGATCGCTGCGCCGCGACACACGATGCGGATTCGCCTCAAGGGACGAAAGGCGGCTTATAGAGCGAGTTGCGGTCGGATGGAACTGTTCGCTGCTGCGCAAAGAAACGGCTGCAGCAACCTGTCTTTTGCTCCACGATGCACACGGCCCCGGAAATCGGATTCGATTTTCGCTGGGGATCATGCGCAAAATCAAAGTGCTGCAGCGTCCTTGGCGCGTCCAAGAGGACGCGCGGCGCTGTAACGTGATTCTGAAAGAGGACGACGACAGATGAATTTCGACCTTATCGTCCGCGGCGGCATGCTGCCCGACGGCACAATCGCCGACATCGGCATCATCGGCGAGACGATCGCGGCGATCGAGCCCGAACTGAACGTCACCGCGGGCACGGCGATCGACGCCCATGGCAATCTGGTCTCGCCGCCCTTCGTCGATCCGCATTTCCACATGGACGCCACGCTCTCCCTGGGAATCCCGCGCATCAATGCGTCTGGCACGTTGCTGGAAGGCATTTCGCTTTGGGGCGAATTGAAGCCGCTGCTGACGCATGAGGCGGTGCGCGACCGCGCGCTCGCCTATTGCGACTGGGCGGTATCGATGGGCCTGCTCGCCATACGCACCCATGTCGATGTCTGCGACATCAGGCTGCTGGCGGTCGAAGCCCTGCTCGACGTGAAGAAGACGGTCGCGCCCTATATCGACCTGCAACTGGTCGCCTTCCCGCAGGACGGGTTTTATCGCTCGCCGACGGCGCGCGACAACACCATTCGTGCGCTCGACATGGGTGTCGACATCGTCGGCGGTATTCCGCATTTCGAGCGCACCATGGCCGACGGCACGCGTTCGGTGACGGAACTGTGCGAAATCGCGGCAAAGCGCGGCCTTATGGTCGACCTGCATTGCGACGAGACTGATGATCCGCTGTCGCGCCATATCGAACAGCTAGCCTATGAGACGCAACGCCTCGGCCTGCAGGGCAGGGTCGCCGGCTCGCATCTCACTTCGATGCACTCGATGGACAATTACTACGTCTCGAAGCTGTTGCCGCTGATCGCCGAGGCCGGCGTCTCGGCGATTCCCAATCCGCTCATCAACATCATGCTGCAGGGCCGCCACGACACCTTTCCCAAGCGCCGCGGCCTGACGCGGGTCAAGGAGATGCTCGCCCACGGCATCCGTGTCGGCTGGGGCCAGGATTGCGTGCTCGACCCCTGGTATTCGCTGGGAACCGCCGACATGCTCGACGTCGCCTTCATGGGCCTGCACGTCGCCCAGATGTCGAGCCCGGCCGACATGGCGCGCTGTTTCGACATGGTCACCAATGTCAACGCCGCCATCATGGGCCTCGACCATCTCGGCCTGGCGGTCGGCAAGCGCGCCAGCCTCGTCGTCCTCGATGCCGGCGATCCGGTCGAGGCCTTGCGTCTGCGCCCCGAGCGCCTCTGCGTCATCGCCAGGGGCAAGGTGGTGGCCGAGCGGGCCAGGCAGGAAACGCGGCTTTCGATCTCGGGACGGCCGGGAACGGTGAACCGCAGGCATCGTCCGCCCCAACAATGGCAGGCCCAATAGCACGTTGGAGCTGCATCAAGCCGCACGCTTCGACCAGATTGATAGGTTTCGACCTTAAGTCTACAATCGGTCTCCAGTTTTATGTCGAGGAGGAGACCATGTGGCACAAGACAGCGATGGTGGTCGCGTTGGCGGCGATCTGTGCAGGCTGCATGACGGCAGAAGACCGTCGTGCCGCGGACGAGGCAAAATGCCGGTCCTACGGCTTCGCCAGAAAGAATGATGCCTTCGCGGAATGCCTGCAGCGCATCGATCTCGCGCGGCGCGCGGAACTGAGAAGCGCGTCGGCTTTCGATCCTTGGGACCGGCCGGTGATCTATCGTCCGGTCATCCTCCGGCCACGGCCAAAGTAGGCCGTTCAAGCGGCGATGTAGAGCATCGGAACCAAAAGTGGGTACCGGTTCTGGGAAAATCCGATGCTCAAATAGAAATAGAGCGGCGGCACGATTCGATTTGAAGGTTCGCCGCTCTAGTATAGGCCCAGCCGATTTCCGGCTCTGGTCTGGCCGGGTTCCCGATTTGCGCTCGTCAAAGCGGCTGCTTGCGTCTACGACGCTGCTCACCGAGCTTTCATGCGGGAGGAAGCGACATCGGCATGGCACAGCCAACAGCCCAGAATTCGACGATCAGGAACGTGCTTTTGGCTGGCATTCTGCTGATGCTGGCCGGCGACTTCCTGTTTGCGTTGAACGATGCGATGGGCAAATGGCTGGTCGCCAGCTTTTCCGTCGGCCAGGTGGTGCTGATCCGCTCGATCGGCGCCTTTTTCGTGCTCGGCCCGATGATCGCGCGTCAAGGTACGGCCAAGCTGTTCCGCATGGAGCGGCCTGAGCTGCAGGTCTTGCGCGTCGTCATGACGACGCTCGACACGGCGCTGTTTTATGCCGCTGTCGTCTACCTGCCGCTCGCCGACGTCATGAGTTTCTACATGGCGGGGCCGATCTACGTTGCGGCCTTGTCCCACCTGTTGCTCGGTGAAAAGGTCGGCTGGCGCCGCTGGATGGCGATCCTGGTCGGCTTCTGCGGCGTGCTGATCATGCTCAAACCGTCCTCGGCCGCGTTTTCGCTGTCGTCGACCTTTGCACTGGCCGGAAGCATTTCATTCGCCTTCGCCATCATCCTCAACCGGCGGCTGCGTGGCACCAGCGACACCTCGCTCGTTACCTGGCAGACCATCGGCACGCTGCTGGTCGGCGGGGTTCTCACCATCGGCAACTGGCAGACGCCGTCCTCGCTCGATTTCGGCGCCATGCTGCTTCTCGGCATCGTCTCCTGCGGCGCGCATCTGATGATCACCAGGGCGCTGAAGCTGGCGCCCGCCTCGACGCTGGCGCCGCTGCATTACAGCCTGCTGCTGTGGGCCGTCATCTTCGGGCTGGCCTTCTTCGGCGACATGCCCGGCCCGCGCATCCTGATCGGCTCGGGCATCATCGTGCTGGCCGGCCTGTTTATCTTCCATCGCCAGAAGGTGGTCGACACCGTGCCGCCCGAAAACGTGCCGAAAGGCGTAAATTAGGTCCAGAGTACCTAACCTGCGCGCACCGCCGCCAGATGTCTTGAGAAGTCGGCTGTCTCCATCAGCGCCTTGCAGCGCGAAAAACGCCCGTCGGCATAGGCGCGGAAATCGTCGACCGGATTGCTGTTGGCTAGCTGGATCAGCCCCCACAGCGTCCACAGCAGGTCGCACATCGCCTTGTAGACGACAACGCGGCCGCGCTCCGCCGGCGTTGGCTCGCCGCCGAAATAGGCTTGCATCATCTCTTCCTCCTGCGCCGTATCAAACTGTCCTTCGACGCTGAGGTCGCCAAGATCCCAGAGCGGATCGTTCATGCCGGAATATTCCCAGTCGACGATCCACATCCTGTCGCCCGTATCGAGGAAGTTTTCGCACAGCGGATCGCAGTGGCAGGCGACGAGGGGCAGGGGATGCGCGGCAAGCGCCGAGCGCACGGTTTCCGCCTCGCGCACCACGTCGTGGTAGCCGGCGGGCAGGGCGACGTCCTTGGTCGACAACACCTTCAGATAGTCGTCGATCATCGCAAAAAGCTCGAAGCGGAAGGGAAACACGGCGCCGGATGTATGCAATCTGCGGAAGGCTTTGCCGGCACGGGCCGGACTGCCCGGCCGGGTCCTGAATTTTTCCGGCGACATCGTCTCGCCTCCGGCGACGAAACGCGTCACCATCACGCCTGTCTCGCCGTCGACGTGCAGCACTTCGGGGCTGACGCCGGCCTTGGCGGCTTCCCGTGCCGCCACCGCCTCGTTGGCGCGGTTGATATACTCCTCTGTGCCCTTGCCGGGAATCCGCAGGCAGACATCTCCAGCCCTGAAGACGAGGTTAGTGAGGCCGCCAAGCCGCTCCACGGGCCCGTCGTAGCTTGCCAGCATCGGAGTGGCTGCAAGCGCCGCACGTGCTTCCTCGTCCACCATCGCTTCCGCCCTCTTTTGCGTCTTTAATTTGTGGCGACGACGGTTCCACAAATTTCACCGTTTGGCTATCATCGCCGACATGCGATTCACTCCAGCGCCGTGCGTCCCTGTTGGACGCGCAAAGGACGCTGCAGCATTTAGATTTTGCGGATAGGACTGCGATGGCGGACAGGAAAAATGAGGGTGCGCTCGCTGCAGCCTATGCAGCGAAGCGGCCAGAGGACGTGGCAGCGCTCTACGACCGCTGGTCCGACACCTACGACGCAGACATGTCGGCGGCCGGTTATCGCCATCCGACCATCTGCCTTGCCCTGCTTGCCCGCCATTTGCCGCGCGGCGCGGCGCCGCTCCTCGATGCCGGGGCCGGCACCGGGCTGATTGGCGAATGGCTTGTCATCACAGGCTATCCGCATGTCGATGCACTCGACATCTCGGCGGGAATGCTGGCAAAGGCGGAGCGCAAGGGCGTCTATTCGGCGCTTCACTGCCTGGCGCTCGGCGGGCCGCTGCCTTTCGCGGATAATGCCTATGCCGGCATCATATCGGCCGGCGTCTTCACCTCGGGCCATGTCGGCGCTGAGGGGCTGGACGAACTGATCCGCATCTGCCGGCCGGGCGGGGTGATTGTGCTGACGGTCAAGAACACGCTGTGGGAAGCCGGTTTTTCCGCACGAATTGCCGACCTTGAGGCGAAGGGCATCGTCGCGCGCGCCGAGGAGACGTCGCCCTATGTGTCTATGCCGGGTGAGGCGGACACTGTGCCCAGCCGTGGCCTCGTTCTGCGCGTGAACTGATCTAGAGCAATTCCAGGAAAAGTGCGTAGCGGTTTTCCGTCCGGAATTGCGTAAAAACAAACACTTAGAGCGGTTCGGCGGTGCTATCAAAAGTTGAACCGCTCTAGGCTCTGATCTTTTCTCCCGCCGGATCGTAAAGCGGCTCGAGGTGGATCTTTGCCGGCGTCCGCTGCATCGCGACCACCAGCTCGTAATCGCCGGAGGCGAGAAAATCGTCGCTGACGCCATCGGCGTTGCGCACGTAGCCATAGCCGATATTTTTGCCAATGGTGTAGCCATAGCCGCCGCTGGTCAGGTAGCCGACCGGCTCGTTGTTGCGCAAGATCGTCTCGCGCCCGAGCAGCACGATCTCGCAATCATCGACCGTAAAGCCGGCAAAGCGTTTTTTCGGTGCGGCGCCGCTGATGCTTTCCAGCGCCCGCCTGCCGAGGAAATCCGTGTTCTTTCTGAGTTTCACCGCCCAGCCGAGGCCGGCCTCCTGCGGCGTGTCGTTGGGCGTAATGTCGGAGCCCCAGGCGCGGTAGCCTTTTTCCAGCCGCAGCGAGTCCAGCGCCCGGTAGCCGACCGGGCGGATGTCGTATGTCCTGCCTGCGGCCATCAGCGTGTCGAAAATCTCGCCCGTTGCTGCGATCGGCACATGCAGTTCCCAGCCAAGCTCGCCGACATAGGTGATGCGCAGCGCCCGGATAGTGTGGCCGGCGATGGAGATTTCCCGCACATGGCCGAACGGGAAAGCGGTGTTCGACACGTCCGCATCGGTCACCGCAGCCAGCACGTCGCGGGCACGCGGCCCCATCAGCGACAGCGTGCCGAAATGCTCGGTGACATCGGTGAGCGTCACGTCGAGCTCCTTGCCGACATGGTCGCCGATCCATGAGAAATCATGCGTCCTGAAACCGGTGCCGGTGACAACGTAGAATCGTTCTTCGCCGAGCCGCGCCACGGTCAGGTCGGCCTCGATGCCTCCGCGCGTATTGAGAAGCTGCGTGTAGGTCAACCGGCCTACCAGCTTGTTGATGTCGTTGGCGCAGATCCAGTCGAGCGCCTTCAGCGCGTCCGCGCCGGTCATCTCGTATTTGGCGAAGGATGACTGGTCGAAGATGCCGACGTTCTCGCGCACCTGCCGGTGCTCGTCGCCGACCGGCGAAAACCAGTTCTGGCGGCCCATCGAATAGACGTCTTTTGACTCCACGCCTTCGGGCGCGAACCAGTTCGGCCGCTCCCAGCCGAGCTTCGAGCCGAACACAGCGCGGTGCTTTTGCAGCCGTTCATAGAGCGGCGACACGATCCGCGGCCGGCCCGTGACATACTCCTCATGCGGGAAGCCGATCGTGTAGTGCTTGCCATAGGCTTCCAGCGTGCGGTCGCGGACCCATAGCCGGTCGCGCTGCAGGTCGGAAAAGCGTCTGATATCGACCACCCACAGGTCGAGTGGCGCCTCGCCGTCGACCACCCATTGCGCCAGCACCCAGCCGGCGCCGCCACCGGCCGCGATGCCGAAGGCGTTGAAGCCGGCGCCGACGAACATGTTGGCGCATTCGGGCGCCACGCCGAGGATGAAATTGCCGTCGGGCGTGAAACTCTCGGGGCCGTTGATCATCTGCTTGACGCCGACGGTTTCGAGCGCCGGAATCCGCGCAATCGCCTGGTCCATATGCTGCTCGAAATGATCGTAATCGTCGTCGAACAGCCGGAACTCCCAGTCATCAGGGACGTCGCCACCGGGAAGGTCGGTCGTCCAGGCTTGCGGGTTCGGCTCATAGCCGCCCATCACCAGCCCGCCGACCTCCTCCTTGAAATAGGTGCGGCGGTCGGGGTCGCGAATCGTCGGCGCATCGGTCGCCAACCCGTCGATCTTTTCGGTGATGATGTACTGGTGCTTCACCGGCTGCAGCGGCACGTTGATGCCGGCTAGCGCACCCACCTGCCGCGCCCATTGCCCGGCACAGTTTACCACCTTGTCGCAGGTGATATCACCCCTGTTGGTCTTAACCGTGGTGATGCGGCCATCCCTCAAGTCGAAGCCGGTGACGCGCACATCCTCGAAAAGTCTGGCGCCATGCATGCGCGCGCCTTTGGCCAACGACTGCGTGATGTCGGAAGGGCTTGCCTGGCCATCGGTCGGCAGCCAGCTGGCGCCGACGAGATCGCCGGTTTCCAGCAGCGGCCACATTGTCTTGACCTCGGCCGGCGACAGCAACTGCATGTCCATGCCAAAGCTTTTCGCCGTCGTCGCCAGCCTCTTATACTCGATCCAGCGGTCGGCATTGGTGGCGAGCCTGAGGCACCCGGTCATCTTCCAGCCGGTGGCCAGCCCGGTTTCGGCTTCCAGCCCTTTGTAGAGATCGACCGAATATTTCAGCACGCGGGTGATCGAGGCCGACGAGCGCAACTGTCCGACCAGCCCTGCCGCATGCCATGTGGAGCCAGAAGTCAGTTTGCCCTGTTCCAAAAGCACGACATCGGCCTTGTGGTCACGCGCCAGATGATAGGCCGTCGAACAGCCGATAATGCCGCCGCCGATGACGACGATCTCGGCATGGGCGGGCAATGTCATGATTTTTGTCCGTATTTTGTTCTGTAGTTTTCCAGCGCCGCTTCCAGCCGTGTCAGGTTTTCGTCGGTATAGGCGACGTAGTCGATGCCGGGCGCGTCGAGATAAAGCTCGGAAACCATGCTCCACATCGCCTCGCGCAGCAGCGATGCGCATTGCATGGCCGCATGCGAGCGGCGGATCGCCTCGTCCGGCTCCTTCATGAAATAGGCGGTCAGGAAGGCGAAGGACTCCTCGTCGCTCATGCCGGCATTCGAGGCGACGCCGGCAAGGTCGAACATCGCCGTGTTGAAACCGGCATATTCGAAATCGATCAGCCACAGCCTGTGGCCGTCGTCGAGAATATTGGCCGGCAAAAGATCGTTATGGCCAAAGACGATCGGCAGGAGTTTCTGCGCCCGTTCGAGCTCGTCTGCAAGCGTCAGCAGCCGCGGCAACTCGCTTCGCATGCGGCTGCCGCCTTCCTCCAGCGTGCGCGCATAGTCGCGGATGACATGGAACACCCAGAACATGAAGCCGGCGCCGGAGACGTGATTGGGCATCTCCCGATGGAAGCCGCGCATCAGGGCGGCGACGCGGCCGACATTGGCGCGCACATCCTCCGCGACAAAGGTCCTGGCGCCGAGATACTCTGTAACTATGATGCCGGACTCGGTATGGCGGACGGCCGGCCCAAAGCCGGCGGCGTGGGCGGCACGCGCGGTCATCACCTCACGCTCGCGAAAGACATGGTGGAACGGAAAGTCCTGGCCGAAGCGTACGACATGCCGCCCGGCCGCATCCTTGACCAGATAGTTGGCGTTGCTCAGGCCACCCGGCAGCGGCGCGATCTCGATGCTGCCGGTCCAGCAGGGCAGCGCGCGGATGCGGTCCTCGGCAGTCACAGGTTCATCCCTCGTTAGGCGGGGTTCAAGACGCCGCGGGCGAGACAAAGATGGCGGCCGGCAGGAGGGAGCAATGCGAAGATCTCGTCGGTGCGGGATGCCAGGATCGGTATCCCGCACCGCACCGACGAGCCCCTGTGCCGGGTTCTTCGACGCCGGCATCCGCCCCCGCGGATTCGAAAAAAACCTTTTCCCTTGCGCCTGACGATTTTCCAGACGTTCGGGCAAGCGAATTTTGATGCGGCTCTGCCATCGTTCTCCCGTGGCAGCTCCGAGCCTGTCACCAGCTAGTGTCGCGCCTTGTTAGCTGGCTTGTCAACGAAAACTTGTGGCTTTTTCTGTCTTATTGCCCGAAATAGCAAGGATTTCTTGTATACTGTGGCCGATTTGCCTTAGAAGCGGTCAGCAACGCAACAATCCGATTGGTCGAAACGCGATGATCCATTCGAAGCGGCATGGCGAAATCCTGCGTCTCCTGCAGGAGGAGGGCACCGTCACCATCGCCAGCCTGGCCGACCGGCTCGGCGTCTCGTTGGAGACCGTGCGCCGCGACGTCAAGCCGCTGACCAGTGACGGTTCGATCCTGAAGATGCATGGCGCCGTCGGCCTGCCGTCGATGGCCGGCGAGGCGCCATTCGAGCGGCGCATGCGGGAGAATGCCGATGCCAAGCGCGCCATCGCCCGCATGGTCGCCGCCACCATTCGCGACGGCGAATCGATCATGCTCGACACCGGCACCACCACCTCTTTCCTGGCCCGCGAGCTGCTCGGCCACCGGCGGTTGACGGTGGTCACCAACTCCTCCGACATCGCCCGCACGCTGGCCACCGTCAACGGCAACAAGGTCTATATGGCCGGCGGCGAATTGCGCAGCGATTCGGGCGCAGCCTTCGGCGTCTCGGCCATCGAATTCGTCAGCCGCTTTTCCGTCAATCATGCGGTGATCTCCACCGGTGCGGTCGATGCCGTCACGGGCGTCATGGACTATGACCTGGAAGAGGCGGAAATCGCCCGCATGGTACTATCGCGCGGCCAGCGCTCGCTCGTCATCACCGACCACACCAAGTTCGGCCGTCAGGGCCTGGTCCAGGTCTGCGGCTTCGAGGGTTTTTCCGAACTTGCCACCGACCGTTCGCCGCCGCGCGATATCGCCGCCGCCCTTGCCCAGGCCGGTGCGCGGGTCAGTGTTGCCGGCGGCGAAACCGAGTTCTAATCGAAAACCAGCGATTGGTGGGCGCATACGCCCGCGAAGGCGCCACTTGATACGGCGAAGGCGATGTTGTGCATCGATCGTGCCGCGTCTCCGGCGGCATAGACGCCGGGCACGGTCGTCTGCTGCCGGTCGTCGACGGTGATCACCGGGCCGAGAAAGCCTTCCGTGAAGGTACAGCCAAGCTGTTCGGCCAGCGGGCTGGCCATGGTGTTGCGCGGTGCGGTGAACAGCGCCTTGATGCCTGCTTTGCGGCCGTCTTCGAGATTGACGATCAGCCCGCCCGAACCATCCTTTTCCAGCTCCGCCACCCCGCCCGGCTCGAACCGCACGCTTCGCCTTTCCAGCGCAAGCATCTGTTCCGCGTCAGGCTCGAACACGCCGTTTGCGAACAGCGTGACGTCACCCCAGTCGGCGATCAATTGCGCCTGATGCACAGCCATCGGGCCGGTTGCCAGCACGCCAAGCGGGCCGCCGGCCACCTCGTAACCATGGCAGTAAGGACAGTGCAGCACGCTCTTTCCCCAATGCTCGGCAAGCCCCGGCACATCCGGCAGGATATCGCGCACGCCGGTGGCAAGCACCAGCCGCGCCGCGCCGAATGTTTCGCCGCGATCAGTCGTGATCTCGAAGCCGGAACCGTCGGCAGCGGTCTT
>NZ_SUEO01000021.1:18311-21533 GCF_004962925.1 Mesorhizobium sp. | reverse complement strand
CTTGTCCGCCAATCCGGCGACGACCCCGGCTGTCGGATAGGCCAGCAGCTGCCGTCTTGCGTCGTCCAGGATTGCGCCGGGCGCATGTCCGTCCTGTCCCAGGAAACCGTGTGAGTGTTCGGCAAAACGGTTGCGCGGCTGGCCTGCGTCGATCACCAGGACATTGCGCCGGGCTCGTGCCGCCTGGATGGCGGCGGACAGGCCGGCAAAGCTGCCGCCCACGACAATCAGATCATACTGCGTAGCTGGCAGATCATACTGCATGGCTGGTCACTCCAATCAACTCGTAACGGCGGTGAAAATCGGCGGCGAGATCGGCGAGCGTGATGCGGCTGAGTTTCTCTGCCAGCAGCCTCTCGGCCGCGACGCGAAAATCATCGAGCGCCGCTATCACCGCTTGTTCGACAAGGCAGCCGGGGCTCTCCGGCTCGGTGCCGAACGGCAGCAGCGTTTCGCCGAGGGCGGCACTGATCTCGGCCAGCGAGATCTTCTCGGGTGCACGGCCAAGCTGCCAGCCGCCGCCATGTCCGCGCGACGAGGTGACGATGCCGGCAATGGTCCGGCGGACGACGACCGGGTTCGTGTGGATAAATGTGGCGAGCTGCTCGGAGGTCAGCGCGCGCTCCTGCGTCTCGGCCATGTGGACGAGAATGTGCAGGGTCGAGGAAAGTCTGCTGTTTCGTTTCATGTAACTTACTTAGTTACGAGTCTTGCGGCCGTCAAGCGTTTGTCGGTCGCCCACTTCCCAGCGCCGCCTTCGCCGTGTTTAGTCCGGCCATGGCCTTCACCATCCGCCAATTGCAGTTCTTCATCGCCGTCGCCGAGCAAGGCACGGTTTCGGGTGCCGCGCAGAACCTGTCGATCTCGCAATCGTCGGTCACCGAGGCGATCAAGGAACTCGAAAGCGATCTCGGCGTCGAACTGTTCGAGCGCCACCCGCGTGGCCTCAACATCACCCATAAGGGTCACCAGTTCCTGCGCCACGCGACAAAGATCCTTGCCGACGTTTCCGACGCGCGCCGCGCCTTCTTCGGCGAGCAAGCGGCGGCGGGCGGCCGGCTCCAACTCGGTGTCACTTCGCTGGTCGCCGGTTATGTGCTGTCCGACCTTCTCGCCCGCTATCGACGTGCCTACCCGGGTGTCGAGGTCTCGGCCATCGAGGACAACGGCGATTACCTTGAGCACCTCCTGATCGGCGGCAAGCTCGACATCGCCGTCATGGTCACCTCGAACCTGCGCGACCGCACCGCGCTGCAGTCCGAAATCCTCGAAGTTTCGGCTTATCGGCTATGGCTGCCGCTCGGCCATCCGCTGGCCGGCGCCGACATCATCGGCATTGGCGACATCGCCTCGGAGCCGCTGATCATGCTGACCGTCGACGAGATCGAGGAGAATACCGGGAAACTGCTGGCGGCTATCGGCGCCAAGCCGCATGTCGCCTTCCGCACCCGCTCTGTCGAGGCGGTGCGCAGCCTCGTCGCCACCGGTGCCGGTGTGGCGTTGTTGCCCGACCTCGTCTACCGGCCATGGTCGCTCGAAGGTGACCGTATCGAATCGCGCGATATTTCGGGCTCCTTGCCGGTGGTACAGGTCGGCATGGTCTGGCGGCGCGGCTCCGGCCTGCCGCAGGCCGCACGCGACTTCATCGGGCTTGCCCAGTCGCAGCGCATGGTCCGCCAGCGGCCGGAGAAGATTGGCCGCTGATCTATCGGAAAAACCGATATCGCCCTTCTGATAAATGGATTTGCGAAACCGAAAATTTCGCAGCACCTTCACGATCGGGAACCGAAGCCGCCGCGAGAGTGCGGCCCCTTAGAGCGCCGCGCGTCGGGGATGCGCAACGACGCTCTAACATTTTTGAGCTGCGCATGATCCTTTCCGAAAACCGAAACGGTTTTCGGGGTCATGCGCAAAAATGGGAGATCGACGATGAATTCATTCTTGAAGTCGTGCACTGCATTGACGGTCGCGCTGACCTTCTCCGGCCAGGCGATCGCTCAGGTCAAGGAACTCGGCAAAGGCGAAGGCCAGGTCAATATTGTCGCCTGGCCCGGCTACATCGAGCGCGGCGAAACCGACAAGGGCTACGACTGGGTCACGTCCTTCGAGAAGGACACAGGCTGCAAGGTCAACGTCAAGACGGCCAATACATCCGACGAGATGGTCGCGCTGATGAATGAGGGCGGCTTCGATCTCGTCACCGCCTCGGGCGACGCTTCGCTGCGCCTCGTGGCCGGCAAGCGTGTCCAGCCGATCAACACCGATCTCGTCCCGAGCTGGAAGACGGTTGACGACCGGCTCAAGGACGCGCCGTGGTTCACGGTCGGCGGCGTCCATTACGGCGTCCCCTACCAGTGGGGCCCGAATGTGCTGATGTATAATACCGAGGTGTTCAAGGAAGCGCCGAAGAGCTGGAACGTCGTCTTCGAGGAGATGACCTTGCCTGACGGCAAGCCGAACAAGGGCCGCGTCCAGGCCTATGACGGGCCGATTCATGTCGCCGATGCCGCCAACTATCTGATGTTTCACAAGCCGGAGCTCGGCATCAAGGATCCCTACGAGTTGACCGAGGATCAGTACAAGGCCGCGCTCGATCTCCTGCGCGTCCAGCGTACGCTGGTCGGACGCTACTGGCATGACGCCGCCATCCAGGTTGACGATTTCCAGAACGAGGGCGTGGTTGCTTCAGGTTCATGGCCCTACCAGGTCAACACGCTGGTTGCCGCCAAGAAGCCGGTCGCTTCGACCATTCCCCAGGAAGGCGTCACCGGCTGGGCCGATACCACCATGATGGAGGCCGACGCGGCCAACCCGAACTGCGCCTATATGTGGCTGGAGCATTCGCTGTCGCCGAAAGTGCAGGGCGACATTTCCGCTTGGTTCGGCTCGCTGCCGGTGGTGCCGGCTGCCTGCAAGGGCAACGAACTGCTCGGCGAAGAAGGCTGCAAGACCAACGGCTACGACAATTTCGAAAAGATCAAGTTCTGGAAGACGCCGGTGTCGAAATGCGCCACCCAGAACGACCAGTGCGTGCCTTACTATCGCTGGGTGTCGGATTATATCGGCGTCATCGGTGGGCGGTGATTTCGTTTCGCTCGTTCTGAGAGCGCAGCGCTGCCCTCACCCTTACCCTCCCCGTGAAGATCGCGGAGAGGGGGGATCGCCGGCGTTTCGGCCAGTTCCCTTCTCCCCGTCACTATACGGGGAGAAGGTGCCGGCAGG
>NZ_SUEO01000021.1:0-18301 GCF_004962925.1 Mesorhizobium sp. | reverse complement strand
CAGGCGGATGAGGGGCAGCGCCATCGCCTGAATTTGATGCGCCTGACGGATCAGGACAGCCCATGACTTCCGCCGTTTCATTCCAAAAAGTCTCTCGCCATTTCGGCAGCGTGCGCGCCGTCGATATGGTTGATCTCGATATCGTGCCGGGCGAGTTCTTTGCCATGCTTGGACCTTCAGGTTCCGGCAAGACGACCTGCCTGCGCCTGATCGCCGGCTTTGAGCAGCCGACATCGGGCTCGATCTCGATCTTCGGCGAACGCGCCGAAGGCGTCCCGCCCTATCGCCGCAACGTCAACACCGTGTTCCAGGATTACGCGCTGTTCCCGCATCTGAACGTGCTCGACAATGTCGCCTACGGCTTGATGGTCAAGGGCGTCGGCAAGCCCGAGCGGCAGAAGGCGGCGGAAGAGGCGCTGTCGATGGTCCGGCTTCCCGGCTACGGCGCCCGTCGTCCAGGCCAGCTTTCCGGCGGCCAGCGCCAGCGCGTCGCGCTCGCCCGCGCCCTGGTCAACCAGCCCAAGGTGCTGCTGCTCGACGAACCGCTTGGCGCGCTCGACCTCAAGCTGCGCGAGAACATGCAGGAGGAGCTGAAGTCGCTGCAGAAGGCCCTCGGCATCACCTTCGTCTTCGTCACCCACGATCAGGGCGAGGCTCTTTCGATGGCCGACCGCGTCGCCGTCTTCAACGACGGCAAGATCATGCAGATCGGCACGCCGGAGGACATCTACCAGCGCCCGAAGACCCGCTTCGTCGCCGATTTCGTCGGCTCGTCCAATGTGCTGCCGCCTGAATTCGTCCAGCGTTATTCCGGCCAGCATCGCTGGGGCAGCCTGCGCCCGGAATCCATTCGCGTCGGTCGTGCCGCCAAGGGCGACGGCGTTGCCGCTCGCCTCGTCTCGACCAACTATCTCGGCGCCACGACAAGATTGGCGCTCGATGCCGACGGGCTGAGGCTGCACGCCATCGTGCCGGCCGGTGCCACCTTGCCTAAGGAGGGTGAGGCGGTCGTGCTCACCTTCAACCGCGAGCATCTGCATCTGATGGATGAGCCGGCATGATGGTGACCATGACATCCAGCGTATCGGGCGTCGGCGATCCTTCGCACCCCCCTCTGTCCTGCTGGACATCTCCCCCGCAAGGGGGGAGACCGGCAGTTCCGGCGCCCCGCTTACTTTTCGATGTTGGCGATAGGCGAAAGCCTTCGCAACAGCCAATCTCCCCCCTTGGGGGGGAGATGTCCGGCAGGACAGAGGGGGGTGGGACGGAACTCGATTTCCCCCGTTTCGGCGACGATCGGACCGTGCCATGACTGCGGCAACACAGATCGCCCCAGCCGTCCTTCCCCGCGCCGGCGGCCTGCGCGGCGCTCTGTCCGATCTCTTCTGGCGCCGGCCGCAACTCCTGCTCCTGCTCATGCTGCTGCCGCCGGTGCTATGGCTCGGCATCGTCTATATCGGCTCGCTGTTCGCGCTGCTCCTACAGAGTTTTTTCTCCATCGACGAATAGTTCACGCTGAAAACCTATGGCGACCTGCTCCAGGCCGCCAATCTCGACATCATCCTGCGCACGGTGACGATGGCGGCCCTGGTCACGCTCGCCTCGGCGGTCATCGCCTTCCCCATTGCCTATTACGCGGCGCGCTATGCGCGTGGTCGCTGGAAAGCGCTGTTCTATCTCGGCATCATGCTGCCGCTGTGGTCGAGCTATCTGGTCAAGATCTATGCCTGGAAGCTCATCCTTGCCAAGGAAGGCATCCTGACCTGGCTGCTCGCCAAGCTGCATCTTCTATGGCTTGTTGATGGCTGGCTGTCGCTGCCGATCGTCGGCGGCAATTCTCTGTCGGTGTCGTCCACCGGCACCTTCATCGTCTTCGTCTACGTGTGGCTGCCCTTCATGATCCTGCCGGTGCAGGCGGCACTTGAGCGCGTGCCGGGCAATCTGGTCGAGGCCTCGTCCGATCTCGGCGCCTCGCCCGGCCAGACCTTCCGCAACGTGCTGTTCCCGTTGGCGCTGCCGGGCATCGTTGCCGGCTCGATCTTCACCTTCTCGCTGACGCTCGGCGATTACATCATCCCGCAGATCATCGGCACCTCGCGGCTGTTCATCGGCCAGGCGGTCTATTCGCAGCAGGGCACCGCCGGCAACATTCCGCTCGCCGCCGCCTTCACCGTGGTGCCCATCGTCATCATGGGCTTCTATCTCTGGGGCGCCAAGCGGATGGGAGCTTTCGATGCGCTCTGATGGCTCACAACCCGCTCCTCTCGGCCTGAAAGTCGCCGCCGCCTGCGGCCTGCTGTTCCTGCATTTGCCGATCTTCCTGATCTTCGTCTATGCCTTCACGACCGAGGAAAAGAGCTTCGTCTGGCCGCCGCCGGGGCTGACGACGCAGTGGTTCGCCGTCACCTGGAACCGCCCCGACGTGTGGGAAGCGCTGTCGCTGTCGGTCCGGGTCGCCGCCATTTCGACCGCCGTCGCGCTCGTCCTCGGCACGCTCTGCGCGGCCGCCGTGTCGCGAACACGGTTCTTTGGCCGCGAAACCATCTCGCTGCTGGTCATCCTGCCCATCGCGCTGCCCGGCATCATCACCGGCATCGCGTTGCGTTCGGCCTTTTCGCTGGCCGAGATTCCGTTCTCGTTCTGGACGATCGTGCTCGGCCACGCCACCTTCTGCGTCGTCGTCGTTTACAACAACGCCGTCGCCCGCTTCCGCCGCACTTCCGGCTCGATGATCGAGGCGTCGATGGACCTTGGCGCCGACGGCTTCCAGACCTTTCGCCATGTCGTGCTGCCCAACATCGCCACCGCCCTGCTCGCCGGCGGCATGCTTGCCTTCGCGCTGTCGTTCGACGAGGTCATTGTCACCACCCTCACCGCCGGCCAGCAGCAGACGCTGCCGATCTGGATGCTGGAGGAGTTGATCCGTCCGCGCCAGCGCCCGGTCACCAATGTCGTGGCCATGGTCGTCGTGCTGGTGACGCTGCTGCCCATCCTCGCCGCCTATTACCTGACCCGCGACGGCGACCAGATCGCCGGTTCGGGCAAATGACGTCAAAAATCCATAAGGGAGAGACTTCCATGGACACAAAGATGCTGATCGGTTCGAAATTCGAGAAGGGCACCGAGACCGAGGAGCCGATCCTCAATCCGAAGACCGGGGCGACCATCCTCAACCTGCCCGAAGCCAGCCAGGCGCAGATCGAGGCGGCGGTGCTGGCGGCCGAAAAGGCCTTCCTCACCTGGTCGCGCACCACGCCGGCGCAACGCTCGGGTTATCTCCTGAAGATCGCCGACCGCATTGAGGCCGAGGCGAAGGATTTCGCCGCCCTCGAGGCGCTCAATTGCGGCAAGCCGATCAACGCCGTGCTCAACGACGAAATCCCGGCGATCGTCGATTGCTATCGCTTCTTCGCCGGTGCTGTTCGCTCGATGCCCGGCCAGGTCGCCGGCGAATACATTCCCGGTCACACTTCGATGGTCCGGCGCGATGCCATCGGTGTCGTGGCTTCGATCGCGCCGTGGAACTATCCGCTGATGATGATGGCCTGGAAGCTGGCGCCGGCGATTGCCGGCGGCAACACGGTGGTCTTCAAGCCGTCGGAGCAGACGCCGCTGACCTCGCTGAAGCTGGCCAAGATCCTCGCCGACATCCTGCCGGAAGGCGTCGTCAATGTCGTGCTCGGCCGTGGCGACAGCGTCGGCAACACGCTGATCAACCACCCGAAAATCAACATGATCTCGATCACCGGCGATGTCGCCACCGGCAAAAAGGTTCTGCAGGCCGCCGCCAAATCGGTCAAGCGCACACATCTCGAACTCGGCGGCAAGGCGCCGGTCATCGTCTTCGACGACGCCGACCTTAGCGCGGTGGTCAACGGTCTGCGCGCCTTCGGCTATTACAATGCCGGCCAGGACTGCACCGCGGCCTGCCGCATCTATGCCGGCAAGAAGATCTACGACAAACTCGTCGCAGACCTTTCTTCCGCCGTCTCGACCATCAAATACAACCGCCCCGACGACACCGAAAACGAGATCGGGCCGCTCATCTCACGCCGCCAGCGCGACCGCGTCTCGAGCTTCGTCGAACGCGCCTCGGAGCTGAAGCACATCGAGATCACCACCGGCGGCAAGCCGGGCGAGGGGTCCGGCTTCTTCTACCAGCCGACCGTCGTCGCCGGCGCTCTGCAGGAAGACGAGATCGTGCGCCGCGAAGTGTTCGGGCCGGTCGTCTCGGTCACTCGCTTTTCCGAGGTGGACGAGGCGGTGAACTGGGCCAATGACAGCGACTATGGCCTCGCGTCCTCTGTCTGGACCAAGGATGTCTCGCGCGCCATGGCGACGGCCGCCCGGCTGCAATATGGTTGCACCTGGATCAACACCCATTTCATGCTGACCAACGAGATGCCGCATGGCGGGCTGAAACAGTCCGGCTACGGCAAGGACATGTCGCTCTATGCTTTGGAGGACTACACCGCCGTGCGGCACGTGATGGTTGCGCATGGGTAGCACGTTCCCCCGTTTCACAGCGGGCTGTCGCCTTTGGGAAAGTGCCCCTCACCCGGATTGCCAACCGAATTGCGAAGGGCAATTCGGGGCAATCCGACCTCTCCCCTTCGGGAGAGGCGGTCGTCGGCGTTGCCGCTAAGCCTCTTCTCCCCAGCGGGGAGAAGGTGGCCGCGAAACGGCCGGATGAAGGGGGCAGTTTTCACACTCGATTCCCTGCCGTTGGCCACCTCCTCACTCGTCCCATGCCTGCACGACGGTCTGCCGTGCGATCTGGCCGTCCTTCAGCTCCAGCATCGCCGCGCAGAACACTTTTGTGCCGTCCGGATAGGCGCAGGCCTGGGTGAAAGCGAGGTTGTTGCCGTCGGCGATGGTGGTGTCGACCTTGTGGGTCATCGCCCGGCTGCAGATGTCGTCCCAGAATGTGCTGATCGCCGCGCGCCCGCGGATTTCGCGCGGCTTGCTCGGCGGATTGTTGCGGTCGATTACCCGCACCAGCGCGTCGTCGGCATAGAAGCTCGACAGCAATTTTCCGTCACGGCCTTCGATCGCTTTCTTGATCGCCGGGCCGTCCACGGCCTGTGTCTTGGTCACCATTGTATCCTCCATATGCCCGTCTTCACGAGCTGGCGTTTGATTGATCGGAGCTGTCCGGCGTTCATCGCCGGGCAGTGATTTTTCTACTGCGACTTCGCCTTGACCGCGGCGAACACCTCATCTGCCTGCTGTTTGAAAGTCGCGAGATCGACCTGGCTGCCGTTGAGCATCGTCGACCAGTGGCGCACGATCGCGGCCATCGCCACCGCTTCCTTGATCTCCTCGTCGGTTGCGCCATTGAGCTTGGCTGCCTGCGTGTGGAAATAGATGCAGTACTGGCAGGGGATCTGCGCAGCGACAGCGAGGCCCATCAACTCCTTGGTCTTGCCATCGAGCGCGGTTTTCGGGTTGAGCTGCACCCCTTTGATCTCGGCCCAGGCGCCGGCGACCGCGACGTCCGGCAGTGTCCTGAACATGTCCGGCACCGAGCCGAGCGTCGCCTCGATATCCTTGTAGGCAGCCGTTGCCGAAGCATCCTCGGCCTTTGCCGGGGCAACAGTCAGGAGCGCACCGATGCCTGCTGCCATCACCAATGATTGGATCTTCCACCTCAACATTTCATCCTCCCTTCGCAGCACCTTTCCTGGCGACATCCGCCTGGCCTGCATGGAGAGAATTGATACGCTTACGCTTTCGTGGCCGCTTCGCCTGAAAGCGCCATGGCTCTCATGGCCCGTCCGGGCCAGCGTTCCTGGCAGAAAACGCCGCCGCAGCCGCGCGCGACGGCAGATCCAGCTTGAGCAGTATGTTGGCGACGTGGCGCTTGACCGTGTGCTCGCTCAGCCTGAGTTCGGCGGCAATCGCGGCATTGCTCTTGCCGTCGGCAATCAGGCTCACCACCTCGCTTTCGCGTGCCGTCAGCGCTGCCGGCTCGGTCATCCGGGCTTTGGGCCGGCAAGCGGGCTCCAGATGCTGTTCGGACGTCGCATGCACCAGGGCGAGCGGCTCATCGAGTTCGTCAAGCGTGATCCGCCCGGCATCGGTGAAATGAAGGCCCGAACCGGTTGCCAGATCGGCGACCAGCCGGGACGCGAGGATATCGCCGCTGCCGGCACGGGCGGCAAGCTGCATCGTCACGCGGCCTATCAGCCCTGCCGGCGGTCCGCGCAACTCGATCTCGCCGACATGCGCACCTTGCGCCGTGGCCACGCCGATGTTCTGTGCCGCGTCGCGCAGCGCCGCTGCACAGCGTATGGCCCGCGCCGGTGCGTCGAAGCGCGACATCATCAGCTCGCCATGCGTTCCAGCAGAGCGGCCCCCATGGCGCCCGACCAGCAGCCGCCAAGTTTCCTGAAAACGCAGGCTGCGCTCGCTCCACATGCGGTCGCCGAGGCGCGCCGTATCATAGATGCGGGTCGCTAGAAGTGCGGCTAGCACGCGCTCCGCCTCGGCGACAGCGCGCTCGCCGGTGAGAAACTCCTCAATCAGGTCGGCCACCCGGTCCACGTCGCCGGTCCAAATCGGGTGGTCGCGGCCAGGGACCTCGACCAGGTGGGCATTCAGGATCTTTTTGGCCAGGAAACGACTGGCGTCGGGGTCGACCCGCACATCGTTGCGGCGATGGATCAGCAACGTTGGTGCGCTGATCGCAGCAAGCACGCCGCGCACATCGATCCCAGCATTCATGCGCGCCAGGGCAGCCGCCGCCGTCGGGCTCGCCGATAGCCGCTCGAAGCGCCCCCACCATGTTGCAAAACGGGATTCGTCGACCCGGCCAGGCGCGAAATACGGCAGAGTGGCGCCGGTGCCCCATGCCGTCTCCGCCATCTCGATGAAGGCGTTGAGACGTTCCGGCGGCATCACCCATTTGTGGAAATGTGCATAGCCGCCATAGAGCACCAGCGCTCGCGTCCGCTCCGGATAGGTGGCGGCGAACAGCATCGCCATCGGCGCGCCTTCCGAAGCGCCGAGTAGCGCCGCGCGGCCGCTGCCGGCGGCATCCATCACCGCCCGCACATCATCCATGCGGGTTTCGAGACTGGGCAGGTGACGGGTATCGACGCGGTCCGACAGGCCGGTGCCGCGCTTGTCGAACAGGATCAGCCGCGAAAAGGCAGCGAGCCGCTTGAGCAGCCGGCTGTAACCCTCGTCTTCCCAGTGCAGATCGAGATTAGAAATGAAACCCGGCACGAAAACGAGATCGAACGATCCCTGGCCGACCACCTGATAGGCGATCCGCACATCGCCGCTAAGCGCGTATCGAGTTTCGATCGGCCTCACGAGGTTGTCCGCCCAGCCAGACGATTTCTGGTCGCCGGATCATAGCAGAGGCGCACGGATTGCGGCAGATGAAACTTTAGAGAGGTGGAATGTAAGCCGGTGGTAGCTAAAGAGGCGTTTGCTGGCCTACTTTCTGTGACGCCACGGCGATCTCGGCCTTCCCGTTTGCGCTAAAACCTGGGCCCTCCGGCGCACTCGGCCGCCTGATCCCTGTCGAGGCGGCCACGACAAGCTCGTTGAACCCTTCGCCGCCGCTGTCCAGCATCTCGAACAACTGCCGCCGCATCCTCGGTTCCCAGAACTTGTTGATGTGCTCGGCGACGCCGGCGATGCCTTCCTCGCGCGGCTTGGAGTGAAAAAAGGCTGCGATCTGGTTGGCCATGCGGACCAGCTTTTCGCTGGTGCTCATGATGTGGCCTTCGTCATGCGACATGCTTGGCAACTCCGGAAACCACACGGCTAGGGTGAGTGAAGATATCGAAATCATCGCCGCGCACGAGAGCCACCAGCGTCATGCCGGCATCTTCCGCTGTGCGGATGGCAAGCGCGGTCGGCGCCGTCTTCTGCACCATCTCGACCGAAACGCGCGAGGTCACGACGACGGCTCCCGACGTGCCGTCGATGCCGGCTTTGGCTAGCGCGCCAGCCAGCTTGTCGAGCGCATTGTGGCGGCCGACATCCTCACGCGCCATGACAATGCCCTTGCCGTGGATGTAAAAACCGGCCGCGTGGACCGCACCGGTCTCGGCGTGCAACGGCTGCACCTTCGACAGAAGCTTGACCGAGCGGATGATATCTTCGGCAGAAAGCGTAAGCTTTGACGAACCGACCGCCTCGACCGAGCGCATCGCCTCCTCGATCGATTCGATGCCGCACAGCCCGCAGCCGACCGGGCCGGCCAGCCGTCGGCGCCGCGCCTCGAAGCGCGTATTGGCCTGGTCCTTCAGCCTGATCTGGATGTCGATGCCGGCGCCGTGATCCTCGACCTCGATCGCCTCGATTTCTTGGCGGTCGGCGATGATGCCTTCGGTCAGCGAAAAGCCGAGCGCGAAATCCTCGAAATCAGCTGGGCTTGCCATCATCACCGCGTGGGTGGTGCCGGCAAAGGAAAACGCCACCGGCGTCTCTTCCGGCACCATCCGGTTGGCGGCCGCAGTGCCGCCGGCGCGGTGCGCCAGCCGCGAGATCTGCGTCGTGGCTTTGCGGCGCGCGCTCAAAGATTACTCCGCGGCTTCCAGCGTGGCGATGCGACGGCTGTTGCGGGCCTGCTCGTCATAGTCCAGCTGCCATTCCGACGGTCCGTTGGACGCGCCGACCTGTACCGCCGTCACCTTGTATTCCGGGCAGTTGGTCGCCCAGTCGGAGAAGTCGGTTGTGATGACGTTGGCCTGCGTGTCCGGGTGGTGGAATGTCGTATAGACCACGCCAGGCGACACCTTGTCGGTGATCAGCGCGCGCAGCGTCGTCTCGCCGGAGCGGCTGGTCAGGCGGACCCAGTCGCCGTCGCGCAGGCCGCGGTTTTCGGCATCATGCGGGTGGATCTCCAACCGGTCCTCGCTATGCCACATGACGTTGTCGGTACGCCTGGTCTGCGCGCCGACATTGTACTGCGACAGGATGCGGCCGGTGGTCAGCAGCAGCGGGAAGCGTGGTCCCGTCCTCTCGTCGGTCGCCACATATTCGGTTCGAATGAACTTGCCCTTGCCGCGCACGAAGCCGCTAATATGCATGATCGGCGTGCCTTCCGGCGCCTTCTCGTTGCAGGGCCACTGCACCGAGCCCATCTTTTCCAGATAGTCATAGGAGACGCTGGCGAAGCTCGGCGTCGTCTTGGCGATCTCGTCCATGATTTCAGACGGATGCTGGTAATTCCAGTCAAGTCCCATCGTCTGTGCGAGCTTCTGCGTCACTTCCCAGTCGGCCAGCCCGTTCGTCGGCGCCATCACCTTGCGCACGCGGTTGATGCGGCGCTCGGCATTGGTGAAGGTACCGTCCTTCTCGAGGAAGGTCGAGCCGGGCAGGAAGACATGCGCGTAGTTGGCGGTCTCGTTGAGGAAGAGGTCGTGCACGACCACACACTCCATCGCGGCGAGGCCTGCGGCGACATGCTTGGTGTCGGGATCCGACTGCAGGATGTCCTCGCCTTGCACGTAGAGGCCCTTGAACGAGCCATCGACGGCGGCGTCCAGCATGTTGGGGATGCGCAGGCCGGGCTCATCGTCGAGCTTGACGCCCCACAGGCTCTCATAGATGTCGCGCACCGCGTCGCCGGAGACGTGGCGATAGCCAGGCAGCTCATGCGGGAACGAGCCCATGTCGCAGGAGCCCTGGACATTGTTCTGGCCGCGCAGCGGGTTCACGCCGACGCCCGGCCGGCCGACATTGCCGGTCGCCATGGCGAGGTTGGCGATGGCGATTACCGTCGTCGAGCCCTGGCTGTGCTCGGTCACGCCGAGGCCGTAATAGATCGCGCCATTGCCGCCGGTGGCAAACAGCCGTGCGGCGCCGCGGATCTCTTCGGGATCGACATTGGCAAGCTGACCGACCACCTCAGGGCTGTTTTCCGGCAGCGCCACGAACGACGCCCAGTCCTGGAACTCGTCCCAGTCGCAGCGCTCGCGGATGAAGGCTTCGTCGAACAGGCCTTCGGTGACGATGACATGCGCAAGCGCGGTGACCACGGCGACATTGGTGCCGGGCTTCAGCGGCAGATGATGCTGCGCCTCGATATGGGCCGAGCGCACGATGTCGGTGCGGCGCGGGTCGAGCACGATCAGCTTGGCGCCCTTGCGCAACCGCTTCTTCATGCGCGACGCAAATACCGGATGTGCGTCGGTCGGATTGGCACCGATGATCATCACCACATCGGTTTTCTCGATCGAATCGAAATCCTGGGTGCCGGCCGAAGTGCCGAATGTCTGGCCAAGGCCATAGCCGGTCGGCGAATGGCAGACGCGGGCGCAGGTATCGACATTGTTGTTGCGGAAACCCTGGCGGATCAGTTTCTGCACCAGATAGGTTTCCTCGTTCGTGCAGCGCGACGAGGTAATGCCGCCGATCGAGGTGCGGCCATACTGGTACTGGATGCGGCGGAACTCGTTGGCGGTATGGGTCAGCGCTTCTTCCCACGACACTTCGCGCCATGGATCGGTGACCTTTTCGCGGATCATCGGATTGAGGATGCGCTCCTTGTGGGTCGAATAGCCGTAGGCAAAACGTCCCTTGACGCAGCTATGGCCGCGATTTGCCTTGCCATCCTTGTAAGGCACCATGCGCACCAGCTCGTCGCCGCGCATTTCGGCCTTGAACGAGCAGCCGACGCCGCAATAGGCGCAGGTGGTGACCACCGAATGCTCCGGCTGGCCGATCTTGATTACCGATTTTTCGGAAAGCGTCGCCGTCGGGCAGGCCTGCACGCAGGCGCCGCAGGACACGCATTCGCTGTCGATGAAGAGCTGATGCATGCCTGGCGAGACGCGGCTTTCAAAGCCGCGGCCCTCGATGGTCAGCGCGAAGGTGCCTTGCACCTCCTCGCAGGCGCGCACGCAGCGCGAGCAGACGATGCATTTCGATGGATCATAGGTGAAGTACGGGTTGGACTCGTCCTTCGCCATCCATTTGAAGTTTTCTGCGCCGTCGTTCTTCTTGAAAACGTGGTTGTCGCCTTCATAGCCGTAGCGCACGTCGCGCAGGCCGACGACGCCTGCCTGCGTCTGCAATTCGCAGTCGCCATTGGCGGCACAGGTCAGGCAGTCGAGCGGATGGTCGGAAATGTAGAGCTCCATCACGCCGCGGCGGATGTCCTTCAGCCGGCCGGTCTGGGTATGCACGACCATGCCCGGCGCCACCGGCGTCGTGCAGGAGGAAGGCGTGCCGTTGCGGCCATCGATCTCGACCAGGCAAAGCCGGCAGGAGCCGAAGGCGTCGACCATGTCGGTGGCGCAGAGTTTTGGAATGGCGATGCCCGCTTCCATCGAGGCGCGCATGATCGAGGTGCCTTCCGGCACGGTGACGGTGAAGCCGTCCACCGTCAGCGTCACTTGCTTCTCGGATGTCGAGGCCGGAGTGCCGTAGTCGATTTCCTGAACGAGACCCATGGCGAGACTCCTATTCTGCTGCTTCGGCGACCGGCGCCGGCTTGAAATCATCGCGGAAGTGGTTGATTGCGCTCATCACCGGATAAGGCGTGAAGCCACCCAGCGCACAGAGCGAACCGAACTTCATCGTGTTGCAGAGGTCTGTCACCAGCTCGATCTGCTTTTCCGGCTCGATACCCCTGGCGATCTTGTCGATCGTCTCGACGCCGCGTGTCGAGCCGATGCGACACGGCGTGCACTTGCCGCAGCTTTCGATGGCGCAGAACTCCATGGCGAAGCGCGCCTGCTTCAGCATGTCGGCGGTATCGTCGAACACGGTGATGCCGGCATGGCCGATCAGCCCGTCTCTGGCGGCGAAAGCCTCGTAGTCGAATGGCGTGTCGAACAAGGCGCGGGGAAAATAAGCTCCCAACGGCCCGCCGACCTGCACCGCCTTGACCGGACGTCCGGTCGCCGTGCCGCCGCCGATGTCATCGACGATCTCGCCAAGCGTCATGCCGAACGCTGCCTCGAACAGGCCGCCATACCTGACATTGCCGGCGATCTGGATCGGAATGGTGCCGCGCGAGCGACCCATGCCGAAATCCTTGTAGAAGGCAGCACCCTTGTCCATGATGATAGGCACCGAGGCCAGCGAGATGACGTTGTTGATCACCGTCGGCTTGCCGAACAGGCCCTGGATGGCCGGCAGTGGCGGCTTGGCGCGAACGACGCCGCGCTTGCCTTCGAGGCTGTTGAGCAGCGAGGTTTCCTCGCCGCAGACATAGGCGCCGGCGCCGACGCGGATTTCCATGTCGAAGGCGTTGGGCGAGCCCAGCACGTTGACGCCGAGCAGGCCCGCCTCGCGGGCGACGTCGACCGCCTTCTGCATCATCGCCACCGCATGCGGATATTCCGAGCGGATATAGACAAAACCCTTGGTCGCGCCGGTCGCGACACCGGCGATTGCCATGCCCTCGATCAGCACGAAGGGGTCGCCCTCCATGATCATGCGGTCGGCGAAGGTTGCGCTGTCGCCCTCGTCGGCATTGCAGACGATGTACTTTTTGTCGGCGGTCGTATCGAGCACCGTTTTCCATTTGATGCCGGTCGGGAAGCCGGCGCCGCCGCGACCCCGCAGGCCCGATTCGGCGACCTGCTTGACGATTTCGGCTGGAGCCATCGCCACGGCGTTCTGCAGGCCCTTCAGTCCGCCATGCGCCTTGTAGTGATCGAGCGACAGCGGATTGATGAGGCCGCAGCGCGCGAAGGTCAGGCGCGTCTGCCTGGCCAGGAACGGGATCTTGTCGGGCGCACCCAGCCAGCGCTTGTGGTGACCGCCGGTGAGAAAGCCGCTGTCGAATAGGCTTTTGACATCGGAAGGCTTCACCGGCCCATAGGCGACGCGGCCCTTGTCTGTCGTTGCCACTTCGACCATCGGCTCAAGGAAATAGGCGCCGCGCGAACCGTTGCGCACGATCTTGGCCTCGATGCCGCGATCGGCCAATTCCTTCTCAATCGCCTTGGCGACTTTTTCCGCACCGAGCGCCAGTGCGCCGGAATCGCCGGGAATGTAGATGCGCGGGATCATGAGCGCACCTCGGCAACGATCTCGTCGAGCTTTTCGTCATCGAGCCGGCCGATCACCTCGCCGTCCAGCATCGCCGATGGCGCGCAGGCGCAAAGGCCGAGGCAATAGACCGGTTCCAGCGTCACCGAACCGTCGCGCGCCGTCTCGTGGAAACCGATGCCCAGCAATTGCTTGAGCTTGGCGGCAATGGCGTCCGAGCCCATCGATTGACAGGCTTCCGCCTGGCAGAGCTTCAGCACATGTCGCCCGGCCGGGTGGCTGCGGTAGTCATGGTAGAAGGTGACGACGCCGTGCACCTCCGCCTTGGAGATGTTGAGCGCCTCGGCGATCACCGGTAGCGCGTCCTGCGGCACATGGCCGAACTCTTCCTGGATGCCGTGGAGGATCGGCAGCAGCGGGCCTTCAAGGCCCTTCAGCTCCTGGATGATCGCCGCGGTGCGCGACGTGATCTCGGTACTTGCAGGCTGCATTGTCATGCAGCGCCCTCCCTGGTCGTTGCGATCCAATGTATGTCGCCCAAACTGTGAAGCGTTTTGGGGCAACGACATGCAATGTCGCTAAGTGTTTAGGAAATCAGAGGAAACCCGCCAAATCAATAAAGCCGATCCGTTGCTCGATAGAAATCTTCTATCGATCCCATTTATCCGGCAATCTCTAGCTCAACGGCGGGCGCGAAAATCGTCTGCCAGCGCCATCGCCTCGTCTAGCAGCGCCGAGACCAGCGGCGTGTGCGGCTCGCGCGGCGTCGCCACCAGCCCAACGGTGTGGCTGGCATCCGGCTCGACGATCGGAATGGCCCGGATCGGCTCGGAAAAGCCGAATGTTTCCGAGAGGTTGAGCGGCATGATCGACGACCATTTGCCGGTACGGATATGGGAGAACAGCACGATCATCGAATTGGATTCGAGTGTCGGCCGCACCTGCGTGCCGGCTTCAGCCAAATGTTGGTCGATGATGCGGCGGTTCTGCATGTCCGGCGTCAACAGGCAGAGCGGCAGCTGGCTGAGCTCCGCCCATGTCACTTTGTCGCGGTCGGAGTAGGGGTTTCCGACGGCGGTGATCAGCTGATAGCGCTCGTCATAGAGCGGCACGCTGGTCACCCGCCCGAGCGGCTCGTTGTCGAGATAGGTGATGCCGGCGTCGATGTCGAAATTGCCGAGCAGCGACAGCACCTCGATCGAGGTGCGCGACAGCACCGAGAAGGTGACGCCGGGATGTTTTGCCCGAAAAGGAGTCGTCAGCCGCACCACCATGGCCAGCGCCGTCGGGATGGCCGCGATGCGAATGCGCCCCGAAAGGCCGTGACGCGCCGCCCGCATCTCCTCGCGCATGGTGCGGGTATCGCCGACGATGCGGCGCGCCCACACCAGCACCTGTTCTCCCTCCGGTGTCAGCCCCTGAAAGCGCGAGCCGCGCAATACCAGCATCACGCCGAGCTGGCCCTCCAGCTGCTTGATTCCCGCCGAAAGCGTCGGCTGGGTGACGCCGCACACCTCCGCCGCCCGGCCGAAATGCTCTTCCCTGGCCAGCGCGATGAAGAATTCCAGCTTGTCGATCATGCCATCTGTCCGGTGCGTCCCGCACAAGTTCGGGGAAATTGCGTTCCGCCGCAAGCTGCATGTGCATAGGCAGCATCCACATCTTTCAGCCGGCTTACTATTTCCCGCAGCGGCATGCGGCGCTATGTGGATGAGGCGAGGTCGTGGGGCACGGGAGATCGAACATGCTGGGCTGGTTCCGCAAGCTGCTGCCGCGCGAAGATCGCTTCTTCGATCTCTTCGAGCAACACTCTCGTACCGTGGTCGATGGCGCCGAGGCACTCGAGCAGCTTCTTCAGGGCAAGGACATCGATCACTGGTGCCAGAAGATCATCGATCTTGAAGACCAGGCCGATCACATCACAGCGGAAGTCCTGCTGTCTGTGCGGCGCTCGTTCATCACGCCTTTCGATCGCGGTGACATCAAGGACCTGATCCAGTCGATGGATGACGCGATCGACATGATGCACAAGACCGTCAAGACGGTGAAGCTGTTCGAGAAGAAGGAATTCGACCCTCTGATGCAGGAAATGGGCGGCGTCATCGTAATTGCAGCCAAGCTGGTCGCCGAGGCCATCCCATTGCTCAGCAAGATCGGTGCCCACAGCGTGCGCCTCAACGCGATCGCCGAAGAGGTCATGCGCGCGGAGGGCCGGGCCGACGATCTGCACGAGCAGGGCCTGAAGGACCTGTTCAAGAGACACGGCCGCAGCGACCCGATGGCCTACCTGATCGGCAGCGAGATCTATGGCGAGCTGGAAAAGGTGGTCGACCGCTTCGAGGACGTCGCCAACGAGATCAGCGGCATCGTCATCGAGAACGTTTAGCCAATGGATGCCGCCATCGCCTTTCCCGTGCTGGTCGGGCTCATCGCCGTTGCGCTGTTCTTCGATTTTCTCAACGGCCTGCACGATGCCGCCAACTCCATCGCCACCATCGTCTCCACGCGTGTGCTGAGGCCGCACTATGCGGTGCTGTGGGCGGCCTTCTTCAATTTCATCGCCTTCTTGTTCTTCGGTCTTCATGTTGCCGAGACGCTGGGAACGGGCATTATCGACGCCAGCATTGTCACCCCTGGAGTGATCTTCGCCGCCCTTGTCGGTGCCATTGTCTGGAACATCGTCACCTGGCTCGTCGGCATCCCCTCCAGTAGCTCGCATGCGCTGATCGGCGGACTGGTCGGTGCCGGCGTTGCAAAGGCAGGTGGTGGCGCCATCGTCTGGGCCGGGCTCGGCAAGACCATTGCAGCCATCGTCCTGTCGCCGGCGACCGGATTTCTGCTGGCGCTTGTCCTGATTCTTACGGTTTCCTGGGCGTTCGTGCGCCAGACACCGTTCGCTGTGGACAACACTTTCCGCGTCATGCAGTTCGCTTCCGCCTCGCTCTATTCGCTCGGCCATGGCGGCAACGACGCACAGAAAACCATGGGCATCATCGCCGTGCTGCTCTATTCGCAAGGCTTGCTCGGAGAAAATTTCTACGTGCCGCTATGGGTCGTCATCACCTGTCAGGCGGCGCTGGCGCTGGGCACGCTGTTCGGCGGCTGGCGCATCGTCCACACCATGGGCTCGAAGATCACCCGGTTGAACCCGATGCAAGGGTTCTGCGCCGAGACCGGCGGCGCGATCACCCTGTTCGCCGCCACTTGGCTCGGCATTCCGGTGTCGACGACGCATACGATCACCGGCGCCATTATCGGCGTCGGTGCCGCCCGCCGCGTCTCTGCCGTGCGCTGGGGCATCGCCGGCAACATCGTCATTGCCTGGATTGTCACTCTGCCGGCCACGGCCGCGATTTCGGCACTCACCTATCTTGCAGTTAATCTGGCAACATGACGCGGGCATGGTGGCTCTGGAGTCGCCTCCGGCGCGGCGATCCTACGCCAGATGCGGCAGGCAGCCGTGGACGCCGAAATCTACCTGTCGACCAGGTTCAGGATGTTGCCGTCAGGATCCTTGAACCATGCGACCTTCATGCCGTAGCCGACATGGATGTCGCCTTCCAGTTTCAGGCCCGGCATCTCATAGTGCTCGAAGACGACGCCCTTCGATTTCAGCGCCTTGACGAGGGTGTCGATCTCGTCGCCGACCATCCAGGTCACCGCTGTTGCCTTGTTGGTGCCGGCGAACTTCGATTGGTAGACATTGACGCTGGTGTCGCCGCTTTTGTAGACGATCAACTCGCCACCCTCATTGTGTATCTCAGTCAGGCCGAGCGTTCCCTCATAGAAAGACCTGGCCTTCGTCAGATCTTTCACCGCGAGATTGGCCGTTGCGTTGCTGTTTGCGAGCATGATTGTCTCCTTCCTTGCTGGCGAGCACGCCCGAGCCCTGCAAGAAAATAGGGCTGCTTCGCCTTCTGGCGACCGGAGCTCGCGCGATCGGCGTGCCTCTTTCCTAAGACGTTTCGATTGACGCAAATCCCTACAAGTGGACGCAAGTTTTTGAAGCCATGTCACCGGCGTGTCGTTCCGCCGCTTGGTTCTGCCCGTGAACTGCCTTATCTGAAGCGGAAAGCAGAGGAAAAGCTGATGCCCGCCGTCCAGGAAAACGTCACCAAGGAAATCGTCATCGAGCGCCTGAAGACGGTCAACGGACCGGACTTCACCGGCAACATCGTCGACCTCGGCATGGTTTCCGAGATTTTCATTGCCGATGCCAAGGTCTTCTTCTCGATCACCGTCCCTGCCGCGCGGGCTCAGGAGATGGAGCCGTTGCGCGCCGCCGCCGAACGGGTCGTCAAGGCAATCCCCGGTGTCGCCGGCGCCGTGGTTGCGCTGACGGCGGAAAAGAAGGGTGGCGGCATGGAGGCTCCGGTTCCGGCGCGGCCTGCCCCAGGCCCGCGTCGCCGCCAGCACCCGCTGCTGCGCCACGTCCGGCTCCGCATGCGCCAGCCTCGCATAGCCAGGGCAAGCGCGGCGTGCCCGGCATTGAGGCGATTATTGCGGTTGCTTCCGGCAAAGGCGGCGTCGGCAAGTCGACCACCGCCGTCAACATCGCGCTTGGCCTTGCCGCCAACGGCCTGAGGGTCGGCGTGCTCGACGCCGACATCTACGGCCCGTCCATGCCGCGGCTGCTCAACATCCATGGCCGGCCGCAGACCGTCGACGGCAAGGTCCTGAAGCCGATGGAGAATTACGGCCTGAAGGTCATGTCGATGGGCTTCCTCGTCGATGAGGAGACGCCGATGATCTGGCGCGGACCGATGGTGATGTCGGCACTGACGCAAATGCTGCGCGAGGTCGAATGGGGCCCGCTCGACGTGCTCGTCGTCGACATGCCGCCCGGCACCGGCGATGCGCAGCTGACCATGGCCCAGCAGGTGCCGCTGGCCGGCGCCGTCATCGTCTCGACGCCGCAGGATCTGGCCCTGATCGATGCGCGAAAGGGCCTCAACATGTTCAAGAAGGTCGACGTGCCGCTGTTGGGCATCGTCGAGAATATGAGCTACTTCCTCGCCCCCGACACCGGCAAGCGCTACGATATCTTCGGCCACGGCGGCGCGCGCCGCGAGGCCGAGCGTCTCGGCGTTACTTTCCTCGGCGAAGTGCCGCTCGAGATGGGCATCCGCGAAAGCTCGGATGCCGGCACACCGGTGGTGGTCTCGAAGCCCGATGGCGCAGAGGCAAAGATCTACCGCGACATCGCCTCGAAGGTCTGGAGCAGGGTCAATGAAGAACGCGGCGCGTCGGAAGCCGCCGTGCCGAGTATCGTGTTTGAGTGAGACGGATATCCCTCCCCCTTGAGGGGAGGGTGTCGCGCGAAGTGCGGCGGGAG
>NZ_SUEO01000219.1 GCF_004962925.1 Mesorhizobium sp. | reverse complement strand
GACCACGACGCCGCGCCGCGCTATCCCTTCGTCCCATGAAAAAAGGCGATCATCTCTTCCTTGTCGACGGCTCCGGCTACATCTTCCGTGCCTATCACGCGCTACCACCACTGACCCGCAAATCCGACGGCCTGCCGACCAGTGCCGTGCTCGGCTTCTGCAACATGGTGTGGAAGCTGACGCAGGACGCCCGCAACACCGATGTCGGCGTGGTGCCGACGCATTTCGCCGTCATCTTCGACTATTCGTCGAAAACCTTCCGCAACGATCTCTACCCCGAATACAAGGCCAACCGCTCCGCGCCGCCGGAAGATTTGATCCCGCAGTTCGGCCTCATCCGCCAGGCGACCAGGGCCTTCAACCTGCCCTGCATCGAGATGGAGGGCTTCGAGGCCGACGACCTGATCGCCACCTATTGCCGGCTTGCCTGCGAAGCCGGCGCCGACACCACCATCATCTCCTCCGACAAGGACCTGATGCAGCTGGTCGGCGCAACGGTCGGCATGTACGACCCGATGAAGGACCGTCAGATCGGCGTTCCCGAAGTCGTCGAGAAATGGGGCGTGCCGCCCGAAAAGATGATCGACCTGCAGGCGCTGACCGGCGATTCGGTCGACAATGTGCCGGGCGTGCCCGGCATCGGGCCGAAGACGGCGGCACAATTGCTCGAACAGTTCGGCGACCTCGACGGGCTGCTGGCGCGCGCCGGCGAGATCAAGCAGGACAAGCGTCGCGAATCGATCATCGCCAATGCAGACAAGGCGCGCATCTCGCGTGAACTGGTGACGCTGAAGAACGACGTGCCGGGGATCGGCGGGCTTGACGATTTCGTGTTGCATCCGCCCGACGGACCAAAGCTGATCGGCTTCCTCAAGACGATGGAATTCTCCTCGCTGACCCGCCGCGTGGCGGAAGCCACCGGAACGGAAGCGGCTGATGTCAAGGCCGTTCCCGTCATTATCGAGCGCGCCGACACCGCGCATGGTCCCGATGTCGGGTTTGGAGTGCCGGCAGCCGCCGAAAGCGCGGCAGGCGCAGTGACAGACGAAGCCGGGGAAGCGGTGCCGGCCACCGTCAAGGTGGAACCCAAGGAAGGCGACACCCCTTCGCTTCTGTCGGCGCTTCGCTTCGAGGACGCCACCGCCAGCAAGATCGACACCAGCGCCTACGTAACCATCCGCGACACAGCAGCGCTGAAGGCATGGGTGGCCGAGGCGATGGAGACCGGCATCGTCGCATTCGATACCGAGACCACGTCAGCCGACCCGATGCAGGCCGAGCTGATCGGCCTCTCCATGGCCACCGCGCCCGGGCGCGCCGCCTATGTGCCGCTCGCCCACAAAAGCGGCAACGGCGATCTGCTCGGCGGCGGAGCGGTCGAAAACCAGATCCCGATCCGCGAGGCGCTCGGCATTCTGAAGCCGTTGCTGGAGGACAGATCGGTTCTCAAGATCGTTCAGGAGCTGAAATACGACCTCGTCGTCATGAGCCGCCACGGCATCGATGTCGCCCCCTTCGACGACACCATGCTGATTTCCTACGTGCTCGACGCAGGCACGTCCGGGGGCCACAGCATGGCGGCTCTGTCGGAAAAGTGGCTCGGCCACTCGACCATTGCCCTCAAGGAACTGGCCGGCTCGGGAAGAAGCTTCGTCGGCTTCGACCAGGTCGATATCGTCAAGGCAACGGCCTATGCGGCGGAGCACGCCGATGTGACGCTCAGGCTCTGGCGGGTGCTGAAGCCGCGGCTTGCCGCCAAAGGCCTCGTCTCGGTCTACGAGCGGCTGGAACGGCCGCTGGTGCCGGTGCTGGCAAGGATGGAGCAGCGCGGCATCTCCGTCGACCGGCAGATCCTGTCGCGGCTCTCCGGCGAACTGGCACAGGGCGCCGCGCGGCTGGAGGATGAAATCTACCAGCTCGTCGGCGAGCGCATCAATATCGGCTCGCCAAAACAGCTCGGCGACATCTTGTTCGGCAGGATGGGGCTGCCCGGCGGCTCCAAGACCAAGACCGGCCAGTGGTCGACCTCGGCGCAGCTCCTGGAAGACCTCGCCGCCGAAGGCCACGAGCTGCCGCGCAAGATCGTCGACTGGCGCCAGCTGACCAAATTGAAATCGACCTATACCGACGCGCTGCCCGGTTTCGTCCATCCCGATACGAAGCGCGTCCACACCTCATATGCCCTTGCCGCGACGACGACAGGACGGCTGTCGTCCTCCGATCCCAACTTGCAGAACATTCCGGTACGCACGGTCGAGGGTCGGAAGATCAGGACGGCCTTCATCGCCGACAAGGGCAACAAGCTGGTTTCCGCCGACTACAGCCAGATCGAGCTGCGCGTGCTCGCCCATGTCGCCGAGATCCCGCAGCTCAAGCAGGCGTTTGCCGACGGCGCCGACATCCACGCCATCACCGCGTCGGAGATGTTCAACGTGCCGGTCGAGGGCATGCCCGCGGAGATACGCCGCCGCGCCAAGGCGATCAATTTTGGCATCATCTACGGCATTTCCGCCTTTGGTCTGGCCAACCAGCTGTCGATCCCGCGCGAAGAGGCCGGCGCCTATATCAAGAAATATTTCGAACGCTTCCCGGGCATCCGCGACTATATCGACGCAACCAAGGCCTATGCCCGCGAGCACGGCTTCGTCGAAACGATCTTCGGCCGCCGCATCCACTATCCGGAGATACGCTCTTCCAATCCTTCGGTCCGCGCCTTCAACGAGCGCGCCTCGATCAACGCCCGCCTGCAGGGCACCGCCGCCGACATCATCCGTCGCGCCATGATCCGCATGGACGATGCGCTGGAAAAGGCGAAGCTGTCGGCCCGCATGCTGCTGCAAGTGCATGACGAGCTGGTCTTCGAGACGGTGGAAGCGGAGGTCGAGGCGACGATCCCCGTCGTGCGCCACGTGATGGAGAACGCCGCGATGCCGGCGGTCTCGATGTCAGTGCCGCTGCACGTCGACGCCCGCGCCGCCAACAATTGGGAAGAGGCGCATTAGTTCGGGGACGCTATCGACTTCCCGTTTAGGAAGGCAATATCCGGTGTGGCTCACTTCCTCCTGCCGTTGAGCCATATTTCGGTTCAAGGTTCACGAGAAGCAGCGGTGTGCTATACTGTCCTCATGATCACCAAGACACTTGAGAACCTGGTAAAGCACGCGGAAGCTTGGCCTCGCGAAGACCAAGAGGAGCTCGCCGACTATGCCCGCGTCATTGAAGCGCGCCGAACCGGTCTATATGCCACGTCGGAAACAGAGCGCCGCGCCGTAACAGCAGGACTCGCAGAGGCCGATCACGGCACCTTCGTAGATGAGGATACGGTTCGAGCTGCCGACATTCGCCACAGGCTATGAAGGTCCGATTCACGCGGCAAGCCTTTGCCGAACGCGAAGCAATTTTCAACTACCTCGAAGAGCGGTCGCCTCAGGGTGCCTATTCAGTCATTTCCCGGATCCAAGCTGGGATTTCGCGACTTGCCGAATTTCCAGAAAGTGGTCACGCGACCGATATCCCTGACGTTCGCGTTCTCTTCATAGGTCACTATCCCTACAAAGTTTTCTACCGCGCCCGTGCCGATGCAATCGAGATCCTGCACATCCGGCATACCTCAAGAAGGCCCGTTTCCTAGGTGCCATCATTGGCACCCAGCGAGGCTTCGAAGACCGGTCCGCTTCCTTGATTTAAGCCGCCTCGGCCCGGCATTTCGCACAGGTCCCGCGGAACTCGATCACCGCCTTCTTGGCGGCAAAGCCGGTCGAGCGCACCCATTCGTCGAGCCGGTGTCCGACATCATGATCGGAAAATTCGGTCACCTGCCCGCATGTGTCGCAGATGGCAAAAGCGGTCATCGAATGGCTGTGGTCGTGCGGCTCGGCGCAGGCGACAAAGGAATTGAGGCTTTCGAGCCTGTGCACGAAACCAGACTTCACCAGCGTGTCGAGCGCGCGATAGACCTGCAGCGGTGCGCGAAAGCCCCGATCGCGAAGCTGGTCGAGCAATGTATAGGCGCTGAGCGGCCCGCTGGCGGCCTCGAGTTTCTCGAGCACGCACAACTGGTTCTTCGTCAGCACATCCCTTGCCGCCATGATTCTGTATCCAACCCGTCGCGCCGCTCGCACGTCATTTCCGCATGCAAGCGGCTTCAGTCTCCAGATAGCGACGAACGGGCGTTTTTGCTACTGTTTCTGTGCTGGCACCGCCCAAAAACCGGCCGACTCCGGGCAGGCCAAACTCCGGCATTGGCGGGCCGAGTAAATAAAAACCGCGGGAGCAGTTCCCGCCGTACCTGTTCGGCTATGCGTTGCCAATCACTTCCGTAGTGAATCACTTGCGTGGCGGGCCCTTGCGCTCGGCGGAGGCGGCCCACAGATTGATATCGGCTTCGCGGGCGTAGGTGTCGATTTCGGCGAGGTCGGCATCGCTGAAGTCCAGCGCCTTCAGCGCGCCGACGCAATCTTCGACCTGTTCCGGCCGGCTGGCGCCGATCAGCGCCGAGGTCACCCGGCCCTTGCGCAGCACCCAGGCCAGCGCCATCTGCGCCAGCGTCTGGCCGCGGCGGCCGGCGATGGCGTTCAGCGCCTTGATGTTGGCGATGGTCTTGTCGTTGATGAAGGCCGGCCTCAGCGACTTGCCTTGGCTGGCGCGGCTGCCCTCAGGGATGCCACCGAGATATTTGTCGGTCAGCATACCTTGCGCCAGCGGCGTGAACACGATCGAGCCGACGCCGAGCCCCTCCAGCGTGTCGAGCAAACCATCGTCCTCGACCCAGCGGTTGAGCATCGAATAGCTCGGCTGATGGATGACGCAAGGCGTCCCCAGTTGCTTCAATATGTCGGCCGCTTCGCGCGTGCGCTGCGAATTGTAGGAGGAGATGCCGGCATAAAGCGCCTTGCCCGAGCGCACCGCGTGATCGAGCGCGCCCATCGTTTCTTCAAGCGGAGTATCAGGATCGAAGCGGTGCGAATAGAAGATGTCGACGTAGTCGAGCCCCATCCGCTTCAGGCTCTGGTCGAGGCTGGCCAGCACATATTTGCGTCCGCCCCACTCGCCGTAGGGCCCGGCCCACATTTCATAGCCGGCCTTGGTCGAGATGATTAGCTCGTCGCGATAGGAGGAGAAATCTGTCCGCAGGATTTCGCCAAAAGCGGTTTCCGCCGAACCGGGCGGCGGGCCGTAATTATTGGCGAGGTCGAAATGCGTGATGCCGAGATCGAAAGCCTTGCGCGTGATCGCCTGCTTGGTCCGGTGCGGCGTGTCGTCACCGAAATTGTGCCAGAGCCCGAGCGAGATCGCCGGCAATTTCAGGCCGGATCGCCCGCAGCGATTGTAGATCATTTTCTCGTAGCGGTTTTCGGCGGGCACATAGGGCATGGGAGATCCTCAAATCAAAAGCGAGCCCGGCAATTGCCACCGCGAAAAGGGTGAGTCGGCTCTGCCCCTCACCCTTAGCCTCTCCCCGTTTCTATGGGGAGAGGGGTCGACGTTAAACGGCAAGTGTCGCAATCGCTGAAGCGCTTACCCTATTTCTTCTTCGCTAAGAGCCCTTTCTTCTTCGCCAAAAGCGCTTCCGCATCCTTGACGCCCAGTGCCGCAGGCCGTTCGCAGGTGGTCTGCATGGCAACGAACTTTCCGCTCGCGCCCGACCGCAACATGCCGGTCATCACATCGACGGCATGCAGCGCCAGTTCCATCGAGCACCGATGCGGCCGGCCTTCCGCAATCGCCAGTGCCATGTCGGCGAGACCGGCGGTGCGGTAGTTGGCCATCATGCCGTGCGAATGCATCTGGTTGGGCACGCCGAACGGATGCTTCCATTTCGGCAGCTTCTTGACCGGTTTGGCGGCGTCGGTGACGCGAACTTCGCCGCCGAAGAAATTCGGATCCGGCAAGAACACCGTGCCCAACTCGCCGTAGAGCTCCATCGGCGCATGGCCATGGCTCCACACGTCCCAGCTGGTATTGAGCGTCACCACGGCGCCATTCTCGAACTCCATCACGCCGTGGATCGTCGTCGGCGTTGCGACCAGGATTTTTTCGCCGGCGCGCGGCTTCGAACTGATGGTGCGCTCTGTCTTCGGGATCGAAGCGAAGGCTGCCACCTGCTTTACCGGCCCGATCAGCTGGATCAAATTGGTGATGTAATAGGGTCCGATATCGAGCACCGGGCCAGCGCCAGGCTGGAAGAAGAAGTCCGGATTGGGGTGCCAATGCTCCATCCCATGGCTCATCACATGGCATGTGCCGCTGGTGATCTTGCCGAGCTTTCCAGTATCGATCAGGTTGCGGACAAGCTGGTGCGCGCCACCGAGGAAAGTGTCGGGCGCCGAGCCGATGCGCAGTCCCTCTCTCTCGGCCAGCTTCTTCAGGTCGAGCCCTTCCTTGACCGACAGCACGAACGGCTTTTCGGAATAGACGTGCTTGCCGGCATCGAGGATCTGTTTCGACACCTCGTAGTGCACCGCCGGAACGGTGAGGTTGACGATGATGTCGATATCGTCAGCCTTGAGCAGCCCTTCGACTGTCTCAGCGCGCAGCTTGAACTCCTTCGCCCGCGCCTTGGCCGCATCCATGTTGATATCCGCGCAGGCGCGCATCTCGATGCCGCGAAACAGCGGCGCAAACGAGAAATACGCCTTCGAAATGTTGCCGCAACCGATGACGCCGATCCCAAGTTTTTTTGCCATGCTGGTTTGCTCCTAATAGGTCTTGGCGGCTGCGATCGAGCGGCGGGCGAAGCGCGCGATGTCGTTGGGGTTGTCCTGTTCCATGACGTAGTATTTGGCAGCGCTCTTGGCGCGCAGCGCCTTGATCAGACCGGCCCAGTCGATCGTGCCGTGGCCGACATCCGACCAGCCGTCCTCATCGAGCCCCTCGCCAGGCTTGGCAATGTCCTTGACATGGATGGCGGCGATGCGTTTGCCATACTTTTCGATCCAGGGCAGCGGATCGTTGCCGCCGCGCACCACCCAGGCCACGTCCATCTCCCAGCCGATGTCGGGCGCTGCCGTCAGGATATGGTCCTGCGGCACAGAGCCGTCGGCAAGCTTCTTGAACTCGAAATCGTGGTTGTGCCAGGCAAAGCCGTAGCCGGCTTTCTCAGCCGTCTCGCCGACCTTGGCCAGGCGCGCGCCGAAGCCGCGCCAGCCAGCCGTGTCGGTCGGCCTGCTCTCGGCGACCAGGTAGGGGCAGATGAGCAGCGTGATACCGAGCGCGTCGGCGATTTTGCGCACACCGTCGAAATCCTTCTCGAGCGCATCCATCGAGAAATGGCCGGTCGGCATGGTGAGCCCGTTCTTGTCGAGTTCGGCACGAAATGCCTTGGGGTCGTCATAGACGCCGCCGAACCCCTCGACTTGCGCGTAGCCGAGCTCGCCCAGCATCTGGAGCACCCCTTCCCAGGGTTGGAAATTGCGGGCGCTGTAAAGTTGGAATGACCAATTCATCGTCTCTGTCCGTTCTCTGGGGATGGATGTGTTTGAGGTGAAATTCTTGGGAGTGAGGCTTTGGGGCGTTACAGGCGGGCGCCGGTTGCGGCGTCGAACAGCGAAGCGCGCGTCGGATCAAAACCGATGCTCACGGTGTCGGCATTGTTTGGCGTGCGCTCAGATGTCACCCGCACTGTGAAATTCTGATTTCCGAGCTTCAGCCAGACCAGCGTGTCGGAACCCATTGGCTCGACGACCACGACATTTGACGTGGCTGTAAACGGCCATCCAGCGCCGCTGTTGAACGCGACATGCTCGGGCCGGATACCGAACACGGCCGCTCCCGGCACGGGCTCCTTTTCGAAAGCGTAGGTGGCAAGCGGGATCCGCACATCCTCGACGGCGAAATACCAGTTGCCCTCGTCCTTCTCTAGCCTGCCGTCGAGGAAATTCATCGCCGGCGAGCCGAGGAAGCCGGCGACGAAACGGTTGACCGGGCGATTATAGATCGTCTGCGGTGCGTCGAGCTGCTGGATCACGCCGCCCTTCATCACCGCGATGCGGTCGGCCAGTGTCATCGCCTCGATCTGGTCGTGGGTGACATAGATCATGGTGTTCTGCAGCTTGCTGTGCAGCAGTTTGATTTCGACACGCAGCTCCGCCCGCAGCTTGGCGTCGAGATTGGAAAGCGGCTCATCGAAGAGGAAGACGTCGACGTCGCGCACCAGCGCCCGCCCGATGGCTACACGCTGGCGCTGGCCGCCCGAAAGCGCCGACGGCTTGCGCTGCAACAGCGGCTCGATCTGCAGGATTTCGGCGGCCCGCGCGATCCGCTTGGCGATCTCGTCCTTGGCGATGCCAGCGACGCGCAGCCCGAAGGACAGGTTCTTCTCCACCGTCATCTGCGGATAGAGCGCATAGGACTGGAACACCATGCCGATGCCACGGTCCTTGGGCTCCTCCCAGGTGACGTTCTTGCCCTTGATGAAGATGCGGCCGTCGGAAACGTCAAGCAGGCCGGCGATGCAGTTGAGCAAGGTCGACTTGCCGCAGCCGGACGGACCGAGCAGCACGATGAACTCGCCCTCGGCGACATCGATGTTGAGCGTCTCCAGCACCGACACCGCGCCGAAATTCAGTGACAGGTCCTGAATCGAGACACTGGGATTCTGGATTGAACCACTGGGATTTTCCATTCTTGTCATCATCATCCTTTCACCGCGCCGGCGGCGATGCCACGCACGAAGAGCTTGCCGGAAACGAAGTAGACGACGAGCGGTACCAGGCCGGTCAGGATGGTGGCGGCCATGTTGACGTTGTATTCCTTCACGCCTTGCACCGAGTTGACGATGTTGTTGAGCTGCACCGTCATCGGATAGGTGTCGGGGCGGGTGTAGACGACACCGAACAGGAAGTCGTTCCAGATGCCGGTCACCTGCAGGATGATGGCGACGACGAAGATCGGCAGCGACATCGGCAGCATGATACGGAAATAGATGCCCCAGAAGCCGGCGCCGTCGACGCGCGCCGCCCGGAACAATTCCTCCGGCATGGAAGAAAAATAGTTGCGGAACAACAATGTCAGGATCGGCATGCCGAAAATGGAATGGACGATCACCAGGCCGCTTAGGCTGCCGTAGAGGCCCACTTCGCGCAGGATGATGACGATCGGATAGATCATCACCTGATAAGGGATGAAGGCGCCCACGATCAGGATCACGAAGAAGGTGTCGGCTCCCTTGAAGCGCCAGTTGGCAAGCGCGTATCCGTTCACGGAAGCGATCGCGATCGACAGGATGACCGACGGAACGGTGATGCGCACCGAATTCCAGAAGCCGCGCGAGAGCCCGTCGCAGTTGAGGCCGGTGCAGGCGCTGGACCAGGCCTTCACCCAAGGCTCAAAGGTGATCTCGAGCGGCGGTGAGAAGATGTTGCCGAGGCGGATCTCCGGCATGCCCTTGAGCGACGTCACCACCATCACATAGAGCGGCAGGAGATAGTACAGCGCCACCACGATGAGCGTGCCATAGAGGAAGATGTTGCGGCGCGAGAACACATGCCGCGGCTTCGGCCCCCGCGGCCCGGATGCCTCAAGCCCGATAGCGCCCGTACCGGCAGGCAGGGAAACGGCATGGTCAGACACGCTTCTTGCCTCCGAATTCGAGATAGGCCCAGGGCACGATGACCACCACCACCGACAGCAGCATCATCGTCGAGGCGGCGAAGCCCTGGCCGAGGTTCTGGGCGAAGAACATGTAGTCATAGACATATTTGGCCGGCACTTCGGAGGCGATGCCGGGACCGCCGCTGGTCTGGGCGACAACCAGGTCATAGACCTTGACGATACCGGCAGCGATGATGACCAGCGCGGTGATGAAGACCGGTCGCATCATCGGAATGATGATGAAGAGATAGGTCTTCAAGGTGGGTATCCCATCCACCCGCGCGGCCTTCCAGATATCCTCGTCGATCCCGCGCAGGCCCGCCAGCATCAGGCACATGATGAGCCCCGTGCCTTGCCAGAGCGCGGCGATCAATATGCCGTAGATGACGATGTCGGAATTGTAGAGCGGATCGAAGGTGAAGCTTTCCCAGCCGAGGCCGCGCACCACCCCCTGGATTCCGAACTCCGGGTTGAGCAGCCACTGCCAGACAAGACCGGTGACGATGAAGGAGAGCGCGAAGGGATAGAGGAAGATGGTGCGGAACGTATCCTCGAAACGGATCTTCTGGTCGAGCAGCGCCGCCAGCATGAAGCCGATGACGAGAGAGAACACCAGCGACAGCACGCCGTAGACCAGGAGGTTCTCAATCGAGACCAGCCAACGCGGCGTCGACCACAGCCGATAATACTGGTCGAGCCCGACGAAGTTCAGCCGTGGCAGGAGCTTCGAATTGGTGAAGGAATAGAGCACCGTCCACGCGCTGCCGCCGACGAAGATCACCAGTGCGGTGAGGACCATCGGAATAGAGGCAACCTTGGCGTTAAGGTTGCGGAAGAGTTGATTGGGACGTTCGCTCTTGCTCATCTGCACAGCCGGGCTGGATCGGGTAAGGGCGGGAGGGTCAAGACCTTGACCCGGAGCTCCCGGCCCCGCGGTCGCGGGCCGGGAGCGAGCGGTTCGTCGATC
>NZ_SUEO01000218.1:6705-10642 GCF_004962925.1 Mesorhizobium sp. | reverse complement strand
GTTTTTCACCGGCCCATTCGAGCACCTTGCGGTAGGCGCGATACTGCGTTTCCTCGTCCGGCAGCGTCTTGCCGAACAGGAATTCGGTCCGCATCAGCCCGACGCCATCGCAGGTCGAAACATCGATGCTGTCGACATCGGACGGATCGGCGATGTTGACCTGCACCCGCACCGGCGTGCCGGCTTTCGTCACCGCCGGCCGAGCCAAAAAAGTTTCTGCTCTGTCGCGACGCGCCGCAAAGGACGATGACAACAGGCGGAACGCCTCGATCTCGGCTTTCGACGGCGCCAGCACGATGCCGCCGTGCTCGGCGTCGAGCAGTGCGACACCGGCTGGATTGGTTGGGCAAGCGCCAAGCCCCACGATCATCGGCACCCCGCGCGAGCGCGCCAGCATGGCGACGTGGCTGGCGGCACTGCCCGCTTTCAGCGCGATGCCGCCGCCGGAACTCCAGTCGGTTTCGAGAAAGCGCGTCGGCGCGATGTCCTCGCCGTAGAAAATGGCCCCAGCCGGCGCAGCAGCCTCACTGTCTTCGGTCAGTGCGCGCAGCACCTGATCTCTGATATCGCGCATATCGGCCGCGCGTGCGCGGAAGTAATCCTGGTCCGACGTTTCGTAGCCGGCGATCTCGGCATCCAGTGCCTGCCGCCAGGCCGCATCGGCCGGCTGGCCGGAAGCGATTTTGGCAAACGCCGGGCCGGTCAACGCATGGTCCTCCAGCATGGCGATCTGGAATTCTAGGATGTCGGCCGCGTCGCCGGCGCTCGCTTCAATCAGCGTGGCAAGCCGGCCTGTCGCAACGCCGAGCGCCGTTTCGAGCGCAGCCTTCTCTTCAGCAGCCGTTGCCTTGCCTGCATAGCGCGCGACAACCGGGTCGAGGCTGAACAGCGGCCCCTCGGCATAGCCGGCCGAGGCCGAAATCCCCTTCAGCCTAAGCGGTTCGGGCATGGTCCACGCCCTCGTCGAAATCGCGCCGCACCAGCTCGACCAGCGCGCCGACCGCTTCGCCGGCACCGTCACCTTTGGCCCGGATATGCAGAACCGTCCCTTTCGGCGCCTTGGCCGCCATGACCTTGACGATGCTCTTGGCATCGAACCAAGGCCCGTTGGCGGCGAGCGCCACTTCGACATCGGCCGAAAATGTCTTGGCGAGCTTGGTGAACTTCACTGAAGGGCGCGCATGCAGGCCCACCTCGTGAGTGATCAGGACGGTGGCTTCTGCGGATGCGGACATTGAGTCAAAATTCCTGTTCATTCACGACGGCGACAATTCGTGTGCCGTCGCCACCACTTCCCTGAGCGAAGCGCCGCCGGAAGCCTCCGTCGCCGCCATCACCGCGCCCTCGACGATCGGCGCATTGCAGACGATGATCTTCTGCGCGCGCGGCTCGCCGATCATCTCGACCGCCATCTCGCTGTTGGTCTCGGCGCCGCCAAGATCGACAAGTATGGCGACACCCGCCTCCGACCAGGCCTTGTCGATGGCGTTCATGATCGCCTCGACACTGGTTCCCAGCCCGCCATGGCCGTTTCCGCCGCACCAAGCAAGCGGCACTTCGTCGCCGACCATCTGGCGCACCATGTCGGCCGTGCCCTCGGCCACCAGCGGCGAGTGCGATACGATGACGATGCCGACATTGCTCATGCGTGCCCCTCGATGCTTTCGACGACAGCCCGCACCAGAAGTGCGACCGAGCGCCCGCCGGCATCCATATGGCCGATCGAGCGATCGCCGAGGAACGACGCGCGCCCGCGCAGGGCCTTCATCGGCACGGTGGCGTCGGCTGCCCTGTCGGCGGCGTCAGTGATTTCCGCCCCGGTCTTTCCCTGCAGCAGGGCGTCATGCACCGGCTGCAGCACGTCGAGCATTGTCTTTTGCCCGACCTGCGACTTCCCCCTGGCTGCCACCGCTTCGATTGCCTTGCCGAAAGCCGTCGCCAGACTGGCGCGATTCGGTTCTGCGGAAATCTCCTTGCCGAGCGCCATGAACAGTGTGCCGAACAAAGGTCCCGAAGCCCCGCCGACGGTCATCACCAGCTTGGTGCCGATCGCCTTGAGCGCTTCCGGCAGCGGCTTTGCCGCGAACGCCTCGGCTTCTGCCCGCACCGCCTCGAAGCCGCGTTTCATATTGAGCCCATGGTCGCCGTCGCCGATCGCCTGGTCGAGCGTGGTTAGCTCGCTCGCGTGGGCGGCAATCGTGTCGGCGGTGGCTGATATCAGCGTCATCAGGTCAACCTTGTCCATCGTCCCAGTCTTGTCCATCGTCCCAGTCTTGGCCAGCGTCCCAGCGCTCATCGGTTTGCAATCCTGTTGCCGGCCTGGTCGAAGAACAGCGGCGCCCGGTAGCGGATAATCACCCTGTCGCCCTTTTCCAGTTGGATGTCGGGGTCGGTCAGCGTCACCAGTTTTTTGGTCCCCACGCTTACATGAAGGTGGTTCTGGTCGCCCAGATGCTCGACCCAGTTAACAACGCCGTCGGCGGGGCCATTCGATGCCTTGCCGATCGACAGATGTTCTGTACGCGCGCCGATCGTCTTGGTTCCCGCCGGCATGTCGCCATCGGGCAGCAGGCCGGTCGGCAGCAGATTGATCGCCGGCTGGCCGAGCCTTGCGGCGACATGAAGGTTTGCCGGCTCGGAATAGATCGTCCGCGGCGTGCCGATCTGCACCAGCACGCCATCGGCGAGAATGCCGATGCGATCGGCCATCGTCATCGCCTCGATCTGGTCATGCGTGACATAAAGCATGGTGGCGCCGACCTCGGCTTGGATGCGCTTCAGCTCGAGCCGGAGGTCGGCGCGCAGCTTGGCATCGAGCGACGACAGCGGCTCGTCCATCAGGTAGATCGAAGGCTTTCGCACCAGCGCGCGACCGATAGCGACACGCTGCATCTCGCCGCCGGAAAGTTTGGTGGAGCGGTTGGAGAGCTTGTGATGGATACGCACCATCTTGGCCACATCCTCGACGCGGCGGCGCACCGCATCCTCGCTTAGCCGCCGCGCCGGCGAGCGCAGCGGAAAGGCCAAATTGTCGTAGACCGACAGATGCGGATAGAGCGAATATTGCTGGAAGACGAAGGCGGTGTCGCGCTCGGCCGGCGACAACATTGTCGCATCGTGGCCGCCGATATGGATTGAGCCCGTATCCGGCCGTTCCAATCCGGCGATAAGCCGGAGCGTCGTGGTCTTGCCGGCCCCGGTCGGCCCGAGCAGCACGACGAATTCGCCATCGGCGACGTGCAGATCGAGAGTGTCCACCGCGATATGCTCGCCAAAGGCTTTGGTCACGCGTTGGATGTGCACGTCAGCCATGGCGGACCTCCGCGGTTGCGTCATGGATTGCGGTTCTCACCGCGCGGCCGGAGCCCTTTTCGAACAGCGATAGCCGCGTACTGCTCAGTGCCAGGCCGACATGGTCGCCCGCATTGAGCTGGATTTCGGCCGGGACCCGCGCCTTGATGATGCCGTCTGCCGTCTCCACCGCGACGATCTGCGTGGTGCCGAGATATTCGGTGCCGTAGATGGCGCCGCGCAGTTTCGAGGCGTCGTCGAAGCGGATGTGTTCCGGCCGGATGCCGAGAGCCATGTCTGTCGGCGCGATGTCCTCGCGCACCTGCGGCACCGCCACCTTGGCGCCTTGCACGGTGATTTCCCTGGCCCCTTTCGCAAGCCCACCGCCAAAGCCCAAAAAATTCATTGGCGGCGAGCCGATGAAATCGGCGACGAACATGGTCGCCGGCCGGTCGTAGATCTCGCGTGGCGTGCCGAACTGCTCGATGACGCCATGGTTCATCACCGCGATCTTGTCGGCCATCGACATCGCTTCCATCTGGTCATGCGTGACGTAGACCGTGGTGGCGCGGATGCGGTTGTGCAGTTCGCGCAGCTCATGGACCATGAGATCGCGGAATTCGGTGTCGAGCGTGCCGAGCGGCTC
>NZ_SUEO01000218.1:0-6695 GCF_004962925.1 Mesorhizobium sp. | reverse complement strand
GTCCATCAGGAAGCATTTTGGCCGCCGCACGATGGCGCGGCCGAGCGCAACGCGCTGGCGATCGCCGCCGGCGAGACCGGAGACGGACTTGTTGAGCAGATGGTCGATGCGCAACAGCTTTGCCGTCTCTTCGACACGCTTGCGGATTTCGACGTTGGGCATGCCTTGCGCCAAGAGCGGGAAGCCAATGTTCTTGCGCACATTCATGTGCGGATAGAGCGCGAACAGCTGGAAAACGAAGGCGATGTCGCGCTCTCGGGCACGTCGCATGGTGACGTCCTCGCCGCCAAGCAGGATCTTGCCGCCGGTCGGTAGTTCGAGCCCGGCGATCATGCGCAGCGTCGTCGTCTTGCCGCAGCCCGACGGCCCCAGCATGACGAAGAACTCGCCATTCCCGACGACGAAGTTGGAATCCTGCACGGCGACGAAATCGCCGAATGCCTTTCTCAGATGCTCGACCTTGATCTCTGCCATCGTCTACTCCGGAAACTTCGAGACGATGATGAACATCGCCGTGCCGGCCAGCATGGTGATGAAGGAATAGGTGTAGAGCGCCAGCGCGAAGGGCTGGAACAGCATCAGGAAGCCAATGGCGATGATTACAGTGGCGATGTTCTCCATCAGTCCGCGCCTGGCCCATGCCGGCCAGCGCGACTTGCGTTTTGCGGGTTGGGTCATGCTCATTTGCGCACCGCGCCGAAGGTGATGCCACGCAGCAATTGCTTGCGAAGCAGGATGGTGAAGACCAGGATCGGCACCAGAAAGATTGTCGTGCCAGCAGCGACCGCCGGCCAGTCCTGGCCGCCTTCGCCAATGATGGTGGGGATGAAGGGCGGTGCGGTCTGCGCCGTGCCCGAAGTCAGCAGGGCGGCGAACGCATATTCGTTCCAGGCAAAGATCAGGCAGAAGATGGCGGTCGCGGCAATGCCGGTGGTCGCCTGCGGCAGCACGGTGCGCCAGAAGGCCTGCAGCCGCGTATAACCGTCGATCATCGCCGCTTCTTCGTACTCACGCGGGATTTCGTCGATGAAGCCCTTCAGCAGCCATACCGCAAGCGACACATTGACCGCCGTATAGAGCAGGATCATGCCGAGCGCGGTGTCCGACAGGCCAAGCTCGCGATACATCAGGTAGATGGGAATGGCGACCGCGATCGGCGGCATCATCCGCGTCGACAGGATGAAGAACAGAAGGTCGTCGGCCAGCGGCACCTTGAAGCGCGAGAAGCCATAGGCCGACAACGTGCCGAGGAACACCGCGCAAAAGGTCGAACCGAAGGCGATGATCAGCGAATTGACGAAGCGCGGCATGAAATTGGACGGACCGGCGATCACCATGTTGCGCTTGCGCGTGGTCTCGTCGCAGAAGCCGGTCGCCGGTCCAAGCGAGTTGATGTATTCCGGCGTCTGCCTTGTGCGCGTCGTGAACAGATTGCAATAGCCTTCGAGGCTCGGCTGGAACAGGATCTTCGGCGGATAGGCAATCGAATCCGGCGGCGTCTTGAAGCTGGTGGCGAAGATCCACAGCAGCGGCACGATCGAGATCAGCGCGTAGAGCACGATGATCGTGCCGGCGACGCGCTTCGACGTGGCCGATGGTGCGACGACCGAATGGGCTGACGTCAGGCTCATCTCTGCTTCACCTTGTTGAGCGCCTTGACGTAGATGTTGGCGAGGCCGAACACCGCGACGAACAGGATGATGGCGAAGGCCGAGGAATAGCCCGTCCGCCAGCTTTCGAAGGCCTGCCGCTTCAGCGTGATCGAGGCGACCTCGGTGGTCGATCCCGGTCCGCCGCCGGTAAGCAGGTTGACCATGTCGAACATCTTGAAGTTCTCGATGCCGCGGAACAGCACCGCCAGCATGATGAAGGGCAGCGCCATCGGCAGCGTGATCGACCAGAACTGCCGCCAGTTGGAGGCGCGGTCGACCTCCGCCGCCTCATAGATGTATTCGGGGATCGAACGCAGCCCGGCGAGGCAGATCAGCATCACGTAGGGCGTCCACATCCAGGTGTCGACGATGACGATCGACCACGGCGCCAGCGAGACGTTGGAGAGCATGCCGATCTCCGTTGCCGGAATTCCGGTGACGAACGAGACGGCATAGGCGAACAGGCCGATCTGCGGCTCGTAGAGGAAGCGCCAGAAATTGCCGACCACGGCCGGCGACAGCATCATCGGCACGAGAATGATGGTCGTCCAGAAGGCGTGACCGCGAAACTTCCGGTCGATCAGCCAGGCCAGCGTGAAGCCGATCAGCGTCTGCAGCAGGATGGTCCAGAACACGAAATGCGCCGTCGTTTGCATGGCGATCCAGATGTCCTGGTCGCCGAGGATGCGTCGGTAATTGGCAAGGCCGACATTTTTGACGATCTCGTTGGGGCGATTGGCGCGGTAATTGGTGAAGGAAAGATAGATCGCCCAGAACAGCGGGAAGATGTTGATGGCGAGCAGCAAAAGGATCGTCGGCGAGATGAACAGCCAGGCAAGGCCCTTGTCACTGATGCCCCGGACTTTGCGGGCCAACGGCTCAGGCGTGGCCCGGGCAACGCTGTCCGCAGTCCGATTGAGCATGGTCAGTCCCGCTTCGGTCACTTTAAGTCGTCTCGACAATGGAATTTATCTGAACTGTGTCCCGTGCCAAGGGCGGCACGGGACCAGAGCATGATGCCGAAAAGTGTTAAGCGGTTTTCGGACGACATCATGCTCACTCGCTCTTGGTCCGGGGCCGGATGATTTCGGGTCTTCCGAAATCATCCGGCTCTGGGGTCGTGGCTCGGGAGGAGCCGATTACATCTTGCCATCGTCCTGGAAGACCTCGGTCCAGTCCTTGACCAGGCCGTCGAGCGCATCCTTGGCCGAACCCTGGCCAGCCACGACATAATCGTGGAAGCGCTTCTGCGACGCCTGCAGCAGCGGCGCATAGCTGGGCTCAGCCCAGAAATCCTTCACGATGGCCATGGAGTCGAGGAAGGTCTGCGCGTAAGGCTGGCTGGCCGGGAAGCCCGGGTCTTTTACGACCGCGTTGAGGCAGGAATAGCCGCCGAGCGACCACCATTTGGCCTGCACGTCCTTATTGGCGAACCACTTGATGTATTTGAGCGCGGCCTCCTGCTTGTCCGAGTAAGAGACCACCGAGATGCCTTGGCCGCCAAGCTGGGCGAATTGATCGCCGTCGGGACCCTTGGGATTGGCGAAATAGCCAATCTTGTCGCCGCCGACATTCTCGTCCTTCTGCAGGCCCGGCCAGGTAAAGGCGAAGTTCATGTGCATCGCCACTTGGCCGGACTTGAAGGCATCGACGCCTTCGCCCATGTAGCTGTTCGAGGCCCCGGGAGGCGTGCAGCAGTCGTAGAGCGCCTTGTAGAACTCCAGACCCTTCACCGACTTCTCGGAGTTGACGAAGCCGTCCATCTCGTAGGGCTTGTCGGGATTCTCGTATTTGAAGCCGAAGCTGTAGAGCACGTCCATGGCTCCCATGGTGATGCCTTCGGAGCCGCGCTCGGTATAGATCGATGCGCCATAGACGGTCTTGCCGTCGATCTCGCGCTTCTGGAAGAACTCGGCGATCTGCTTCAACTGGTCGAAGGTCGTCGGCGCTGCGAGATCCCAGCCGTATTTCTCTTTGAATTCCTTCTGCAGTTCCGGCTTGGAGAACCAGTCCTTGCGATAGGTCCAGCCGACCACGTCGCCCATGGCAGGCAGCGCCCAATAGTTCGGCGTGTTCTTCGGCCATTCCGAATAGCCGACGACCGTGGCCGGCACGAAGTCGTCCATGCTGATCTTCTCCTTGTCGAAGAAGTCGTTCAGCTTGACGTAGTGACCGTTCTCGGCGGAGCCGCCGATCCACTGGCTATCACCGATGATCAGGTCGCACAGCTTGCCCTTGGAATTCAATTCGTTGAGGAAGCGATCGGCATAGTTGGTCCACGGCACGAACTCGAATTTCATGCCGATGCCGGATTCCTTGGTGAAATCCTTGGACAGTTCCACAAGCGCGTTCGCCGGATCCCAGGCTGCCCAGCAAAGTGTCAGATCTTCCGCATGCGCGACGTTTGAAACGGCTGTCGACGCAAACATCGCCGAGGTCAGTCCCAACGTCAGTTTCAAGGTCGATTTCATGCCTTCCTCCCATTTGCGAAACGCGCCCGGATGACGGTTTCAAAAACCTCAACCCCCCTCCTCAGGGGCCTAAACATGACGGCGCGATTACGCGCCAGATGTTTAGTAATTTGTTTAGTAATGCAATTTTTACTAAACAAGGCAAGCGAATTCGTCGCTGCACCGCAGCATGGCGCGTCGGCTCCGGGCGCTGGTTCGGGAAAGGCGGCTTCTGTCAGGTTGTTTGGCGCGCCGGGTGCCGGCTCATTTGACCGTTCTGGTGCTCACCGTCACCGGCCGGAGCGCCGGGGCGGGGGCAGCAGAGCGCGTATGTCGGCGAAGGGAAAGACGGGTTCGAAGCGGAAGGCCTCGGCGAAGGAACCGGCCGCGCCATTGCACTGGCCGGCGCGAAATGCGTTCTGCGTGCGCGCCGCCTCGACGAAACGTTCGGGATCCTGCGACTGATGCGCCCGGATCGCCATCGCGTTGAGATCGAAATGCCCTGATATGTCGACATAATGCGTCGGCGAAAAACCGGTACCGCCGAGCGTATCGGCATGCAGCACCGGCACAGCGAAAGACGCCGCGATGCGCACGCCGTCCGACAGCGCGCGGTGGTCGCCGTGATAGTCGTTCGGCGCATGGGTGATCGCCAGATCCGGCTTCACCTCGCCGATCAGCGCCTTCAGCGCTGCGATCAGGGCGGTGTCGGCAACCAGCGCGCCGTCCGGAAAGTCGAGGAAGTGCGGTGTTGCGCCAAGCAGGTCCGCCGCCACAGCCGCTTCTTCGCGGCGGGCGCCAGCGAGTGATTCCGGATCGCCCTTCCCACCCTTGGCGCCATCCGTGGCTATCGCAAAAACCAGCTCTGCGCCTTGTGCGGCATAGGCGGCCATCGTACCGAACATGAAGATCTCGATGTCGTCCGGATGCGCACCGAGCGCCAGTATCTTCACTCTGCCCTCTCCCTGGAACTGGAAAAACGTGACGAACGGAATTCTGCTCGCCCTGATCGCCTATGCAAGCTATTCATTCAACGATGCCCTTGTCAAAAGCCTGGGCGGCCAGTTCACAGTGTTCGAGATCGGGTTCTTCTCGTCATTGTTTGCCGGCTTCTTTCTTCTCTTCACCCGGCCGAACGGCGAACGCTGGCGTGATTTCTGGCGCACGAAGCGGCCTTGGGCGGTTCAGGCCCGCGCCTGGGCAGGCATCGCGTCCGGCGTGCTCAGCGTCTATGCCTTCACCACCATCCCGCTGGCGGAAGCCTATGCGCTGATTTTCCTGGCGCCGCTCTGCGTCACCATCCTTTCCACCCTCATCCTCAAGGAGAAGGTCGGCCCGTGGCGATGGCTGGCGGTGGTCGCCGGCTTTGCCGGCGTCATGCTGGTGGTGCGGCCGGGCTTTCGCGAGATGCATCTCGGTCACCTCGCTGCGTTCGGCGTTGCTTTCCTCGCCGCCGCCAGTGTCATCCTGATGCGTTCGCTCGTCGCGAAGGAGAAACGCACGACGATGCTCGGCGTGCTGATTGGCTACGGCCTGTTCTTCAACGGCATCGGTGCCGCGGCCACGTCATTCACGCTTCCGGACGCAAGGCAGCTGACCTGGCTGGTGCTGTCGGGTGCGTTCACCTCTTGCGGACAATTGCTTCAGCTTATGGCCGTCAAATACGCGCCAGCCAGCCGGATCGCACCGACGCATTATTCGCAGATCGTCTGGGCGGTCATCCTGGGCGCGCTGTTCTTCCAGGAATATCCCGATTTCCTGTCGCTTGTCGGTCTCGCCATCGTCGGTGGCTCCGGCCTTTTGACGATGGTGCGCGAGGAGGCGAGGTTGGGCACGGTGCGTTGGAACCCATTTTCGCGAACCCGGCTTTGAACTGGCCCGCTGCCGTCGGTTGCGCGGCGACCGCCACCGCTGATATGCCGACGCTGCGGACCTGCCGCGATTGGATGAGTACGTCCGTGGGACGATGACTAGAAAACCCTTGCCGGAGCTCCCGGTCTCCGCCGTGCTGCCGGCGCTCAACGAGGCGCTCGGCCATGGCAACAGCGCCGTGCTAGTGGCGCCGCCCGGCGCCGGCAAAACGACGCTGGTGCCGCTGGCGCTGCTCGACGCGCTGTGGCTCGGAACGGGAAAGATCATTCTGCTCGAGCCGCGCCGGCTCGCTGCCCGCGCCGCTGCCCGCCGAATGGCCGAACTGCTCGGCGAGGAGCCCGGCGAGACGGTCGGCTATGCCATGCGCATGGAGAACCGGACCTCGGCAAGGACAAAGATCCTTGTCGTCACCGAAGGCGTGCTGTCCCGCATGATCCTCGACGATCCGGAACTGCCCGGTGTCTCGGCGGTATTCTTCGACGAATTCCACGAGCGCTCGCTCGACGGCGATTTCGGGCTGGCGCTGGCGCTCGACGTGCATGGTGCGCTGAGGCCCGATCTGCGGTTGCTGGTGATGTCGGCGACGCTCGACGGTGCGCGTGTCGCGCGGCTGCTTTCCGGCGCTCCGGTGATCGAGAGCGAAGGCCGCGCCTTTCCCGTCGACGTGCGCTACGACGAGCGGCCGGCCGGCATCGCCATCGAAGACGCCATGGCCAAGGCG
>NZ_SUEO01000217.1:1106-10803 GCF_004962925.1 Mesorhizobium sp. | reverse complement strand
CTGTCGTAGACAATATTATCACGGCCTCAGAACGCTTGGCGGCCGAGATGAAAATTCTCGACGGCGAGAGCCATATACTGCTAACCAACGAGCTTCGCCCTCCATTAGTGGACAAGCAGGCGAGGGTTCAGGCGCTTCAAAATCGCCTAGAAAAGGCATTCGAAGACGTATCGAACAATCGCTCGCAGGGCGACGAAAAGCAGGCGCTACTTGATTTGGCCAGCCGCTTTGAGGAAGAGGCTCGCGCTGATTCGGATATGGTGGTGATATTTGGTGACGAAGACCCGGTCCATCCCGAATTGGAGGGTTGTTCGGATGCTATCCATGTTTGGGCAATCGGTGCGATACTCCTCGGCTCCGGATCCGAGCGGCTGACTCGCGATCCAAAGCGGAGACTGGCAAAATCTTTGGTGCAACTCACTTCCATCTTACTTCATCGCATACTCAAATCTTTTCCTAAGGTCAGCTTCGAGAAATTTAAGGCACGTTTCAGCAACGATGAAGAGCTCAAGAAAATCTTTGGAACCGCGGACAGCAAACTGACTGGTGATTTCAGAGAATACGTTGATGTCTTGCTTGATGCATACGAGTTTTCGCTGTTGTCGTCTCCCGTTAGGATGATGTTCGATAACCTAAGCAATTCGGCAGGCCAGCCCGTATTGCGAACTAGCGTTTCGAACATCGAGATCGAGGGTCAGGTAGAAAACCTCATTGCTCGCGTCTGGAGCGCGGAAATGGACGCATCAAAGGAGCGGAGTTCCTTATTGGAGGCTATTTCAAAGCTGCCACCATTCCCGTTTCTACGGATCACATTGTCGAGCTACTTTATAGTGCGGGTTTTTTGGAGCCATTGGGACAGGCGAAATCGATTCGCACTGTTGGACGCAGCCGAAGAAACGCTTCGGCCCTTAAGCCAGGGTATCGATAAGGGACGTCTAAAGCGGATGATCGCTAAAGAAGTCGATGAATCTGGTTCGGCTTCGATAGATTAAGATCATCGCCGATCTTCAAACCAACCGCGGCAACCACCCCAGGCCGCGATTTCAACAACTCTACGCTTGACGCTCTTGCCGGGATCCTACTGATGTCGGTCGACGGGACGTGATTTCAGAGAGAGATTCGGCTCCGACCCGATACCTCGCGTCCGGCCCCGGATCAATGCCTCCCCTCCATCATTCGACGGTCGAATGGTGGCTGGCGACATGGTCGATCAGTGGCGCAAGCGCAAGCGGACTAATGGCGATGCCCGAAATCCAGAAGCACAAATCGTAGTTTTCGTCGCCCATGTCATCGGGGCACTGAGTATCGACGATCCGCTGTCTGCATATGCGAACCCAACTCGCCACACTCCCAATGACTCAAGCGCATGGCGAAGCACCGCCTCCTGTTCCGGAGAGAGCTTTCTCAAGGCCGGCGAGCGGTGTTTCCAATCAATCCTCTCATCGCACCAAGTCGTACATAGCGCGCATTCCTATTGCGGCCTCGCGGCGCGATGCTTGAGCCCCTGCAGAACAGCGGAGAAAGCCAATGACGCCCACGAAGCTGCTGGTTGGGCAGATCACCGTCGTCTTCGCCATCGTCGTTCTTGGCGTATGGGCGGCAACGCAATGGTGCGCCCACATGCTGGCCCATCAGCCTCCACTCGGCGCGCCATGGTTTCTTGTTGTCGGCTGGCCGATCTACAAGCCTTGGAAACTGTTCGAATGGTGGTTCCAATTCGACGCCTATGCGCCGGAGGCCTTCGACAAGGCCGGTATGCTTGCAGGCGCCAGTGGGTTCGTGGGCTGTGCCGCCGCGATCGCCGGATCGATCTGGCGCGCGCGGCAGCGCGGACTGGTCACCACCTATGGCTCCTCCCGATGGGCCGCGACTCGGGAGATCGAGAGGGCAGGGCTGTTTCGGCCGGCCGGCGTTTTTCTTGGCAAGCTGCAGGATCGCTATCTGCGCCATGACGGGCCGGAGCACGTCATGGCCTTTGCCCCGACACGTTCGGGCAAGGGCGTCGGACTAGTTGTTCCGACGCTTCTTGCCTGGACCGATTCGGCCGTCATTCACGACATCAAAGGCGAGAATTGGCAGCTAACCTCCGGCTGGCGATCCAAGTTCTCGTACTGCCTTCTGTTCAATCCGACTGATCCAAGGTCGGCGCGGTATAATCCTCTACTGGAAGTGCGCAAGGGACCGAACGAGGTCCGCGACGTCCAGAACATCGCCGACATCCTCGTCGATCCTGAAGGTGCGTTGGAGCGGCGGAACCATTGGGAGAAGACCAGTCATTCACTTCTGGTCGGCGCCATCTTGCACGTGCTCTACGCCGAAGAGGAAAAGACGCTTGCTCGCGTCGCCACCTTCCTGTCCGATCCGCAGCGCTCATTTGCAGCAACGCTGCAGCGGATGATGACAACTAACCACCTAGGCGCTGCGGATAAGCCCCAAGTCCATCCGGTCGTAGCTTCAGCAGCGCGTGAGGTGCTGAACAAGTCTGAGAACGAGCGTTCAGGTGTTCTTTCGACTGCCATGTCGTTTCTCGGGCTCTATCGCGATCCAACAGTGGCCGCGGCAACATCGGCCTGCGACTGGCGCATTTCCGATCTGATGGATGCCGAGCGACCGCTGTCGCTCTATCTGGTCGTGCCGCCATCCGACATCTCGCGCACAAAGCCGCTGGTGCGACTGGTGCTTAATCAGATCGGCAGGCGGCTGACGGAGCGGCTGGAGGGCGACCCAAAGAAGAGCCGTAAGCATCAACTGCTCATGATGCTGGATGAATTTCCGGCGCTCGGGCGTCTCGATTTTTTCGAGACGGCGCTCGCCTTCATGGCCGGATACGGCATCCGCGCCTATCTGATCGCGCAATCCTTGAATCAGATCTCAAAAGCTTATGGCGAGAACAACGCCATTCTCGACAATTGCCATGTGCGGATTGCCTTTTCCTCCAATGACGAGCGCACGGCCAAGCGTATCTCGGACGCGCTCGGTACGGCGACGGAACTCAGATCCATGCGCAACTATGCCGGCCATCGGCTGGCCCCCTGGCTTTCGCACGTCATGGTGAGCCGCCAGGAAACCGCACGGCCGCTGCTGACGCCCGGCGAGGTGATGCAGTTGCCGCAGGAAGACGAACTGGTACTGGTTTCGGGGTTGCCGCCGATCCGCGCGAAGAAGCTGCGCTATTACCAGGATCAGAATTTCACCGAGAGGGTGCTGCCTTCGCCAGTGCTGCAAGACGGTACCTACGCCGATCGGCCAGCGCCGCGCCCGGACGATTGGAGCGGACAGGTACGCAGCGTCGACCGCCGTCTTGCCGCCTAGGACGAAAGCGCTGGTGCCGCAATCGAAGACGACGGAGGCGTTCAGCAGCAGCGTCATCCAGGTCTGCCCGAAGAACACAGCGTCGTTGCCCAAGAGCCTGATGAGAGCGATCTGCTCAACCCCGCTGACGATGATAGCGAGACGGTCGCCGACAAGCGCGTCATGGATCGGATTTCCATCGCGGCGCGCGCCTATGGCATCAATGAAGGAATGGGCGACGACAAGGACATCGTGCCCGGCTTCTGAGCTCGGCTGCATAGGCGCATTTCAGCGTAGATAACGGCCGTAAGCTATTTCGGGGATCTCGATAATGCTTGGTCCGCACCCGGCGCAGCAGCGCCGGCCAGTTGGAATGAGCCGCATGAAGCCGCACCGCATTCGTCATCAGTTTCTGCTTGAGCCCCAATTGAGCGAGAAGCTGGAGAAGCTCAGCCGCAATCCCTCGACCACCAAATCAGCAGTCGTGGCGAACGGTCGAGGCCTTTATCGAGCGGCGTGGGGAGAATGAACTCGACCAGCGCTACGGCAAGAGGCTCGACCGTCTTTCCCGGGACCTCGGACATGTCAGGCGCGATGTCGAGATGATCCTGGAGAGCTTGGCGCTCTTCATCCGCTTTTCCATCACCCTTCATGCTCACACGCCGGTACCGGATAAGGCGACGCAAGCGATTGCCCAGGAGCGCTTCGACAAATTCGTCGAGCAGGTCGGCCGCCAGATCGCTTCCGCCAAACGCTCGCTTGGTGGCGACAATGGCGGGGGAGAGGAACAATGAGTTCTCATCCGGAAGCCGACCATCGCCGCCGTGCCATGCTGCGCACTGCCATGGGGCCGGCGATCACCGAAGCCCTTGCCGAACCATCCGTCATCGAGGTGATGGTCAATCCCGACGGTGCGCTGCGGCTCGACCGGCTGGGCGAGGGCCGAGTCAATACCGGCGTGCATATGCACCATTCCGAGGCGGAACGCATCATCCGCCTGGTCGCCTCCCATGTGCGGGTCGAGGCGCATGCGGACAATCCGATTGTCAGTGCCGAACTGCCGTCGGGCGAGCGCTTCGAGGGTCTGCTGCCGCCGGTCGTGCTCGCGCCATGCTTTGCCATCCGTAAACCAGCGGCAAAGCTCTACACGCTGGCCGACTATGTCGCGGACCGGATCATGCTGCCGCTGCAGGTCGATGCGCTCAAGAGGGCCGTTCGCGAGCGGCGCAACATCCTGGTCGCCGGCGGCACGTCGTCGGGCAAGACAACGCTTGCCAATGCGCTGCTGGCGGAGATCGCAGAATGCGACGAGCGGGTGATCCTATCGAGGACACGCGCGAGCTGCAATGCAAGGCGAAGGACTGCGTTGCCTTGAGGACGAGGCGCGGATCCGTCACGCTCGCCGATCTCGTGCGCTCAACGCTGCGGCTCAGGCCCGACCGCATCATCGTTGGTGAAGTCAGAGGTGCGGAAGCCCTCGACATGCTGAAGGCATGGAACACCGGGCACCCCGGCGGCATCGCCACGGTTCACGCCAATTCGGCGCGCTCTGCCCTCTACCGTATCGAGCAGCTCGCACAGGAAGCAGTCGTCACCGTTCCGCGCCGCCTCATCGCCGATGCCGTCGACCTGATCGTCTTCATCGCCGGCCGCGGATCCTCGCGCCGCATTGAGGCGATCGCCGAGGTCGCCGGCCTCGACGGCAGCGGCGATTACGCCGTCACCCAACTCACGCTCCCGCAACTTCAGCAACTTTGAAAGGTCACTTCCATGCGCAATAAGCTTCGCTTTCTTTCGTCCACCGCGCTCGCGTTTTTTCTCACGGCCCCGGCTTACGCGGCCGGCTCCGGCATGCCCTGGGAACAGCCGCTGCAGCAGATCCTGGAATCGGTGCAGGGGCCGGTCGCGAAGATCGTCGCAGTGATCATCATCATCACTACCGGCCTGACACTCGCCTTCGGAGACACGGCAGGTGGATTCCGTCGACTGATCCAGATCGTCTTCGGTCTGTCGATCGCCTTCGCGGCATCGAGCTTCTTCCTCTCCTTCTTCTCGTTTGGCGGCGGAGCGCTCGTCTGATGGCAAGCGGAGAGCAGCATATCGAGGGCTTTGAAGTCCCCGTTCACCAGGCCCTGACCGAACCGATCCTGCTGGGCGGTGCGCCGCGAGCGGTGGCGATCCTCAATGGCACGGTGGCCGCCGCCATCGGCCTTGGCTTGCAGCAGTGGATTGCCGGGCTGGTGCTCTGGATCGCGGGACACACGCTCGCGGTCTTTGCCGCAAGACGCGATCCGGACTTCGCCGGCGTGCTTGTCCGTCATCTTCGTCAGAAGGGTTGGTTTGGATGCTGAATCTTTCAGAATATCGCAGCAAAGCCGAAAGGCTTGCCGACCATCTGCCCTGGGCCGCATTGGTCGCGCCCGGCATCGTGCTCAACAAGGACGGCAGCTTTCAGCGGACCATCCGGTTCCGCGGGCCCGATCTCGAAAGCGCGACGGAAGCTGAACTTGTCGGCATCTGCGCGCGGGCGAACAATGCGCTGAGAAGGCTCGGCTCCGGCTGGGCATTGTTCTTCGAGGCCGAGCGCATCGAAGCGCTGGACTATCCGAGCTCGCGTTTTCCCGACGCAGCGTCATGGCTGGTCGACGAAGAACGGCGCGCGGCGTTCGAGGGCAAGGTCGCGCACTTCGAGAGCCGCTATCACCTGACCTTGCTGTTCATGCCGCCGCCGGATGGACAGGCGCGGGCGGAAAGCGCGCTCGTCGATGCGCATCGTTCCGACGGCGAAAGAGATTGGCGCCAGGAGCTGGCGCGGTTCGGTGACGAGGCCGATCGTGTCCTGGACCTCCTGTCGGGCTTCATGCCCGAAGTGCGCGCGCTCGAAGATGCAGAGACGCTGACTTATCTCCACGGCACGATCTCGACCCGCCGCCAGCCAGTGGCCGTGCCGGAAACACCGATGTATCTCGACGGCGTTCTGGTCGATGCGGCGCTTACCGGTGGCTTGGAGCCGATGCTGGGCGACCAGCATCTTTGCACGCTCACAATCCTCGGTTTCCCGAACGTCACGCGGCCCGGAATCCTCGATGCACTCAATCATCAGGAGTTCGCCTATCGCTGGATGACGCGCTTCATTCCGCTCGATAAGACGGAAGCCACAAAGACACTGACGCGCTTGCGGCGGCAGTGGTTTGCCAAGCGCAAATCGATTGCGGCCATCCTGCGCGAGGTCGTGACCAATGAACCTGTCCCCCTCCTTGACAGCGATGCCGAGAACAAAGCACTCGATGCCGACGCAGCACTTCAGGCGTTGGGCGGCGATCACGTCGGCTTCGGCTACCTCACCACAACGGTTACGGTGTGGGACGAGGACCGCCAAGCCGCTGCGGAAAAACTTCGCGCGGTCGAACGCATCGTCAACGGACTCGGCTTCACCACAATCCGTGAAAGCACCAATGCGGTCGAGGCGTGGCTTGGCTCGTTGCCCGGTCATGTCTATGCCAACATTCGCCAGCCGCTCGTTCACACGCTGAACCTTGCCCATCTCATGCCGCTGCCGTCGGTGTGGGCCGGCCCCGCGGCGAACGAGCATCTGGCCAAGCTCACCCAGCGAGAGGCTCCGCCGCTTCTGGTTGCCCAGGCCAGCGGGTCGACACCGTTCCGGTTTTCCACCCATGTCGAGGATGTCGGCCATATGTTGGTGGTTGGTCCGACCGGTGCCGGCAAGTCGGTTCTGCTTGGCCTGATTGCTCTGCAGTTCCGAGGCTATGCCGGCGCGCAGGTGTACGTGTTCGACAAGGGCAATTCCGCGCGCGCCGCAACGCTTGCCATGGGTGGAGTGCACCACGCGCTGGGCGCCGTCAGCACGTCTGCCTTTCAGCCGCTGCGCAACATCAACAAGCAGGTCATCCGCACCTGGGCAGCAGAATGGATCACCGGCCTCATTGCCCATGAGAACGTCACCGTTACGCCGGAGGTGAAGGAGGCGATCTGGTCGGCACTGACCAGCCTTGCCACCGCGCCGGCGCAGGAACGTACGCTGACCGGCCTGTTGGTCCTGCTTCAGTCCAATGAACTGAAGTCTGCATTGATGCCCTACACGCTGGACGGCCCCTTCGGTCGGCTGCTCGATGCCGATGATGATCGGCTGGCTTTGTCGGATGTGCAGTGTTTCGAGACCGAGGAGCTGATGCTTCAAGAAGGTGCCGTTCTGCCGGTGCTGACCTATCTGTTCCACAGGCTCGAGGAGCGGTTCGACGGCCGGCCGACGCTGCTCATGCTCGATGAGGCGTGGGTCTATCTCGACAACCCGCTTTTTGCCGCCCGCATCCGCGAATGGCTGAAGGTGCTGCGAAAGCGGAACGTGTCGGTTGTCTTCGCGACGCAGTCGCTGGCCGACATTGCTGGCTCTTCGATCGCGCCGGCAATCATCGAGAGCTGTCCACAGCGCATTTTTCTTCCCAATGACCGTGCAGTGGAACCGCAGGCGCGGGCAGCCTACGAGCGCTTCGGTTTGAACGAGCGGCAGATCGGACTGATCGCCCGCGCGACGCCGAAGCGCCACTATTATCTGCAGTCGCGCCGCGGCAACCGTCTCTTCGAACTCGGGCTTGGCCCCATCGCTCTGGCGCTGTGCGGCACCTCCGATCCGGCCACGCAGACCTTGATCGACATCATCCTGTCCGAGCACGGGCAGGACAGCTTTGCCTCCCGTTTCCTGAGCGCGCGCGGCCTCGATTGGGCAGCCGAGCTTCTCCAGCAATTCCATCAATCAGACAAGGAGCAATCGTCATGATGCGGCGCCGCCTTCTCACCGGCCTGATCACCGTTTCCCTGATCGCCAAACCGATGGCCGACTACGTCCAGCCGGCCTCCGCCCTGATCGTGTTCGATCCGTCGAACTATGCTCAGAACGTGCTAACGGCGGCACGCTCGCTGGAGCAGATCAACAACCAGATCCAGTCGCTGCAGAACCAGGCGACCATGCTGCAGAACATGGCGCGCAACCTTCAGCGTCTGGACTTTTCCTCGGTTGGTCAACTCACCGGCGCGCTCCATCGCGTCGACGGGCTGATGGAGCAGGCGAGCGGGCTGAGCTTTGATCTCGACCAGCTTCAAGACCAGTGGCGCAAGCAATATCCGGAAAGCTACGACGCCGCGATCAAGGTCAGCGACGTGGCGAGCGCCGCACGCGATCGCTGGCAGAGCGCGATGCAGGCATTCCGCCAGACCATGGGCGTCCAGTCACAGATTGTCGAGAACGTCCGTGCCGATGGCGACCTGCTTGCCGATCTCGTCAACCGCAGCCAGGGCGCGGCCGGTTCGCTTCAGGCAAGCCAGGCCACCAACCAGCTGATCGCCCTCTCCACCAAGCAGCAGATGCAGATCCAGACGCTGCTCGCGACGCAGTTTCGGGCTGAGGCCGAGGATGCGGCGCGCAAGGCGCAGTCCGAGGAAGCCGCCCGCGAGACCACGCGGCGCTTCCTCGGCTCCGGCACGGCCTATTCCGGCAACTGACAAGCATCTCTTCGAACGAGGAAGGCGGCGGCATGAACGACCTCGGCGTCATCGATCGCTTCATGGAGACCTTCATCCGCTATATTGATAGCGGGTTCGGCCTGCTTTCGGGCGACGTCGCCTTCCTCACCACGATCCTGATCGGCATCGACATCACACTGGCAGGCCTGGCCTGGGCGCTCGGCGGCGAACCCAATATCCTCGGGCGGCTCATCCGGAAGGTGCTCTATGTCGGCGTCTTCGCCTTCATCCTGAACAATTTCAAGAATCTCGCCGACATCATCTACCGCTCATTTGCGGGCCTCGGCGTAAACGCGTCCTCTGGCAACCTTTCCGCCGACAGTCTCCTGCGCCCCGGCCGCATTGCCGCGACTGGCTTCGAGGGCGCCTGGCCGCTGCTCGATCAGGTAAGCCAGCTTCTTGGCTTCCCTGAGTTCTTCGGCAACGCGCTCACCATCTTCGTGCTGCTTGTGGCCTGGTTCCTGGTCATCATCGCCTTCTTCATTCTTTCCATCCAGCTCTTCATCACCATCCTGGAGTTCAAGCTCACGACGCTGGCCGGTTTCATTCTGGTGCCTTTCGCACTGTGGAATCGGTCGGCCTTTCTGGCCGAGCGCGTGCTCGGCAATGTGATCTCATCGGGCATAAAGGTCATGGTGCTCGCCGTCATCGTCGGCATCGGCTCCACGCTGTTCGGCGAGTTCGCTTCCGCGCTGCAAGGCAAGGAGCCGGATCTGGCCGCTGCCATGGCACAGGTGCTGGGCGCGCTGGCGTTGCTAGGGCTCGGCATCTTCGGGCCTGGGATCGCCTCAGGCCTTGTCTCTGGCGCACCGCAGCTTGGCGCGGGCGCCGCACTCGGAACCACGGCGGCCGCCGCCGGTGCTTCGCT
>NZ_SUEO01000217.1:0-1096 GCF_004962925.1 Mesorhizobium sp. | reverse complement strand
TTGCCGGAGGTGCGGCGTTTGCCGGCGCGCGCATGGCAACCGGCGGCAGTCTCGCCGCAGTCCGCGCCGGCTCAACAATGGGATCGGCTGCTTCCACGGCTTGGCAGATCGGACGTGCAACCTCGCCCGATTCCGGCCTGTCCGGCGTAGCTGCCGGAATGCACGGTGTCACAAGTGCAGTCGCCGGCGCTGCGACAGGCAGAGCGCGATCTGCTGCAGAAGCTTTCAGGCGCAGCGCCGATGCCGGCCGTGAAGCCGCCTGGACTGCGACCGGTGTACGCCGACCGCATCAATGACCGGAAGTCCTGCCGCTGCGAGCTCCGATACTGCGCCGACCTGGGCGAGGCGCCTTCGCTCCGAGCAGACCGCGCGAGCCCATCGTCACACCGCCATGCAGGCCGTCCGTGAGGGGGACCGGCCGGGCGGCAGCGCCAATCCCTCCCTCAACGATAAGGACGACTAGATGCTCTTCAAGCGACCCGTTCAGCGTTACGGGAAGACACCCGAACCCGTCACACCGTATCAGAAGGCCGGCCAGCTCTGGGATGAGCGTATCGGCTCCGCCCGCGTTCAAGCCAGGAACTGGCGGCTCATGGCCTTCGGCAGCCTGGCACTGGCGACTGGCCTTTCCGGCGGGCTGATGTGGCACTCGATGCAAAGCCGCGTCGTTCCCTACGTCGTCGAGGTCGACCGGTTCGGCGAGGCTCGCGCCGTCGCGCCGGCGATCCAGCACTATGAACCGTCGGACGCACAGATCGCCTGGCATCTCGGCCGCTTCATTTCAAATGTTCGCGCCATCTCCACCGATCCGGTGCTGGTGCGCCAGAATTGGCTTTCTGCCTACGACTTCGCCACCGACCGTGCCGCTCTTTTCCTCAACGAGTACGCCAAGCGGGTCGACCCCTTCGGCCAGATCGGAACGCGGAGCGTGTCCGCGCAAATAACCAGCGTGGTCAGGGCCTCCCAAACCTCGTTCCAGGTCAAGTGGACCGAGCAGGTTTTTGAGCGTGGCAGCCTTGCCAGCACGACGCGCTGGACGGCGATCCTAACCATCGTGATCCGCCCGCCAAGCAATGCCGATCAACTGCGCAGCAAT
>NZ_SUEO01000216.1 GCF_004962925.1 Mesorhizobium sp. | reverse complement strand
GGTGCAGCCAATGGTTCAGCAAGCGATGCAGCCTGCGCCACAGCGCGAAATGCTTCAGCCGGTAGCCGCAGCACCTCAGCGCATGCCGCGCGTCGAGGATTTCCCGCCGGTGGTGAAAGCCGAAGTGGAAGCCAAGGGCCGCCCGGCCGACCATGAGAACAGCGGACCGATGGGACTGCTCAAGCGCCTGACGAACGGCCTTACCCGCCGCGAAGAGGAGCCCGCACGGCTGCAGCCGGCACAGCCGCGCGAGCCGAAACTGCGCCAGGCGGCACCCGAAGTGCGCCGCCTTGCCAGCCAGGATCCGCAGCTTTACGCGCCGCGCCGTGGCCAGTTGGATGACCAGGGCCGGCTGACGCCGCAGAGCAGGGCTGTCCAGGAAGACGATCAGCTGGAGATTCCGGCATTCCTGCGCCGCCAGGCCAATTGACCTGTTAGCGGTCCGTAACAGTTGTTAACAGGCAGACAAGAAATTGTTTGCCTGTTAATGTTAAAAGCGAAGGGAAAACAGGGGGTTACGAGACCATGCCCGCTCCGGATTGCGGTTACAGATAGTAAGAAACCGTGATTTGGAGACTTCCTGCCGGACCACTATCTTCCCCCCGAGCAATGTCGGTTTGCCGGGATTCGGGGGAAGTACCCTGCCTGCCGATCAAAGAGCCGCGCCCTTGGGCTAATAAGCGGACGTAGGCAGTGTGGGCTAAGGGGTTTGTTTTGCACGACTATCAGACGACACTTAAATCGCGTGCGACGCTGACGGGTACGGGCGTTCACAGCGGCAATTCCGTTACCGTTCATTTCTTGCCCGCAGACGCTAATACGGGTGTCGTATTCCAGCTTTCGAATGGAAGCGAAGATCGTGAGTTCCGTGCGCTCGTTTCGGAAGTTGGCGCCACCGATCTCTGCACCATGCTCGGCGACCCGGCAGGTGAGCATATCGCTACCGTTGAACATCTGATGGCCACGCTTTTCGGGCTCGGCATCGATAATGTCGTCATCGAGATCGACGGCCATGAGGTTCCGATCCTTGATGGCAGCGCCATGGCGTTCGTGGAGGCAATCGACCAGGCAGGCGTCGATACGCTGCCGGTCAAGCGCCGCTATATCCGTGTCGTCAAGCCGGTTCGCATCGAGAACGGAGCCTCCTGGGCGGAGTTCAGGCCCTATGACGGCACGCGCTTCGAGATCGAGATCGATTTCGAAAGCCCGGCGATCGGCCGTCAGCTCTTCGCATCCGACATGAACGCCGACATTTTCCGCCGCGATATCGCGCGCGCCCGTACCTTCGGTTTCATGAAGGATGTCGAGCGGCTGTGGGCAGCCGGCTATGCGCTTGGCTCTTCGCTGGAAAACTCACTGGTGATCGGCGACGACAACCGCGTGATCAACATGGGAGGCTTGCGCTATCCCAACGAGTTCGTGCGTCACAAGACGATGGACGCCATGGGCGATCTGGCGCTGGCCGGCGCCCGGTTCATTGGCTGCTTCCGGTCCTATCGCGGCGGTCATAGGCTGAACGCGGCAGCGCTGCGCCGCCTCTTGTCGGACCGTTCGGCGTTCGAGATCGTCGAGACGACACGCCGCGAGCGGGGTCGTACCGCCGAGATGAACGCCGTCTATGCGCCTGTTTACGCGCCCTGGATGATCTGATTCTTAACGTTTTTCGGGTTTTATAGCGTCGGCCTGTGTTGCAGGAATGCATCATTGGCCGGCGAAATCATGCAAGCCTGCGAGCTGCGCCAGGCCGCCACAAAAATGTGCGATTGGCCGGAGATAGCGTTGCCGGGCATGGCGGTTATGGTTTATGGCTGCTGCCCCAGAGCGAATGACGACTGAAATGACGCCGAAAGGGCGGAATCCAATCATGTTTTTCAAGCGAATTGGTCAATCGAAAGCGCCGCATCGGTCTGTTTTCCTGGCGCTTTCGGTGGTTGTTCCATCGCTGTTCCTGTCGGCCTGCATGTCGTCCGAGAAGGATGTCGACTTGTCGACCTATGTCGAGCAGACCGAGCCGGCCGACGTTCTCTACAATCAGGGCCTCGCCAATCTGAATGCCGGGCGCCTGCAAGAGGCGAGCCGCAAGTTCAGTGCGGTCGACCGTCAGCATCCCTATTCGGAATACGCCCGCAAATCGATGGTGATGGGCGCCTTTGCCGACTATCGCCAAGGCAACTACAGCGAGGCGATCGGCTCGGCCAAGCGCTATCTCACGCTCTATCCGTCGACCGACGACGCCGCCTATGCCCAGTATATCATCGGGCTGAGCTACTACCGGCAGATCAAGGACGTCACCCAGGACCAGAAGGAAGCGCGTCAGACCGTGCAGACGATGCAGGATCTCGTGACGCGCTGGCCCGATTCCGAATATGTCGACGATGCCAAGGAAAAGATCCGCTTCGCCAACGACCAGCTCGCCGGCAAGGAGATGCAGATCGGCCGCTACTATCTCGAGCGCCGTGAATATATCGCCGCCGTCAAGCGGTTCCGCAACGTGGTGGAGACCTATTCCAACACGCGCCATGTCGAGGAGGCGCTCGCGCGCCTTACCGAAAGCTACTATGCAATGGGGCTGACATCGGAGGCGCAGACTGCCGCGGCTGTGCTCGGCACCAACTATCCCGACAGCGTGTGGTACAAGGATTCCTACAAGCTCCTGCAGAGTGGTGGGCTCGAGCCGCGCGAGAATGCCGGGTCGTGGATCGCCAAGGCCGGGAAGCTGATCACCGGCGCCTGAGCGGCGCGTCACCATGCTTTCCAGACTGTCGATCCGCGATATCGTTCTGATCGAGAAGCTGGACATCGACTTCTCGTCCGGCCTTTCGGTGCTGACCGGCGAAACCGGCGCTGGAAAATCCATCCTGCTCGACGCGCTGTCGCTGGCGCTTGGCGCGCGCGGTGACGCTTCGCTGGTGCGGCACGGCGCGGCACAGGGCCAGGTCATCGCCGTGTTCGACGTGCCGCGCAACCATCCGGCCCGCATGCTGCTTGCCGACAACGCTATCGAGGATGATGGCGACATCATCCTGCGCCGCTTGCAGACGGCGGACGGCCGTACCCGCGTCTTCGTCAACGACCAGCCTTCGAGCGTGACGCTGATGCGCGACGTCGGTCACGCGCTGGTCGAGATCCATGGCCAGCATGACGAGCGTGCCCTGGTGGATCCCGGCGCCCACCGCGAATTGCTGGACAGTTTTGGCGGCCATCTCGGCGCGGCCCGGGCGACCGGCGAGGCATGGCGGCATTGGCGGGCCTGCGAGCACGAACTTTCGCGACACCGGGCCAAGGTGGAAGCGGCGGCCCGCGAGGCCGACTATCTGCGCGCCGCGGTCGCCGAATTGACGAAGCTCGACCCGCAGCCCGGCGAGGAAGCCGAGCTTGCCGAATTGCGCGCTTCGATGATGCGGGCGGAAAAGATCGCATCGGAAATCCACGACGCACAGGATGTGCTCTCGGGCCCGTCCTCGCCCCTGCCGCAACTTGCCAGCCTGTTGCGCCGGCTGCAGCGCAAGGTGACCGAGGCACCCGGTCTGCTCGAAGACGTGGTCAAATCGCTTGATGAGGCGATGCTGTCGCTCGACGCGGCACAGTCGGGGGTCGAAGCGGCACTTCGCGCCACCGAATACGATCCGCGGCGGCTGGAACAGGCCGAGGAGCGGTTGTTTTCGTTGCGCGCCGCCTCACGCAAGCACAGCGTGGCGGTCGACGATCTGGCGCAATTGCGCGACACGATGGCGGCCGATCTCGCCGATCTCGACGCCGGCGAGGAACGCCTGCACGGGCTGGAGAAGCAAGCCGCCGCTGCGCGCGAGACCTACGACATTTCCGCGGCACAGCTTTCGTCGCTTCGCCATGCGGCGGCGGTCGGATTGACCAAGGCGGTGATGGCCGAACTGCCGGCACTGAAGCTCGAACGGGCCGCCTTCATCGTCGAGATGGCAAGTGAGGCCGAGAGCCGAATGGAAGACGGCATCGATCAGGTCGAGTTCTGGGTGCGCACCAATCCCGGCACAAGGCCAGGGCCGATGATGAAGGTCGCTTCCGGTGGCGAGCTTTCGCGGTTCCTGCTGGCGCTGAAGGTGGCGTTGGCCGACCGCGGCTCGGCGCCGACTTTGGTCTTCGATGAAATCGACACCGGTGTTGGCGGGGCGGTGGCGGACGCCATCGGCCAAAGGCTGGCGCGGTTGTCGAAGCGCGTGCAGGTGCTTTCGGTTACGCACGCCCCGCAAGTGGCGGCGCGCGCGGCGACGCATTTCCTGATTTCCAAATCCGGCAGCGCCGATCGTGTCGCCACCGGTATCGCCGAGATGGACCGGGCGGCGCGCCAGGAAGAGATCGCGCGCATGCTTGCCGGAGCGACGATCACCGACGAGGCACGCGCGGCGGCCGAGCGGTTGCTGCGGGAGAACACAGCGGCAGCTTAGTCGGGGTCCGGTCGAGCGTTCGGCATCGAGTCAGGATATGGCTTCATGCTGCTGTTCAGGAATGATTTTCTAACGACCCGGCTCCCTCGCGGTAAAATCCTGATCTATTGTGTCGCGCCACGGTGAAGGAAGCTGCGCATGTCCGAAAAACCTGTCGATTCGCTTGATGAAAGTGAGGCAGCAAGTGAGCTGAAGCGGTTGGCGGAGGAAATCGCCGGCCACGACCAGCGCTACCATGCCGAGGACGCGCCGACGATTTCGGACGCCGCCTACGACGCGCTACGGCGGCGCAATCTCGCCATTGAGCAGCGTTTTCCGCATCTTGTGCGCGAGGATTCGCCGTCCCGCAAAGTCGGTGCGGCGGTCTCCGAGAAATTCGGCAAGATCGTCCACGCCATTCCGATGCTGTCGCTCGACAACGCTTTTGCCGATGCCGATGTGATCGATTTCGTCGGCCGCATCCGCCGTTTCTTGCGGCTCGGCGCCGACGCGCCGCTGGCCATAACGGCCGAGCCGAAGATCGACGGCCTGTCGCTGTCGCTGCGCTACGAGGCCGGACGGCTGATGACGGCAGCAACGCGTGGCAACGGCCAGGTCGGCGAGGACGTGACGGTCAACGCCCGCACCATCGCCGAGATTCCCAATGTGCTTTCGGGCGACTTTCCCGAAGTATTGGAAGTGCGGGGTGAGGTCTATATGCGGCTCACTGATTTCGCCGAGCTCAACCGCCGCAATGCCGAGGCCGGAAAGCAGGTTTTTGCCAATCCGCGCAACTCGGCGGCCGGCTCCTTGCGCCAGCTCGACACCTCGATCACTGCCAGCCGGCCGCTGCGGTTTTTCGCCTATGCCTGGGGCGGGGTGAGCGCTATGCCCGCCGACACGCAGATGGGCATGGTGGCGGCGTTCGAGCGCTTTGGCTTCAGGGTCAATCCGCTGATGAAGCTGTTCGACAGTGTCGAAGGGCTGCTTGAACAGTACCGGTTGATCGAATCCAACCGGGCGACGCTCGGCTACGACATCGATGGCGTCGTCTACAAGGTGAACAGCCTCGATCTGCAGCAGCGACTGGGCTTCGTGTCACGCTCGCCACGCTGGGCTATCGCGCACAAATTCCCGGCCGAGAAGGCGACCACGATCCTGACCGGCATCGACATCCAGGTCGGCCGCACCGGCGCGCTGACACCGGTGGCGCGGCTGGTGCCGGTGACGGTCGGCGGCGTCGTGGTGACCAACGCAACGCTGCACAATGAGGACTACATCAAGGGCATTGGCAATAGCGGCCAGCCGATCCGCGAAGGTCGTGACATTCGCATCGGCGACACGGTGAGCATCCAGCGTGCTGGCGACGTCATCCCCCAGGTCATCGACGTGGTCATGGAAAAGCGGCCGCCCGACAGTGTGCCATATGCATTCCCAGTGCTTTGCCCGGCCTGCGGCAGCCACGCCGTGCGTGAGGAGGGTGAAGCAGTCAGGCGCTGCACCGGCGGATTGATCTGCCCCGCGCAAGCGGTGGAGCGTCTGCGCCATTTCGTGTCTCGAGGTGCTTTTGACATCGAGGGGCTCGGCGAGAAGCAGATTGAGTTCTTCTTCCATGCCGAGGATCCGTCGCTACGCATCTATTCGCCGGCCGACATTTTCACGCTGAAGAAGCGGCAAGCCGCATCGTTGACCAAGCTCGAGAATGTCGACGGTTTCGGCGCGACCTCGGTGCGCAAGCTGTTCGCGGCAATCGACGACCGGCGGCAGGTCGAGTTCTCGCGCTTCCTCTATGCGCTCGGCATCCGCCACATCGGCGAGACCAATGCCAAGCGGCTGGCCCGCCATTTCCTTTCCTTTGCAGCTTTCCGCGAAACCGGGCAAAGCGCCGTCATGCCGGCCGGCAAGGGCGACCCTGGCAACGCTGCCTGGCAGGAGTTGAACGGCATCAACGGCATCGGCTCGATCGTTGCCGAAGCGGTGGTCGACTTTTTCGCTGAAGACCATAACCGGCAGGCGCTCGATGCGTTGCTGGCGGAAGTAACAGTGCTCGACGAGGAGCCAGTCGGTGGCGTGTCGTCGCCGGTCTCGGGCAAGACGGTGGTCTTCACCGGTGCGCTGGAGAAAATGTCGCGCGACGAGGCCAAGGCGATGGCCGAAAAGCTCGGGGCCAAGGTCGCCGGCTCGGTGTCGAAGAAGACCGATCTCGTCGTTGCCGGACCAGGTGCGGGCTCCAAGCTCAAGCTCGCTACCGAGCTCGGCATCGAAGTGATCGACGAGGATGCGTGGTTCGTGCGGATCGGCAGGGCGTGACGGTGGCATTCAACGGTTTCGGCCAAAAGGCCATTCCCTTCCTCAAGGCGCTCGATTTTCATCAGAGCCGGGAGTGGTTTCTGGAAAACCGCGACCTCTTCGAAGGCGAGCTGCGCGATCCTTTCGGCGATCTGGTCGAAACGCTCTCCGAGCGCTTCGCGGCGGCAGGGCTGGGCCTGCGCGGCGATCGCAAGAAGTCGCTGTTCCGGATCAATCGCGACGTGCGTTTCGCCAAGGACAAAAGACCCTACAACCGGCATTTGTCGGCGATCCTTTCGCCTGACGGCACCAAGATGGAACAGGGTGTGTTGTTCGTCTATATCGGGCTTGAGCGCTGCTTTGCCGCCGTTGCCTGGTGGCAGCCCAGGCCGGCGCTTTTGCTGGCGATGCGCCAAGCCATCGTGACACGGCCGGGTGAATTCCGCGCGCTGATCAAGGCGCTGAAGCAAAACCGTCTCGACCTTGATCCGGAAGGCTGCCTGAAGCGTGCGCCACGCGGCTTCGAGCATGTCACGGAGGCCGATCTCGCGGCAGGCATCCGCCATCGGCATTTCGTCGTCCGGCACGCGATCGACCCTGCGGGAATCCACAGTGCGGCATTGGCCGACGAGCTCGTCGATTTCACCATGCGCGCCAAGCCGCTGCTCGACTGGGGCAGGGCGATCGAAGGCAAGGTCTCGGTGAACTAAACTCCGGACCGATGGCGCAGCCTGAACTTGCAACATGGCTGCGGCGATCATTTCCGCTGATCATTGGCTCAAGCGAATTGGTGTGACAAGGCAGGTGGCGCTCCCTACATACGACCTTTCTCCAAAAGAATGGTCCAAGGAGCGGTCGATGTCGGCGGAAGCAATCTCCGAAAACCGCGCGAAGAGCGATTTCTGGCAAGGCGTGCGGCTCTCGATGCCCGTCGTGGTCGCGGCGGCGCCGTTCGGGCTGCTGTTCGGTGCGCTTGCCGTCGACAATGGTTTTTCGGTGCTTGAAGCCGTCCTGATGAGCGCCATGGTCTACGGCGGCGCCAGCCAGATGGTTGGCATCGAATTGTTCGGGCAGCATGTTGCGCCATGGCTGATCGTGCTGTCGATCTTCGCCGTGAATTTCCGCCATGTGCTCTATTCCGCCACTATCGGCCGGCGCCTCGCGCACTGGCCGCTGGTCCAGCAGGCGGTCGGTTATTTCATCCTGACCGATCCGCAATTCGCGGTGGCTGAGCGCAAGGCGGAGGCCGGCGAAACCGTCGGCTTCGCCTGGTACATGGGGCTTGGCCTGCCCGTCTATGTGTTCTGGGTGACCGAAAGCGCGCTCGGCGCGGTGTTCGGCAAGCTTATTCCCGATACGCATGCGCTGGGCATCGATTTCCTGCTGCCGATCTATTTTCTCGGCCTGGTCATGAGCTTTCGCAAACGGCCGCTGTGGCTGCCGGTGGTAGTCGCCAGTGCTGCTGCCTCCATCATAGCCTACAAGACGGTGGGCTCGCCCTGGCACGTCTCCATCGGCGCCGTGGCCGGTGTGCTGCTCGCCGTCATCCTGCCGCCGCACCACAGCGGCGTCGAGGCGCGGCCATGAGCACAACCTTGTGGATCATCGTCGCCGGTGCGATCGCCACCTATCTCACCCGCATCGGCGGCCATCTGGTCATCTCGCGCTTCGAAAACATCCATCCGCGCGTCGAGGCCGGACTGAATGCCGTGCCGGCGGCGGTGCTGACCACGCTCGTCGCGCCGGCAGCGCTGAGCGCCGGGCCGGCGGAATGGGCGGCATTGATCGTCGCCGGGCTGGTCTCGCTGCGCGGCGGGCTTATGGCGATGTTTTTGGCCGGTGCTGCCGTGCTGATCCTCGCCCGGCAGTTCGTCGGATAACCGGACCGACTGAGTACGCTGGTCCTACTTGCGCACGATGTCGGAGATTGCGGGGTTGGATCGACCTCCTGCAAAGAGCCTGCGCATCGTCTCTTCCGGATCGAGACCGAACGTTTCGGCGACCGTCACCGCAATCAGCGCGTCGAGGTCGAGCGTCGGCGCAAGGTCGCGTCCTTGGTAGAGCGCACTGGTGGATAGCCCCGGCCAGTCGGCCAGCACCCGCCCGCCATTCACCGCTCCGCCAGCGAGCATCGCGGCCGATGCCGTACCGTGGTCGGTGCCGCCAGTGCCGTTGACGGCGGCAGTGCGGCCAAACTCAGTGGCGACCAGCACGGTCGTGTCCTTCCAAACGTCGCCGAGCCCAACGCGCAACGCATCGATGAGCGCGTCGAGCGCTCTGAGCTGATTGGCCAGCCTGCCTTGCTGGCCGCTATGCGTGTCCCAGCCGCTGGTTTCGATCATGGCTACGCGCGGTCCGTCGGCCTTGGAGAGGAAGCCCGCAGCGGTGCGGCCGACGCTCGCCGCGTCCTTGCGCTGCGCGTTCAGCGCGCCCAGCGCCCGTGTCTCCATCGCGCTGCTCCACAGCGCATGCAGCTGTTCGTCGGCGTCATAGAGCTTGCCGACGCGCATCATCAGGTCATCAGGCGCTTCTGGCAGAGCGGACGGCGCATAGGAGGTGACGTCAGCCTGGCCTCGCAGCGCCAGCGGGATGGTCGGTGCAAATGCGATCGCTTCGCCGCGGGACTTCGGCAGCATGCCGACCAGCCGGTTCAGCCAGCCGTCCTTGCGTTCATAGGGCGAGGTGCCGCCGCTTTCGAGCACGTTCTGACCGTCGAAATGCGAGCGCTCGCGATAGGGCGAAGCGACCGCGTGGACGAAAAGTGCCTGATTGTCCTGATGCAGCTTGCGGAGCCCGGTGAGCGAAGGATGCAGGCCAAACGTGCCGTCGAGCTTTATCGGATTGTCGATTGCCAATGAGCCGCGCTGTGTGCGGTAGGCGGGGTCGGCATAGGGAATGATCGTGTTCAACCCGTCCGCGGCGCCGCGCTGGATGATGAAAACGAAGCGGCGGTCGGTTTCCACAGTGGCGAAGACGATGCGCGGCGCGATCAGCATCGAGCCGAGGCCGGCGCCGGCGAGCGTGAGGAATTGACGGCGTTTCATGTTGGTCATCTCCTCTGGAAGTCATCTTCGCTGGAAGTCATCTTCTCTGGAAATCGGGCGACACGAGCAGCAGCGCGATGCCGGTGCGCCGGCTCTCGGCGCGGTCGACCTCGGCCATCGTTAGCTCGCTGAGTGAGCCGGCAAAAAGTTTTCGCGCGAGATCGCGCGGATCGATGTCGCCACTCTGCGCGGCGAGGCGCTGCGCCGCCTCGACCCGGCGGACCAGTGCATCGGGCGCGGCCCAGCTTCCGGCAACGTCATCATAGCCAGCCGGCGAACGCGGCCGCCACACCGGTTGGCCGAGCTGGTTGAGCAGTTGCGCCAGGCGCGGTTTGCCGATGTCGCTGCGGCCCAGGCCGCGAAGCGCCGAGATCGTCCATTCCCACGGCGTCTTGAACTTGGCCGCCGCCGGTTGCCAGGCTTCTGGACTGTCGATGAGCGCGCGGTAGACGGCGACGAGATCGCCCTTCGACCGGCGAAAGGCTTCGGCGAGCCGTGTCACGACCGTTGCCGGCGGCTCGTCGGCGATGAAGTGGCGCGCCAGCTTGGTTGCGATGTGCGTTGCGGTCGCCTCAGTCGCCGCGAGGTCGCTCAGCACGGCGAGCGCCTGTTTCTCCCCGCTCTGGTCGTAGGTCTTGCCCATGATCGTGCGTTCGCCTGGCTCGTGCAGCCCGGGTCGAAAGGTGAAGGCGCCGGCCTGGCCCCGCTCTTGAGCGCGTCCGGTGCTGAAACCGGTCAGCGCCAGCGCGAATTCGGTCACGTCGGCCTGGCTGTAGCCAGAGCGCACGCCGAGTGTGTGCAGCTCCATGATTTCGCGGGCCAGGTTCTCATTGATGCCAGGCTTGCGCTTGGCGTTGCGTTTTGCGGCGCGGTTGGCAAATCTTGAGTTGGGACCGATCGAGCGCACCTGGTCGAGATAGAACAGCATCGCCGGGTGGCGCTCGGCGGCGAGCAGCATATCCTCGAAGTGGCCGAGCACATGCGGGCGGATCGCCTCGCGCTCGAAGGCGCCGGCGATCAGGGTCACCCGCGGGTTCTCCGCCGAGATGGCGAAATGGTTCGACCAGAAATGCAC
>NZ_SUEO01000215.1:523-10856 GCF_004962925.1 Mesorhizobium sp. | reverse complement strand
CTGAAGGGGGGAGATTGGCAGCTTCATCGTCCCGCCCGCTGTCCAATGTTGGCGGTTGGCGAAAGCCGTGGACGCATCCAATCTCCCCCCTTGAGGGGGAGATGTCCGGCAGGACAGAGGGGGGTGTTCAAGCGCAGACATTGAACTACCTCACCCCGATTTCTGCGCCAGTTGCAAATCGACGAACTGAATGCCCTTGGCAGCCATCCGCGCCCATTCGGAGCTGGCGTCGAGCTCGAGATAGCGCGACCAGTTCCGCCGTGCCTCGGCAAGCTTGCCGGCGTCGAACTCCAGCCGGGCGAGGTTGAACACAGCGTCGGCATAGTTTTGGTCGAGCGCGATCGCCTTTTGCAGATGCCGCCGCGCCGACGCCTCGCGGCCCTGCTCGGTCATTAGCCCGGCCAGATTGAACCAGGCCTCGACAAAGCCGGGGTCGAGCTTGATGGCGCGGGCATAGTCATGTGCCGCCTCGGCCGCGTGGCCGGCGGCGCGCAGGCAGTTAGCGCGGTTGAAGGCGGCAATCGCATCGCTCGGATCGATGGCCAGGCAGCGCTGGTAGAGAGCCGCCGCCTGCTCGTGGTGTTCAGCCTCTTCTGCCGCCTCGGCGTCGGCGAACAGTTCTTCCAGCGTGTCGTCATCCGGCGATCCCAAGTCGAACAGCAATTGTCCGTCCAGTTCGCTCTGGCCGCCCTCGAGATAGATTGCATCGGCGCGCCCATGCTGCGAGCCGACATTGAGCGACTTGGCGGTGAGCGAGGCGACCGGGCCGGAGCGGTGCACCGAGCGCACGATCGCCCCCCACGAAGCGCCGCCGGCAACCAGCCCGGCATATTTGCGGGCGAGGATCAAATCGCGAAAGGAATAGGGCTCGCCATCATGCTCGAAGGCATCGAAAAGCGACAACAGGTCGAGGTCGGATGCGGCCAATCGCGATTGATCGAGAAGCGACTGCCGCGACAGGGCTGAGGCCTCCGGCGCCTTCATCAGCCCGAGCAGGCGCAAAAAGCCGTTTTCGCTGATCAGCTTACGCCCGGCCGCGCGCTCGGCCGCGATACGGCGTTCGATCTCGGCATCCCCCGCCTTGGCGAGATACAAGCGGCCGAACACGACATGGGTGGTGCGCCTGTTGACGCCGCGCCGCAACTGGCCCTGCTGGCGCTCAACCTCGCGCGCCGCCAGCCGAAGTGGAAACGCCGCCAGCGCCCCGACGATGCCGAAGACGGTGCCAGCGAGAGCTGTCACCCTTTGCTCTTGCCGACGGCCTTGAGAAGGTTGGCCTTGAGCGGATTTTCCTTGGCCGCTGCGGCCCCAGCCTTTGCAGCACTTGCCTTGGCCGCCGGTTTCGCCGCTTCATCGGCCTTGCTCTTGCTCTTAGCCGGCGGCTTGGCCGATTGCGACAGGCTGGCCTTCAGCGCATCCATCAGGTTGATGACATTGCCGCGCTCGGGCGCGGCCGCGATGATCGGCTTGTGACCCTTGAGCTTCTCGCGGATCATCGCCATCAGCGCGATCTCGTAGCGATCCTCATAGTTCTTCGGATCGAAGGTGGTTTCCTTCTGCTTGATCAGCGCTTCGGCGAGCTGCAGCATCTCCGGGTCGGGCTTGCCGGCCGGGATGTTGCCGAAATATTCAGCCGTGCCGCGCACTTCGTTCGGATTCCTCAAGGTGCAGACGAACATGCCGTTCTCGCGCGCGCCGATCGTCACCACGCGCTCGCGGCTGGACAACACCAGCCGCGCGATCGCCAGCTTGCCGGACTTGCGCATGGCCTCGCGCAGCACCGCGAAAGTCTCCTCGGCCATCGCGCCGTCCGGCGCCAGATAGTACGGCGCGTCCTGATAGATCACGTCGACCTCGCCCTCGTCGACAAAGGCTTCGATGTTCATCGTATGATTGGATTCGATGCGCACCGCGTCGAGATCGGTATCATCAATGATGATGTACTGCTTGTCCTCATACTCGTAACCCTTGATCAGGTCCGAGCGCTCGACCAGCCCGAGTTCGGGATCGACCGGCTTCATGTTGATGCGGTTGTGCGTCTTCTTGTGCAACTGGTTGAAGCTGATGCGTTCGCTCGCACTCGTCGCCGGATAGAGCCGGACCGGACAGCTGACGAGGCTGAGCTTGAGGTAACCTTTCCAACTTGCCCTGGGCGCCATGAATTCTCTCCTACGCGGCCGTGCACTGTCGAACTGTTTGCAGCGCTTCGTCCGGAGGACGAACGATGCTGCGGAAATCCTACATCCCACCTACAATACCGGCAAATCCCTAGCGAAATCTTCCATGTCGGCCCAGGGATCGCCGGAGGTGGCCAGAAGGCCCGGCAGCGAAGAATAATTCAAATCTTCCGGAGCGTCGATGGATTCCAGATCGGACCAGCTCACCGGGGTCGAGGCCGGCAGGTTTGTACGGGCGCGCAGCGAATAAGGTGCCGCTGAGGTGTGGCCGCGCGCATTGCGGTGATAGTCGATGAAAATGCGCCGCTTGCGGTGGTCCTTGCCCATGGTGGTGGTGAAGGTGTCGGGCGCGGAGGCGGCCAATGCCGAGGAAATGGCGCTGGTCGCCTGGTGCAGCTTCTTCCAGTTTTGTTTCTGCGTCACCGGCACTGATATGTGGATGCCCTTGCCGCCCGAGGTTTTGGCGAACGGCACCAGCCCCATCGCCTCCAGCTCGCCCTTGATATGCACTGCCGCCTCGACCACCTCGCGCCAGGCGATCCCCTCGCCCGGATCGAGGTCGAAAACGATCAGGTCGGGCTTGTCGAGCCGCGTACGGTGGGTGCCCCAGGTATGGAACTCGACGACGCCGAACTGCGCCAGCGCCAGATAGCCCTTGGCGTCTTCCACCGACAAATAGGATTTGGTCTCGCCCTCGGAATTGGTCGCCTCGAAGGTCGCCACCGATGAAGGCATGCCGGTGAAGGCATGGCGCTGGAAGAAACAGTCCTGCGGCTTGCCGGTCGGGCAGCGCACCAGCGACACGGGGCGGCCGAGGATGTGCGGCAGCATGAAGTCGCCGACCAGCGCGTAGTACACGGCGATATCGAGCTTGGTCGGTCCGGTCTTGCCGAACAGCCGCCGCGTCGGATTGGTCACCCAGATCGTGGCAAGGTCGGCCTCGGCGATCAGCCGCTTGCGCTTGGCCGACACCGGCGTCGACAGGCCGACATCCCTGAGACCGCGGAACACGCCGTGGCGCAGCGCATTGTCCGCCGTGCGGTTGGCATAGTGGATATGGGCTGAGAGCAGCGGCCGCACCCATTTCATCTCGCGCATGATCTCGCGCGGAACCCCTTCGGGCGCAGACGCACCGGCGCTGAGCGGCTCCAGCCGGGCCAGCAGCTCGGTGGCGGTAGCGGCATCGAAACCGGTGCCGACCTTGCCGCGATAATGCAATTCGCCATCCTCGAATTCGCCGAGGCCAAGTGCGGCCAGCCCCTCGGCCGCATCGGAGACGGTGTAGCCGGCGATGACGAAGTCGCCGGACTTGAGCGCCTTGGTCTTGGTCCAGGTCTTGGTACGGCCGCTCTGGTAGGTCGCCGTGGCGCGTTTCGAGACGACGCCCTCCAGCCCCATTTCGGAGGCCTGATCATAAAGCCCCTGGCCATCGCCTTCGACATGGTCTGAGAACTGGATGGCGGAATTGGCGACGAGACCGGACAGCAGTTGCGCAAGCAGCGCCTTGCGCCTGATAAGCGGCGCTTTTCTCAGGTCCCAGCCGTCGAGATGCAACAGATCGAAGGCGTAGAAGTGGAGCTTGTTGCCTGCGCCTTGCGCCAGCGCGTCCTGCAAAAAGGCAAAACGGCTGATGCCCTTGGCGTCGAGCACGACGATCTCGCCGTCGATGATCGCATCGCGGCAGGGCAGTCTGGCGAAGGCATGCGGCAGGTCGCCATAGCGCTTCGTCCAGTCGAGGCCGGCGCGGGTGATCAGCTCGACCACGCCGTCGGCCAGATGCGCCATGGTGCGGTAGCCGTCGAACTTGATCTCGTGCAGCCAGGTTTCGCGCGTTTTTTCCGCGGGGTGTTCACTGCCGGGAGGCTTCGGAACCTGCGTGGCCAGTTGCGGCTCGATGCGGGCGGGCGCCTGCGCTTTGATCGCGCCCGGCAAAGCGCCGGGCTTCAGCACGACCGGTTTCGCGGGCCTCGCGGCAGGCCGCGGCGTTGCCACCAGCTCCTCGATGCGGCGGCCGGATTTGACGCTTTCCGGCCGGGCTTCCAGTATGTCGAGCTTGGCGTCGGCGGCGAGATCACGCTCCTTGAACAGCAGCCAGTTCTTTTTGCCCTCATCCTCGCCGGGCTTCGGTTTCAGCCGCGCCAGCATCCAACCGCCATTCAGTTTCTCGCCGGCCAGTCGGAACTTGAAGGAACCGGTGCGCAAACTCTTTTCGACGTCGTCCATCGGCGCCCAGATGCCGGTGTCCCAGACGATCATCGGCCCGCCGCCATATTCGCCCTCGGGAATGACGCCTTCGAAGTCGATATATTCGAGCGGATGGTCCTCGGTCTCGACCGCGAGCCTTTTGTCGGCTGGGTTGAGCGACGGGCCGCGAGGCACCGCCCAGCTCTTCAGCACATCGCCGACCTGCAGGCGAAGGTCGTAGTGGTCGGCGGTGGCGTGATGCTTGTGGACGACGAAGCGGTTACCTTCTCCGGCAACCAGCCCGCCGGCGGGCTCCGGCGTCTTGCTGAATTCACGCTTGGCGCGATAAGCCTTGAGCTTCGAAGGAGCTGGCATGGACTAGGTGCAATTGCTGGCGAAGGAGCGGACTGCCATGCTTTCGTCATCCCAGGGCGGAGCGAACGCGAAGCGGAGCGCAGGCCCTGGGATCCATGCCGCGACATTTGCCGAAAGGCACTGCGGTGCCGAACTTAACACAGGTGATTTCGTCATTGCCCGTACCGCCTCCAACAGCAATCCTGCACCGTAGGAACACTCACAGGTCACGGCATGGATCCCAGGGTCTCCGCGACGTCGCTTCGCTCCTGCTCCGCCCTGGGATGACGAAGGGGTAGAGGTCACACAACTCAATCGTCGGTGGCCGGCGTCAATTCGAGCTCGGCCGGCGACAGACCCTGCTGGAGTTGGCTCAGCCGGAATTCGTCGACCCAGTAGGCCTCGCCGTCCACCAGGACCCGCGCTTTGTAGGCGCCGGCGGAAAAGCTCTGTGCGGTGATATAGACCTTGTGGCGGTCGAGTGCCTTACGCACCGCGGCGCGCTTGGATTTCTGGCTGGTGACGGAACTGGCCATGACTCACTCATACACAAGCCCGCGGGAGAAGGCGGCGGCCATAAGGATGGCCGAGACCGGGTGTTCTGTCAATTTGGGGACGATCTGGCTATCTTCCCAGCAGCCGGCGCGTCAGCTTTCGAAAGCGCCGCCGCATGACAATTGGGCGAGCTGCGCCGCGGCGACCGCGCCCGGCACTACCACCCATCATCCACTATCCGATGCCGCCCACCAGCTCCTCCGCTTTGGCGATAGCGACTTCCTGATGCGGCTGCAGGAGCTGGCCGGCATAGGCTTCGAAGACCGGCAGGAAGGGATCATCGATATGCGTCCTAATGCCGGACAATTGCTCCATCACCGCCAGCCCGCAATAGGGCACGTAGGAAGCCGAATAGCCGCCTTCATGCGACATCATCAGCCGCCCGCCGCAGAGTTCGTCGGCCGCCTGCATCAGCAGCCGCGTCATCTCGCGGTAGCTGCCGCTGTGCAGCATCATACGTCCCAGCGGATCGGCCGCCGACGCGTCGAAACCTGACGGCACGACGATCAAGTCTGGCTTGTAGCGAGTGAGCGCCGGCAGCACCACACGTTCGAAGACGGAGATATAGGCGCCGTGGCCGCATCCGGCCGGCAGCGGCACGTTGATGTTGTAGCCTTCGCCCCTGCCCTCGCCGCGTTCCTTATGAAAGCCGCTATCAGGCGGATAGAGCCCGTTCTGGTGGATCGAGATCGTCAGCACGGACGGGTCCGCATAGAAGGCCGACTGGGTGCCGTTGCCGTGATGGACGTCCCAGTCGACGGTGGCGACCCTTTCAAAACCGTGTTTGGCCCGGTTCTTCAGGATGGCGACCGGAACATTGCCGAACAGGCAAAAGCCAAGGCCTTGCGCGCGTTCGGCATGATGACCGGGCGGCCGCACCAGCGCGTAGCCATTGTCGACATCGCCGCTCAGCACCGCATCCATTACTGCCGCCGTGCCGCCAGCCGCCAGGCAGGCGATCTCGTAGCTGCCGTGGCCAAAAGGGGTAAGATAGCTCGCATCGCCGCCACGCTCGTCGCTGAGCGTCTTGATGCGGCGGATGTAGTCGCGATCATGGAACAGGGCCAGATCGTCCTCGCTCACCGCAACGGAGGCGATCTTCGACAGTTTTTCGGTGAGGCCTGAAACCTCCATCAGGTTGCGGAACCGGCGTTTGGTCGCGGCATTTTCCGCATGCTCGCCCGGCTCGATGGTCAGGCTCGGCTGAAAGAACTGCGCGGCGTTGCCGGTCTCGTGCCAGAGATAGAGTTCATGGAAATTCCAACCCGTCGCCATTGTTTCCTATCCTCCCAGGATCATCGATGCGGCGCGTTCGGCGATCATGATCGTCGGCGCGTTGGTGTTGCCCGAAACCATCTTTGGAAATACCGAGGCGTCGGCGATGCAAAGCCCTTCCAGCCCGTGCACCTTCATCGACGCGGGGTCGACGACGGCCGTGTTGTCGGTGCCCATCCGGCAGGTGCTGGTCGGGTGATAGAGCGTCGTGCAGTGGCCGCGAATGTACTCAGCGATCTCGGCGTCGCTCTCGCATTCGGCGCTTGGCGTGATTTCGCCGACCAGCATTTCTTTGAGCGGCGACTGCGCCGCGATTCGGCGGCTGATGCGGATGCCTTCTACCAGCGTGGCGATATCCGATCCGTCCTCGTCGCTGACGAAGTAACGCGGGTCGATCGCCGGATATTCGATGGGATTGGCCGAGCGCAGGCGGATCTCGCCGCGGCTGTCAGGCCGCTGCAGCGTGGTATGCAGCGTGATGCCGGGCTTCGACGACAGGAAGCGCACATAGTCGCGATGCGGGCTGATGGCGCCGTAAAGCTGCAGGTCCGGTTCGACATCCGGCCGGCTCCTGACGAAGCCGCCGGCCGCCACCCAGGGCGAGGAGCGCGGGCCGCTGCGCGATGTCTGCCATTCCGCAAAATCGCGCAGCAGCGTCTCGTCGGTCCAGGCGCCAACGCCGATCTTGTCCTTGGTGTAGAAGGTGATCGGAATGTTGATATGGTCCTGCAGATCCTTGCCCACGCCCCGCAGATCGTGGACGGGATCGACGCCGACCTCTCTGAGTTCGTCGGCCGGGCCGATGCCGGAAAGCAGCATCAGCTGGCAGCTGCCGATCGAGCCCGACGACAGCACCACCTCGCTGTCGGCAAAGGCAGTCTCCGGCACGCCGTTGACCAGATAGCGTATGCCTTTGGCCCTGCCCCTCTCGACGATCAGGCCCGTCGCCAGCACGCCGGTTTTGACGGTGAGGTTGGGACGTTGCCGCGCCGGGCGCAGATAGGCCTTGCCGGTGCCCCAGCGTTCGCCGTTCTTGATCGTGAACTGGAAGAGGCCGACGCCTTCCTGCTCGACGCCGTTGAAATCGCGATTGTGCTGGTAGCCGGCAGCCTTGCAGGCCTCGATCCAGGCGAGCTCGTTGGGATCGACATGCCCGACATTGCCGATATGCAGCGGCCCATCGGCGCCGTGCAACGGGTCATTGCCAAGCTCGGCATTGCTTTCGCAGGCCTTGAACACCGGCAGCACGTCTTCCCAGCCCCAGCCCGGGCAGCCCATGGCGGCCCAGCCATCATAGTCGGACGGCAGGCCGCGAATATAGATCATCGCGTTCAGCGCGCCGGAGCCGCCGATCATCTTGCCGCGCGGCCAGAACACCCGCCTGCCGCGGCAACCGGCCTGCGGCTCGGTGTAATAGCCCCAATCGACGGCGGTGTTGAACATGGTCGGCCAGTCCGACGGCACGTCCGAGGCGAGCGGCGCTTCGCGTCCGGCCTCCAGCAGCAGCACCTTGCGGGCAGGATCGGCGCTGAGCCGGTTCGCCAATACGCAGCCGGCCGAGCCGGCACCCACTATGATCGTGTCGAACATCGTCGATCTCTCATTTTCCGGCCGCAGCCGGGCTTTGCACAATGTTGCTCACTGCTGGCTTGCTGCCCGTTGGGCCGGTGCGCTTGCGCGCCAGCCAGCGGACAAGATCGCCAAAGCGGCCGACCAGGCCCTTCGGCATCAGCACCACCGACAGCGCAATGATCAGGCCGAGACCGAGCGTGCGGAACTCGCCGCTCTCGCGCATCAGCTCGTCGGCCAAGACCAGCACCACGGTGCCGACAAGCGGTCCCCAGAACGTGCCAACGCCGCCGACTACGACGATGGCGATGATGAACATCAGCTGCGACATCGACAGCACGCCGGGGCCGATCGCCTGGAAATGCGCGGCATAGAAACCGCCGGCCAGCCCGGTGAAGAAGGCGGAAATCCCGAAGACCAGAAGCTGCGCCTGGAAGCGGTTGACGCCACGCGCCACCGCATAGCCCGGATTGTCCTTGAGCGCCCGGAAGGCGAGGCCGATCGGGCTTTTGACGATCGCGTAGGTGAAGACCATGGTCACCGCGAAAAGCACGGCGATGATGGCATAGTTGCCGACCAGCCACTGCGCGCGCAGCAAGGCCCTGGTGCCGAGATCGCCGAAGCGGGCGAAGCCGACGGCGCCGCCGGTGAACTGGCGGCAGACCGAGCCGACCATGACGAAGCACTCGGTGTCGGTGACGATCAGCAGATACATCGTCTGGGCAATCGCCAGCGTCAGCAGCGCGACATAGACGCCAGTCAGCCGCAGGCAGGCGAGGCCGACGACAAGCGAGAACAGCGCGGCGCCGAGCGCGCCGGGCACAAGGGCCGCCCACACGTTCCAGCCGAAATAGAAGCAGAACATCGCCGTCGCGTAGCCGCCGAAGGCGAAGATCGCCATTTGCGCCAGCGAGAAGATGCCGGAGAAGCCGAACAAAAGGTTCCACTGCGATGCGATCGTTGCATAAAACAGCGCCAGCACGATCTGGCCGAGGATGTAGCGGCTGTCGATCATGAAGGGCAGCGCGATCGCCGCCGCGATCAGCACCAGGCTGATGGCAAGATCGGTTTTGGCTGACCGCGACATGGATCTGGTGTCTGTCATGGTCCCCTCACATGCGGCGGATTTCGGCGCGGCCGAAGAGGCCCGACGGTCGCCAGATCAGCACGGCAATGACCACGAACAGCAACGACGGAAAGCCCCAGCGGGCGCCAAGCGCGTACTGGACGAAGGATTCGAGCAGCGCCAGGCCAAGCGCGGCGGCGACCGCGCCCGGCAGATTGCCGAGACCGGCGACGACGCACATGATGAAGGCTTTCAGCATCGGATCGTTGCCGAGCGGCGGTGACAATTGCGTCATCGACGAAACCATCACGCCGCAGATGCCGGCGAGCGCGCCGGACAGCATCAGCACCTGCAGATAGACGCGGTTGACGGCAACGCCCATGAGTTGGGCCGCATCGCGGTTCTGCGCCGTCGCCCGGATCGCCCGGCCCATCCGCGTCCGGCCGAGCGCCAGCGAGACCACCACCATCATGATGACGACGACCGCTATGATCAAAAGGTTTTGCCATGGCAACGTCAGCGGCCCGAGGCGGAAGGCGCCGGCGATCGAGACCGGCTGCTTGAGCGGCTGTCCGCCATAGGTCAGCAGGATGGCATTCTCCAGGGCAATGCCGATGCCGACCGTAGCAATCATGACGTTGGCTTCGAATGTCGACTTGTCGTTCTTCAGGAGATTACGAACGATCGCAAAATAAAGGATCGCACCGGCCGCAGCCCCGACAAGGATGGCGCCGGCAAAACCGATCGCGATCGGCAGGCCGAGCGAGATGATCACCGTGAAGGCGGCGTAGCCGCCAAGCGTCAGCATCGCCGCATGGGCCATGTTGAGCATGCCCATCGAGCCCCAGACCAGCGACAGCCCAACCGTCGCCAGGGCATAGAGCGCGCCAGACGTGAACCCGGCGACGAGAATAGCCATGAGAACGTCGGTCATGGCGTCAGCCTCCAAGATAGGTTGCGAGGAGCTCGTCGCGCGCCATCAGTTCGGCGGGCTTGCCCGACCAGACGATAGCGCCGTCGTCGAGCAGATGCAGGCGTTCGGCGAGATCCTCGACCCGCGCCGGGTTCTCCTCCACCAGCAGGATCGTCCGGCCAGCCTTGCTGAGTTCGGCAATGACGCCGTAGACCTGATCGATGATCAGCGGCGCCAAGC
>NZ_SUEO01000215.1:0-513 GCF_004962925.1 Mesorhizobium sp. | reverse complement strand
GAGCGACGGCTCGTCGATCAGCAAGATGCGCCCGCCCATCATCAGGCCGCGGCCGATTCCGGCCATGCGCCGTTCGCCGCCGGACAGGCTCGAGGCGACCTGGTCGCGACGGTCGGCGAGCTTCGGCAAAAGCGTGTAGACCTCGTCCAGCCGGCGCTTGATCTCGGCCTTGTCGGGCGCCAGATAGGCGCCCATCAGCAGGTTTTCGAGCACGCTCATCTGCGCAAACAGCATGTCGCCCTGCGGCACGTGGGCGACGCCCAGCATCGCCGTTTCGTGTGGCTTGCCTGACAGGCGCTGGCCGTCGATGCTGATCTGCCCGCCGCGTAGCGGCACGAGGCCGGAGATCGTCTTGAGAAGCGTCGATTTGCCATGGCCGTTCGGACCGACGACGGTGACGAACTCACCGGCACGGACGGTCAGCGAAATACCCTTGAGCACCTCGAGGCCGTCATAGCCGGAGACGATGGCGTCGAGCTGCAGAACGGGCGGTTTGGCGGCTGCGCTCGTCAT
>NZ_SUEO01000214.1 GCF_004962925.1 Mesorhizobium sp. | reverse complement strand
GCCGTGCGGATGGCGATCGGCGCGGCAGCGATTTCTGCTGCCGATTTGTCGATGCCGGTCGCAACCACCGAGACGCGGATAACGCCTTCGAGATCCTCGTCGAACGTCGCACCCAGAATGATGTTGGCTTCCTGGTCGACCTCCTCGCGAATGCGGGTCGCCGCTTCGTCGACTTCGAACAGGGTCAGGTCGCGGCCGCCGGTGATCGAGATCAACAGGCCCTTGGCGCCCTTCATCGAGGTCTCGTCAAGCAGCGGGTTGGCGATCGCGGCTTCCGCGGCGGCCATGGCGCGGCCCTCGCCGGAAGCTTCGCCCGTCCCCATCATCGCCTTGCCCATCTCGCGCATGACCGAGCGGACGTCGGCGAAGTCGAGGTTGATCAGCCCTTCCTTGACCATCAGGTCGGTGATGCAGGCGACACCGGAATAGAGCACCTGGTCGGCCATGGCGAAAGCGTCGGCGAAGGTCGTCTTGTCATTGGCCAGCCGGAACAGGTTCTGGTTGGGGATGACGATGAGGGTATCGACGCATTTCTGCAATTCCTCGATGCCCAGATCCGCCGTCTTCATGCGGCGCTGGCCTTCGAAATGGAACGGCTTGGTGACGACGCCGACGGTGAGAATCCCCTTCTCACGGGCGGCACGTGCAACGACCGGCGCGGCCCCCGTGCCGGTGCCGCCGCCCATGCCGGCAGTGACGAAGCACATGTGGGTGTTGGAGAGATGATCGACGATCTCGTCGATGCATTCCTCCGCCGCCGCGCGCCCGACTTCCGGTTGCGATCCCGCACCCAGGCCCTCGGTGACATGCGCGCCGAGCTGGATCAGGCGATCCGCCTTGGACATGGTCAGCGCCTGCGCATCGGTATTGGCCACCACGAACTCGACGCCGCGCAAGCCGGCGGTGATCATGTTGTTGACGGCATTGCCGCCGCCGCCGCCGACACCGAACACGGTGATACGCGGCTTGAGCTCGGTGATGTCCGGCTTCTGCAGATTGATGGTCATTGTCTCCGTCCTTTGCCTTTCCCGCCGCTTCGCCGCTGCGGCCGCCTATGGGGCTGTCCCCGTCAATTTAAAAACTGTCTCTCAACCACTGACTCATCCGATGCAGTTTTCCGCCCGTTCCGGTCATCCTGAGACCAGAAATTCCTTTCGCCGGATGGCTCTCGAAATTCGCCATCTGCGGATAGATCAGAAGCCCGACCGGCGTCGAGAAAGCCGGCCCCTTGGCTGCCTCGGGCAGGCCCGCCACGCCGAGCGGACGGCCGATGCGCACATTGCGTCCGAGAATGCGGCGTGCCGCCTCAGGCAAGCCGGAAAGCTGGCTGGCGCCGCCGGTCAGCACGACGCGCTTGCCGACGGCGTTGCCGTAGCCGGACCTGTTGAGCCGGTCGCGCAACAGTTCGAGCGTCTCGTCGATGCGCGCCCGGATGATGCGCGTCATCACCGAACGCGGTATCTGCAGCGGCACCTCGCCGTCTTCGCCGATCGGCTGTATCGAGACCAGATCGCGGTCGTCGACACTGCCGGGCAGGGCCGAGCCATGCATCACTTTCAGCCTCTCCGCGGCGTCGAGCGACGTCGACAGCCCCTTGGCCATGTCCAGCGTGACGTGGTTGCCGCCGATGGCGATGGCGTCGCCATGGACGAACTTGCCTTCCGAAAAGACCGAGATCGTCGTGGTGCCGCCACCCATGTCAATGCAGGCTGCGCCCATTTCGAGCTCGTCGTCGACCAGTGCGGCAAGGCCGCTGGCATAGGGCGTCGCCACCATGCGCTCGACCGACAGGTGCGAACGGTTGATGCAAAGCTCCAGATTGCGCAAGGGCGCCGCGTCACCCGTCAGCACATGCATATCGACGCCGAGTTGGTCGCCAACCATGCCGCGCGGATCACGCACGCCGCGCTCGGCGTCCAGCGAAAAGCCGACGGGAAGCGAATGGATCACCTCGCGCTCGGCCCGCAGCGCCTGCTTAGCGCCGGCGGCAAGCACACGCTTGATGTCGGCCTCATCGGCCTCATGGCCGCCAAGATTGATGGTCGCCGAGAAGCTTTCACTCTCCAGCCGGCCGGCCGTCATGTTGACGATCAGCGAATCGACGGTCAGGCCGGCCATGCGCTCGGCGGCATCGACGGCAAGGCGGATGGCGTGCTCGGCCCTGTCGAGATCGATGACGACGCCCGATTTCACGCCTTGCGATTTCTGGTGGCCGATACCGATCACCTGGATGCGATGCGAGCGCCCGCGCAGCAGATTGCCGTCCTCACGCGGCTTGAGCTTGGCCACCACGCAGCAGACCTTGCTCGAGCCGACGTCCAGCACCGTCATGATGCCCGACCGGCGCGACGAGGCATCGCTGTTGCCGCCAAGCCAGCTCATATCTTCGTCTCCGCCTTGCGCTTCGGCATTTTCGGCTTTTCGTTGAGCGCGGCCTGGCGCTGCGTCGCCGCTTCCGGCGTCAATTGGACGACGAGGCGATCGGAAAGGCGCATGTCGACGGCGGCGATGTCGCGCGTCAGCAGCCCGTTCTCGTGGTCCATCCTGACCAGATCGGCGATCGCTTGGTCCTCGCCATCCTCGGGAAGCTTGACCGTGATGCCGTTCTCCAGCTTCAGGTCCCAACGCCGTTCGCCGATGCGGATATAGCCTTTGACCCGCGCGGCAAGCTCTGGATATTTTTTGATCCTGGCCAGGAAATCCGGCGCCTTGGCTGGCGCGCCGGTGCCGACGATCAGCGGCAGCAGCGACTGCTTGCCGCCGGAGAATGGCGCGATCACGGCGCCGGACCGCTCGATGACGGAAAGCTCGCTGCCCTGCTGCCAGAGCGCAAAGGGCTCACGCTCCTCGATGCGCACCTCCAGCGTGTGCGGATAGACCTTGCGCACCGCCGCAACCTCGACCCAGGGCAGCGTGGCGATGCGTTCCCGCGCGGCTTCGGCATCAAAGCCGATCAGCGACGTCCAGCCATCGAGCTGCATCCTGTCGAGAATATCGATCTCCGAGGTTGCGCGGTTGCCGACCACCTTGATCTGGTCGACGGCAAACCCGCTGCGGGCGGTGACGCCCTGGACAATACCGTCGACATGTCCGCCGAGATAGGCTCCATAGGCACTGCCCGATACGAGCAGCGCCGCCGACAGGATGGCTGCGGAAAACGGCGGCACCTCGAAGTCGTCCTCGCCCAGACGCGCCAGCACGCGCGCCGGCCGGCGAAGCAGACGCGGCAGCACGAAATGGTCGAACGACAACGACACACCGAACAGCGTCGGCCCGGCCGCGCCCTTCCCCTTGCCCTGTCCCCACCTCAACGCAGACACGAAGCGTCCTCCACCATCCAACTCAACAAATCGCCGAACGAGTGTCCCGCCTGCGCAGCGATTTCAGGCACCAAGGATGTCGGCGTCATGCCCGGCTGAGTGTTGACTTCGAGCCAGACAATTTCGCCGTTCTCGGAGTGTCGATCATCATAACGGAAGTCCGACCGGGAAACGCCCCGGCAGCCGATAGCTTGGTGAGCCTTGAGCGTCAGTGTCTGTATTTTTTGGTAAATATTCGGTGAAATTTTTGCAGGGCATTCGTGTTTTGATCCGCCCGCGACGTATTTTGAATCATAGTCGTAGAAGGAATGGCCGGTCGGAATGATTTCGCAGACACCGAGCGCCACATCGCCCATCACCGCGCAGGTCAATTCCCGTCCGTGCACGTAGCGCTCCACCATGACTGTATCGCCATACTTCCAGTCGGACGAACCGATGATCTGTGGCGGATGCGACTGGCCTTCATGCACGATGACGACGCCGAAGCTCGACCCTTCATTGACCGGCTTGACGACATAGGGCGCCTTCATCGGATGCTTGTTCTGGATGTCGAAGCGATTGACCACCTTCGATTCGGCAACCGGGATGCCGACAGACTTGGCGATCTTCTTGGCCTGCTCCTTGTTCATCGCCAGCGCCGAGGCGAGCACGCCTGAGTGGGTATATGGAATGGCAAGATATTCGAGGATGCCCTGGATGGTGCCGTCCTCGCCGAAAGGGCCGTGCAGCGCATTGAAGGCAACATCGGGCTTGAGCTCGGCCAGCACCGATCCGACATCGCGCGAGACGTCGACGCGAGTGACCTGGTAGCCTTCCTTCTCGAGCGCATCGGCACAGGCATTCCCCGAAGACAGAGACACGGGCCGCTCGGACGAGAATCCACCCAGAAGGACGGCCACGTGCTTGCTTTTCATTTCCCGTCATTCCCTCTCACGGCGGGCCCTTTCACGGCGGGTCTGCATCTCACGCGCCCCGGAAAGGGTCACACACTCAAACGCTCGGAGCAGTCTCTGCTCCCATGATTTTCGCAACATCGCCTCCAGACTCTCCCATCGGTTGCCCCGGACGGAAAACGCTGGTGACGCGTCGAAACGACTCAAATCAGGAAACGCTTCAGGGCAGAGAATCAGAGAGTTGATTCGCTGGCAAGTCCTTACGATTCCGAGAGATTCACTTTCCGCAAAAACGGCAGCGAAAACTGTGTTGTGAGTCTTTAGAGCAACTGTCCCAGGAACTCCTGGACCTCGTGCCCCGGCCGGAAATTGCCGATGCGTTTGATTTCCCAATGCAGCCGGATGCCCGACTTTTCGAGCACACGCGTGCGCACGGTCTCGCCGAGATATTCGAGGTCGTAGCCGGTCGCGGTTCCCGTGTTGATCATGAAGTTGCAATGCATCGGCGACATCTGCGCGCCGCCGATCATCAGCCCCCGACAGCCCGCTCTGTCGATCTCCTTCCAGGCCGAGGTGCCCTCCGGATTCTTGAAAGTCGAGCCGCCGGTCTTTTCGCGGATCGGCTGCACCGTCTCGCGATGGTGCTGGACGGCATCCATCGCCGCCTTGATCGCGGTCTTGTCTTCCAAAACGCCTTCGAACACGGCCGATGTGAAGATCAACCCGGCAGGTGCTGCGGAATGGCGATAGGCGTAGCCCATATCGGCGTTGCTCAGCGTATGCACATTGCCCTTGCGGTCGAGCGCCCGCACCTCGACGACGCGCTCGCGCGTCTCGACGCCATTGGCACCGGCGTTCATCCTCAGCGCGCCGCCAATGGCGCCTGGAATGCCGTGGTAAAAATCAAAGCCGCCGATACCGGCCTGGTAGGCAACGGCCGCAACGCGCTTGTCGGGCGTGGCGGCCCCCGCCTTGATCGTGGTCGGCGCAATCACTTCGGCTTCGCCAAAACCCTTGGCCGAAAGCCGGATGACGAAGCCGGCAATGCCACCGTCGCGGACAAGCAGGTTCGAGCCGACGCCGACGATGGTCAGCGGTATCTCTTCGGGCACCGCTCTCAGGAACGCGGCGAGATCGTCCTCGTCGGCCGGCTGGAACAGTGCATCGGCCAGTCCGCCGGCGCGGAACCAGGTGATCTTGTCCATCTCGGCATTGGGCGTGATGCGGCCGCGCAGGCCGGCAAGCCGGCCGCCAAGCTTGTCGATCAATGCCTGGCCGCGCATCATGAGGCCGTCCCGCCGAGTTCCTTGGGCAGCGCGTAAGCCCATTGCGTGATGTTGCCGGCGCCGAGGAAGACGATGAAATCGCCTGGTTTCGCCAGGTCGCGGATAACAGGCGCAATCGCCGCGGGCCCTTCGATGTAGCGCGCGTCGCGATGGCCGCCGGAGCGGATGCGCGACACTAGTGCCTCGGACGTCACCCCGTCGATCGGCTCTTCGCCAGCAGCATAGACCGGCGCCACCATCACCGTGTCGGCATCGTTGAAGCAGACGGAAAACTCATCGAACAGATCATGCAGCCGGGTGAAGCGATGCGGCTGGGCAATGGCGATGACGCGGCCCCTGGTGGCATCGCGCGCCGCCTTCAGAACCGCCGTGATCTCGACCGGGTGATGGCCGTAATCGTCGAATATTTCGACGCCGTTCCACGAACCGGTACGGGTGAAGCGCCGCTTGACGCCGGCGAAGGACGACAGGCCCTTCTTGATCGCCTCGGCCGAAAGGCCGAGCTCGTGTGCGACGGCGATCGCCGCCGTCGCGTTGGAGACATTATGACGGCCGGGCATCGGCAGGCGCAGACCTGCGATCGTCGACTGGCCGCGGGTCTTGCGGTCGCGGATCACCACGTCGAATTCCGAGGTCGGGCCGTCCATGCGGTGGTTGGTGAAACGCACGTCGGCCTGCGCGTTCTCGCCATAGGTGATGACGCGCCGGTCCTCGATGCGGCTGACCAGGGCCTGCACCTCAGGATGGTCGGTGCACATGACGCCGAAACCGTAGAACGGCACGTTCTCGACGAACTGGCGAAAGGCTTCGCGCACCTTGTCGAAGGAGCCGTAATGGTCGAGATGCTCAGGATCGATGTTGGTGACGACGGCAATCTCGGCCGGCAGCTTCAGGAAGGTGCCGTCGCTCTCGTCGGCTTCGACCACCATCCATTCGCCGTCGCCCATGCGGGCATTGGTGCCGTAGGCATTGATGATGCCGCCATTGATCACGGTCGGATCGAGCCCGCCGGCTTCGAGCAGCGTCGCCACCATCGAGGTCGTCGTCGTCTTGCCATGCGTGCCGCCGATGGCCACCGCCTGGCGGAAGCGCATCAGTTCGGCCAGCATCTCGGCGCGACGGACGATGGGAAGCAATTTCTCGCGCGCGGCCTTCAGCTCCGGATTGGATTTCTTGATCGCCGTCGAGACGACAACCACTTCGGCATCGCCGACATTATCGGCGTGATGGCCGACAAAGCACTCGATGCCCTTGTCGCGCAGCCGCTGCACATTCGCGCTGTCGGCCTGGTCGGACCCTTGCACCTTGTAGCCGAGATTGTGCAGCACCTCGGCGATTCCGCTCATGCCGATACCGCCAATGCCAATGAAATGCACAAGGCCGATCGTCTGCGGCATCTTCATGCGTGCGTCTCCTTCCTGAATTCCGATACGCTTTTCTTCGACGCAATAGCCTCTGTCAGATCGGCGAGCAACCGTGCCGCGTCCGGTTTTCCGGCCGATTTCGCCGCCGCGGCCATAGTGGTCAGCCGCTCCGGATTGTCCATCAGAGTACCAATCAGCGCGGCGATGCGCTCGGACGAAAGCGTGGATTGCGGATGCACTTCGGCGCCATCTGCCGCGGCCAATGCCGCGGCATTGGCCGCTTGGTCGTGGTCGAGCGCGTGCGGATAGGGCACCAGCAGCGCCGGCCTGCCGATCACCGCGATTTCCGAAACGGTCGATGCGCCGGACCGCGACATCACCAGATGCGCCGCAGCCATGCGCGCCGCCATGTCGGTAAAGAAGGGCGACACCTCAGCCTCGACACCGAGGGCGGCATAGGCCGCCTTCACCCGCTCCACATCGTCAGCGCGGGCTTGCTGCGTGATATCAAGCCGCTTGCGTTGTGCGTCGGAAAGCAGTCCAACCGCCGCCGGCACGGCATCGGAAAAGAACTGTGCGCCTTGGCTGCCGCCGAACACCAGAAACCGGAACGGCTGCTTGCCCGTAGACGCTGCATAGGGCGTCTTCGCCGCCTCAAGCAATTGCGGCCTGACCGGATTGCCTGTGGTCACCGTCTTGACGCCTGCAGCGCTTGAATCTTCCGGCAAAAACCCACCGGCAATGGCATCGACGCGACCGGCCAGCGCCCGGTTGGCGCGCCCCATCACCGCGTTCTGCTCGTGGATCAGCGTCGGCACCTTGCGCCGCGTCGCCGCATAGAGCGGCGGCAGCGTCGGATAGCCGCCGAAACCGACTACGACGGCGGGCCTGATCCGGCCGATCACGGCGGACGCCTGCCGCACGCCACCCCAGATTTTCCAGAAGGCGGCGAGCACGGCAAAAGGATTTTTCGAGCCGATGGTTGCCGACTGGATCGGATGGATGCCTGCGGCCGGAAACTGGCCGGCAAAACGCTCGGCGCGGTCATCGGTGGCCAGATGCACCGTCCAGCCGCGCCTGGTCAGCTCATGTGCCAGCGCCTCGGCCGGGAAGAGATGCCCGCCCGTGCCGCCAGCCGCCAGTAGGATAACGCCCCTCGACATTTCACTCCGCCGGCATGGCGCGCTGCGATGGTGCGAAGCCCAACTGCTTGCGCTTTTCCGGCCGCTTGCGCGTCAGCGCCAGCACCATTCCCATCGAGATTGCGATGGCGATCTGCGAGGAGCCGCCATAGGAGATAAACGGTAAAGTCATGCCCTTGGCCGGCATCAGCTGCAGGTTGACGGCCATATTGATGACCGACTGCAGGCCGAAAACCGTGACCAGGCCGCCAACCGCATAGCGTGTGAAATCGTCCTGCTCCTTGAGCGCGGTGCTGAGCCCGCGCAGCACGATGAAGGCGAAGATGGTCATGATGAAGAAGCACATGATCAGTCCGAACTCCTCGCCGGCCACCGAGAAGACGAAATCGGCATGGCTGTCGGGTATGACCCGCTTGACGGTGCCCTCACCCGGCCCGACGCCGAACCAGCCGCCGTTGATCAGCGCATCGCGGCCCATGTCGACCTGGAACGTATCGCCTTCGCCGGTCATGAAGCGGTCGATGCGGCCGGCGACATGCGGGAACACCGTATAGGCGGCAAACACGCCGCCGATGCCGGCAGCGCCCAGCGCGATGATCCACAGCCAAGGCAGTCCAGCCATGAAGAACATCACCCCCCAGGTGCCGAGCACCAGCATGGTCTGGCCGAAATCAGGCTGTGCCACCAGCAGCGATATGACGAGGGCAAGCAGCAGCATGGCGAACAGATTGCCGGGAATGTCGGGCTGGCGCTTGTGTTCGGCAAACAGCCAGGCGCAGATGACGACGAAGGCCGGCTTCAGGAATTCCGACGGCTGGATCGACAGGCCGGCAAGCGACACCCAGCGCCGCGCCCCCTTCACCTCGACGCCGATGTAGAGCACCGCCACCATCAGGAGCAGCGTGACGCACAGCATTAGTAGCGCCATGCGTCTGATCTGCCGCGATTCCAGGAAGGAGACGGCCAGCATCACGCCAAGAGCGGGAATGGTGAAGATGATCTGCCGTGTGGCGAAGTGGAAACTGTCGAGGCCGATGCGCTGGGCCACCGCCGGGCTCGCCGCGAAGGACAGCACGATGCCGAGCCCCATCAGCGACAGGAACGCAGCCAGGAACCAGCGATCGATCGTCCACCACCAGGTGGCAACCGGGCTTTTGTCGAGACGACTTTGCATTATCGTGTCCCTCCGATGAGCTTCACGCCATCAATGGTGCTCGTAGCTTGCCTGAAGGCTTCGCCGCGCACTTCGAAATTCTTGAACTGGTCGAAACTGGCGCAGGCCGGCGAAAGCAGCACCACCACCTCGCCGTTGTCATCATCCCTGGCCGCATCGCTTGCGGCATGCTCGACGGCCGCGGCCAGCGTGCCTGATATCTCGTAGGGCACCGCCTCGCCGAGCGTCGCCGAGAAGGCTGGTGCGGCCTCGCCGATCAGATAGGCCTTGGCGATGCGCGGAAAGAGGCCGCGCAACGGCTCGATGCCGCCCTCCTTCGGCAATCCGCCGGCGATCCAGTAGATGCGCGGAAAGCTGGACAGTGCGGGCGCTGCCGCATCGGCATTGGTCGCCTTGGAATCGTTGATGAACAGCACATGGCCCTTGCGGCCGACTTGCTCCATACGGTGCGCCAGCCCGGGAAAGCTCTCCAGCCCCGACTGGATCTCGCCCAGATCGAGCCCGACCTTGAGGCAGGCGGCGACGGCGGCCAGCGCATTCTGCGCATTGTGCTGGCCGCGCAGCGAGCCGATGCCTTCGAGAAAGGCAACGCGGCTATACCGGCCATGCACCGCTTCCATCAGATCGGTACCATCGGCGAAATAGCCGTCTGTCAGCGGCAGGCGCTTGGAAATCCGGATGACGTGCCGGCCGGCGCGCTCCAGCCGGTCGGCGAGCTGGGCGCACCACGAATCATCGACACCGACGATTGCCGTCTCGCTGCCAGCCGCCAGTCGTTCCTTGATCGCGGCGTAGTGCTGCATCGTGCCATGACGGTCGAGATGATCCGGCGTCAGGTTGAGCAGCACGCCGGCGGTCGGATTGATCGAGGGCGCCAGGTCTATCTGGTAGGACGAGCATTCCACGACATAGTGCCGCCCGGGCTCCGGCGGATCGAGTGTCATCACCGCGCGGCCGATATTGCCGCCCATCTGCGTGTCGCGGCCGGCCGATTTCAGGATATGCGCCGTCAGCGCCGTGGTCGTCGATTTGCCGTTGGTGCCGGTGATGGCGATGAAGGGTGCCGCCGGCGCCAGCAACGTCCGCTCGCGGCAGAACAGCTCGATGTCGCCAATGATCTCGACGCCTGAAGCGCGCGCCAGCTCCACTGTCCAGTGCGGCTTGGGATGCGTCAGCGGCACGCCGGGCGACAGCACGAAGGCGGAGAATTTCGCCCAGTCGGCGCCGCGCAGATCGCTGGTCGTGATACCGACGGCCGCGGCATTGGCGACGCTGGCGGGATTGTCGTCCCAGGCCAGCACGTCCGCCCCGCCCTCGATGAGCGCGCGCGCCGTGGCGACCCCCGAGCCGCCGAGCCCGAAGAGCGAAACGCGCTTGCCTGCAAAGGATGCGGCGGGGATCACGCGGCCTCCTATCGGAGTTTCAAGGTCGACAGGCCGACCAGCGCCAGGATGACGGCGATGATCCAGAAGCGGATCACCACCTGGCTTTCGGTCCAGCCGAGCTTTTCGAAATGATGGTGGATCGGCGCCATCAGGAACACGCGCTTGCCGGTCATCTTGAAATAGCCGACCTGGATGATGACCGACAGGATCTCGACGACGAACAGGCCGCCGACGATGACCAGCACGATCTCGTGCTTGGTGGCAACCGCCACCGTGCCGATCAGGCCGCCCAGGGCCAGCGAGCCGGTGT
>NZ_SUEO01000213.1 GCF_004962925.1 Mesorhizobium sp. | reverse complement strand
CCGCGGGCGACGTGCGGCGCGGCCAGTCGCTGGTCGTCTGGGCGATCCGCGAGGGCCGCCAGGCGGCGCGCGCCATCGATGAGGCGCTGATGGGATCGAGCGTGCTGCCGCGCTGAGTCCGTCTCGAGACCCTACTTGTGCGGCCACCTGAAGGCGCTTTCCGCCCTTCCGCTGCCCCGGGCAGCTTACGGACTGATCGCCGTGGTCGTTTCGGTTGTGGCCCCGGCCGCAGGCTGCCGCCTTGGCGGCCAAGAAAAATCGTCGGCGCGGCCGGGCGAAGCAGCGGGCGCCTTGCCCTCGACGACGAATTTTTCACCGGGCCCGTCCGGCTTGGCCGGCGCTGCGGCACCGAGAAGTTCCGAACCGCCGTCGAGTGCCGGTGATTGCGAGTCGGCGTCGGTAGCCGGGTCGGCGGCCTCAGTCTTTTCGTTCGAGGGTGGACTACGCTACTGGCCCAGTACCGGCAAAGCATCGAAGGAACTTTACAATCATAAAGGTACGTCACTGGTCTCGCGGCTCACCTATGACGATCTAGACGCGAGTTCGAGTGAAGTCTTCTTCAACGCGATCCACAATCCGACTGGCATTTTCGTAAAGGCCTCCTCGGTGCGGGCGGCATCAGGGAGGGTTTTCTCATGACGAGGACTTCTTACGGAAATGGGGGGCTACTCAAACACATTCAGTGATCAGCGCGGGGGCGGCGTCAGCTATTTCACCGCCGATCTTGGATATAATTTCTTGAACTCGCCGCGCTACCGCATCGGTGCTTTTGTTGGCAACAATTTCTGGCACGAGAGCTACGACGCTTTCGGTTGCACGCAGCAGGCGACCAACTGGGGAACCTGTGTGCCAACCGTCCCACCTACGTCAACCTCATCAGCCAGGACAACGATTGGCATTCGCTGCGACTCGGCTTGGCCGGGCAGACGCAACTCACCGAGCGACTCAGCCTTTCTGGTGACGTGGCGTTCCTCTTCACGCGGCTCGACGGCAAAGATCAGCACCACATGCGCCCCAAGATCAAGCTAATTCCCGAAGACGGCGATGGGCATGGCGTCCAGCTCGAGGCGGTGTTGGGCCGTGGCGAATAACGGCACCGCTCATTTCGAAGAGGCAATGGGCGGTCGTGGTTCCCCGCAGGCCGACGATTGGAAGGCAAAGCGCTACGGCGTGTTCGTGCAGGCTAGCATCAAGTTCAACTGAGAGAGCAAGAACCGAGGAGAGCGGCGATGCCACTCCAGCTCATTACGATCATTGGATCAACAGAAGGAAGTTTTCCGAAGAGTTCTGCAGGCGTGCGCAAAGTCGCCAGACAAAGTTCTCTCGGTCCATAGTGTACGTGCCGTCACGCCCGTTCTCGACATGGTTGAATGATACGTCCCGCGCGATCGATCAAAGTCGTTTTTCATTGGTTTTCCGGAAATCGCGGGGAGCACAGCGTGCTGTGACCCTCGGCTGCTGGTTTTCTGTCAACGCGCAGATGAGGGAGAATGAGCGTACAGCAAAAATCATCAGTGCTGTCGCTTTCGCCAAAGCCCGCCGCAGCTAAACGGGGCCCCACGCCCGGTAGCGCCCCCTGCCGGTCACCTCACGGATGCCGAGTTCGGCACCAGCCCGAGCGCAGCGCGCTGGCTAATTTTCAGCTCGGCCGCGACCAGACCTGCCGACACCAGCGGCCGCGCCAGCACCAGCTCGATCAGCGCCGGCAGGCTCGAGTTTTTGCGCCGGTTCCTGAGCCGGCGCTCCATCTGGCTTTTGGCCAGCGCCTGGATGATTGCAAGGCTGAAACAGTCGATGGAACGCCCCTCCAGCGAAGCCGAACCGGACGAGGCGCGCGCGCCAGGTCCTTCGGCTGCCATCGGCACGCTGGGTTTAAGTGCTTGGGGTGACACGGCGTGATCTCCGCCGTTGGCGGGAACAGGGCAGTGCAATAGTACTGCCCTGTTCCTTTTGATCAGAGGCCAGTGCGGATTTCTTCGGCAAGCGCCCTCAACGTCGTCTCGACGTCATCGCCGTTTACCATCTTCTGCATCGCCACGGCCCATGCGTTCATGGCTTCGCCGAAGCCGACACGCGGTGTGAAAGCCAGCGCGGCGTGGTCCTGTATCTTTTTGAAGCTGTCAACGAAGTTGTTGAACTCGGGCTGCGAAGCGTACTTAGTCCAGGTGTCGTCCTGCCAGGTCGACGTGCGCGGCGGATTGACGAGCTGGCCGGCAAGGGCACCCTTGAGCGCCACCTGCTTGGAGGTGGCCCACGGGATGAACAGCCAGGCCGTGCCCTTCTTTTCGGAAGCCGCGTTCATGGCGAGAGCCCAGATCCAGATGTCAGAATCCAAGCTCGTGGCGCTCGGTGCGTGCAGCGGCGGAGCGAAGGCGATCTTGCCGGATGCCGGCTTCCCCGCAACATCGTTCCAGAAGCCGAACATATTTGAGTCGATCGTCATCGCGGTGCGGCCGGACGAGATGCCGTCCACGACCTGGTACCAGTTATCATTGGCGAAGGAAGGAGCCGCGCACTTCTTGATCATGTCCACGTAATGTAGTCGTATCCAGCATCGGTAAGCTTCGGATCGCTCAGGTATTTGTCCAGCGGCTCCAGGGCGCCACTCGGAGCGAGGTCCTACGCGGGCTGAATGCCAGTGCCGAACACATCCCATGCTGGCGACTTCGTCGTCAGTTGGATCGTCATCTTGTTCCAGTAAGAATCGTCTGGGTAGAGTTCCGGCGTGACCTTGATGCCGGGTCAGCTTCTCGAACTCCGGAAGTTGCGCAGCGAGAGCATCCGCATAGGGGTGGATGTCGTAGGCCCAAGTTATGCTGGTCCCTTCGAATTGACGCCAGTTCACGGTGTCGGCAGCGGCCGAATTAGTGAGCGATGCCGAGACGGCAAAAAACGCCAAGTCAAAAGCAAGCTGTTTGCGTAGCGACGCGCACCTGTAACGAGTACGGGGAATGAGCGACCCATGTAATCCTCCCTGGGGCATTTTGCCAATTTTTGGGTCCACTCCTCGGCGATTATATATTTGACAAACCCGGCGAACGGTTCATTAACCCAGCGTCGGCGACACTTGAAACACGTTGTGATTCGCTTAGTTGTCAAATCTGGGCCACACTGTTCATGTTATGTTCCCTGTGACTCAGAAAGCACTCCCACGGAGAATGTGACGAAACCGTGTCGAGACCATATGCGAATCAACGTCGATTCGATCTTGTGAAAAAAAGAACTAAAAGCAGCATGGAGGGTTATTGATGAAACTAAAGGTCAAACAGATCGGCGAAGGAAACCATCCTGGCGAGGTGGTTGTATCGCTTGACACAGTAGCGGGAACAGAACGTCTGGTGGTTCACCATCGCTCGCTGAGTGGCGATAGTTTGGATATTGGTTGGCCAGTTGATCGTGAGGACTCAAATCTCTTAGTTGAGTTGCCCCGCGAGACAATCAATGGTTCATGGCGGGTGTGGGTTCCGCAAGGGTTAGTCGTAGACTAAAAAACTAAACGGGGGACGGGCTATGATACTTACCGACAGAGAAATCCAAATCGCAATCAGTACAGAAGCGATAAGAATAGAGCCCGTCCCTGACCTATCATATTACAGTTCCACCAGCCTCGATCTAACTCTCGGTGATTTGCTCACCGTTTTTAAAGACCCAAAGATTGGCTTGGGTATTTGCATCGATCCTTCGGAGAAGGGATACAATCACGAAGAGGTGATGGTTGAGACAACCAGTCCCATCAAGATTGATCCCGATGCCGGTTACGAATTTAAGCCCGGCCAGATGGTCCTAGCTTGGACTCGTGAAGTGGTTGAGCTGAAAATTCATTCTCGGATTGCCGCGAGAGTGGAAGGAAAGAGTTCGCTGGCCAGATTGGGCATTGGCATCCACCTGACGGCCCCTACCATTCATGCTGGTTTTACCGGTCAGATCAGACTTGAGATGGTAAACCACAATAAGCTGCCGGTGCGGTTACGGATAGGGATGAAGATCTGCCAATTGATTTTTGAGCAGACGCTTGGCACTCCCACAAAGGGATATGAAGGACGGTTTGCTGGCCAAAAGGCGGACGCGAAAAAAGGCTAAGCTAACCGGTCAACACCCAGCCCGTATGACTAGGCCTTCTTAGGCTGCGGCGGTGCCTTGTCGTCCTTAGGGTGCGCGGCCTTCACCACCTTCTTCAACACGCGGTCAAAGGCTTCCTCTGACTGGTCGGTTTCCAGTTCACGCGCTGCTTGCTTGAACTTTTCGATCTGTGCTGCTTCTTTGTCTGGCATGAGTCGAATCTTTCTGTTCGCCGATGAAGCTGGCTGTTTCAATTTCTCCAAGGCGCAAAATGTCAGCCGCTATTACATCGTCTGCACGGCCATTCTACCCGATTGCAGCATAGGCATCAAACTTCAGGAGTTGAGACGTGACCTAGCTTGGCAAGGTGCGCCGCTAGGCGACTACTTCCACGCCACGACCGATCGGCAAGAGGTGCGCAACGCTGTCTTTGATGTCCTGGCGAATGAGAAGTTCACCATCCAAGCGACCATCATGGAAAAGTCCAAAGCCATTCCAAAGGTGCGAGTCACAGAGGATCGATTTTACAAGATCGGTTGGCATTTCCATTTTCAGAATTCGTCCGATGCTTATCTTAAGGCGGCCAACGAAATCATGATCACCGTCGCGTCTATCGGAACCAAGAAAAAGCGGATCGCATTCGAGGACTCTGTAAGGGACGTAGTGAAGCAGAAGATTCGCAGTGATAGCTGGCGGGTTGCGTTCTGGCCTGCCAACACAGATCCATGTTTGCAGATAGCCGACTATTGCACTTGGGCCATCCAACGAAAATGGGAATCGGGCGGCAAGGATACCCGCTCCTATGAACTCATCCGTGACAAAATCACGTACGAATTCGACCTGTGGAAGCACGGCGACAAGCACTACTACTGACAAGAAAAAAGCGGCCGCACTCCCAACTACCTTTTTTAGAGGAGCGCCCCGGGGCGCTTATCATTGGGTGCCAACCGCATCAGCAATATGATTTAGTTCGTCAACCAAATCAAGCGGGTGTCACTTGATTGTTCATTCCGGTTCCGAAATGAGCCTTTAGCAGCGCCGTTTCCGCTTTTCGTACTTCCATAGCGGCAGCTTCAACTGGACCGGCTTGCGGTAGTGCTCATGCCTCGCTTTGACGAGGCCCCCCATAAGTCAGGCGCTTGCCCTTGGTGCCCTTCAAGACGATGAGCGAGCGAACGTTGTCCTCGATGCCCATGGCCGAACGGTTCGAGTAGCGGAAATCAAACTCAGCCAAATAGCGGTGCAGATGGTGTTCGGCGCAATGCTGGTAAACGCCCTTCATGCCGCGCTTGAAAATCGAATAATAGCCTTCCACGGTGTTGGTGTGGACGATGCCGCGAACGTATTCCTCGCGGCCATGATTGATTTTGCCATGGGCTGCGAACTCGGGACCAATGTTGTCGTACACGCGCGCCTCGTCCGACATGAAGACGCTTTCCTTGTGGATGTTGGCGTTGACGATCGGCAGGACGCGGGCAACCGAAGCGCTGTCGATATGGAATGAGCGGGCAATGCCGCCACGCTCCACAAGGGTAAGCACGGTGTTCTTGTGAGCCGCGCCGGTCCTCTGCTTCGGAACGCCAGCAAGGCGGCCGATGTAGGTTTCGTCAACCTCAACGAATTTGCCGTTGCCGCCCATAGGCGTGAAGTCATCCGAGCGCATGGCCTCGCGAATGCGGTGCGACAGGAACCAAGCCGTCTTGTAGGTGCATTCCAGAACGCGGTGGAGCTGGTGCGAGGAAATGCCCTTCTTTGACGAGCACATAAGGTGGATGGCCTGCAACCACTTGTGCAGGGGCAAATGGCTTTCCTCGAAGATCGTGCCCATGCGAACCGTGAACTGGGCACGGCAGGCCGAGCACTTGTAGAGGCCATGGCGCTCGACGCCGTGCGGGTTCTTCTTCGAAGGCTTGGAGCGAACGCCAGCCAGCTTGTAGTGCTTATCCATTGATCCACAGTGATGGCAGACCGGACCCTGCGGCCAAAGCATCGCCTCTACATGCTCGAATGCGGCGGCTTCGTCGTGGAAGTAGGGGCGGGACAAAACGGACATGGCTTTAACTCCTTGGAATCGTTATCGCTCATCCCGTTGGGTTTGTCAAATATATAATCGCCCACTCCTCCATCCCGAGTTCGCCCATAGCCACAATAAGCGGTTTCCAACGACCTCGCTCTGAATGCACCAGGCCAACTGGGTAAAAACGGGTAACCGGCACTTAAAGGCGTTGTAGTATCGCCACCAGAAATACTGCTCCGTGGTGCTGGCCTTTGCCTGGGGGCGCAACACGGCAACTACCTGCTCAAAACGGTTGGTCCTCTACCTCTTATTCACCGTCGCTTTCCTCGCGGCCTAACCCGGCCGGAATATCCGTTGCCAGAAAAAGGCCTCGCGGCCGGTTCGAGGCGCATCCCTCCTCCGAAGCAGCACGCTCAAGTATCGTCACAAGCCCCGAGCGCTTCGCGTTCGGCGATGTCCAAATTCCGACAATGTCGGATACAGTCAGATCTACTGGATTGCGTTTGAATGGTTTTCTCATTTGGCACAGTACATGCGGGTCATCCGCAAAACACGTGACCGACCAACAAGAATTCGCATGATCACCTTACCACAACATACAGCCGCCGCGGAACAATCACTTGGCCCCTGATCGCCCGCCCCGGCACCACAACCGGAGTCATCGATGTTATGACAGGCTGCCCAAGGATACCTGCTGCAACAGGGCTTGCCCTGGTGACGACCACTCCGGCTCCGCCGGTTACCGACGAGGGCAAAGTGACGGATTTCCTGCTTTTCAACGGCATGGAGGTGGCTGTCATTCCCGACCACCGCGCCGGTCGTCACCTATATGGTCTGGTGCAGGATCGGCAGCGCGGATGAGCCGCCGGGGATATCTGCATGTCTTCGAGCATCTGATGCTCAAGGCGCCTCATGACGAGCACGGCTCCGTCGCCTGGAGAGATTGAACCCAAAGGGAGATTCAGATGTCTGAAGCGAATCAGGAAAAGTTGGACGCATTCTTGGGGAAAATGGTCGGCGATCTCGGTGCGATCGCAACGGGCGCGGGAGTCCTGCTGGGGGACAGACTCGGCCTGTTCAAGGCATTGCGCGAAGGCGGCAAGATGACGGCCGCCGAACTTTCGACACGCACCGGCACCCAGGAACGCCTCGTAAGGGAATGGCTTTCCGGGCAGGCGGCGGCGGGCTACGTCGACTACGACGAAGCGAGCGACAAATTCTATCTCAACGCCGAGCAAGAGCTGGTGTTCGCCGATGAAGACAGCCCGGCCTTCATGGCAGGCGCATTCGAGTTCCTGTCCGCGCTGTGGCTCGATGAAGAAAAGGTGAGGCAGGCATTCCAGTCCGGCAATGGCGTCGGGTGGCACGATCATAGCGCGTGTCTGTTTCGCGGTACGGAACGGTTCTTCCGTCCAGGCTACAATGCCAATCTGATCGACTCCTGGCTGCCGGCCTTGGAGGGCGTCGTCGAGAAGCTCCAACGCGGCGTGGACGTCGCGGATGTTGGATGCGGTCATGGTGCATCGACCGTGCTCATGGCACAGGCCTTCCCCAATTCGCGCTTCGTCGGCTTCGACTATCATGCCCCTTCGATTGAGCGCGCCCGCAAGGCGGCCGAGGTAGCCGGCGTCGGCGTCAACACGCGGTTCGACGTCGCGGCCGCCAAGAGCTATCCCGGAACCTACGACCTCGTCACATTCTTCGATTGCCTTCACGACATGGGCGACCCGACGGGCGCCGCCACCCATGTCCACGGATCGCTCAAGCCGGATGGCACGTGGATGATCGTCGAGCCGTTCGCGCATGATCATCTGGCGGCGAACCTCAATCCCGTCGGACGCGTTTACTATGCCGCTTCCACGTTCGTGTGCACGCCCGCGTCCGTGTCGCAGGAAGTCGGGCTCGCGCTTGGAGCCCAGGCCGGTGAGGCGAGGCTGCGCAAGGTGGTGACCGGCGGCGGCTTCAAGCGATTGCGTCGCGCCGCGGAGACACCGTTCAACATGGTGCTGGAGGCCCGCCCTTAGCGTGGCCGTCGCCAGAAATTGCAGCTCATCGCATTTGATGAAGATCACCGCCAAAAATCCGGACGCATCGGGCTTTTCAAGGCGTCTGGGTTCACGCAGAGGTCGCTGCCGAGCCGCCTTCTCTAAACCACTGAAGTCGATGTCCGGCGGCAGATTCTTTCCCTCTCTGCGGCCACAAGGCGAGCAGCCTCGCTGTAGGCGTCTTCCCGCCCAGTGCTTTCTCGACCCGCCGCGGTGGGCTGATCGTCTCGGATCGTCATCAAAGCGGTGGACGCCGGTGCGAAGTCTGGGCATGGAGATCGGCACCTCCGAGGTCGAGCGGATCTGCTAAAAGCGCCAGGAGCGGCACGCGACCAGTGGCCTATTTACGACACGATGGGCTTCCACTTCGCAATACGCTCGGTGAGTGTCATCTGGATAGCCTCGTCGTGTTTGCAGCTTCACGACGCCTTACGACGCAACGCCGTTTGGTATCCAAGCCATTGGTGGATTTCAGCGGCTATACGCTCGGCATGCGCGGTGACTTCGGGAATTCCCATCAATTCGCCAACGCTGCCGCGCGCCAGCGGCCCGCTGACGAAAATGCTGTCGGTCGGTCGGCCGGAAGTGCTGAGCGCACGGCCTTGGCTGTCGGTCGCCAGGCCAAGGCCAATCGGGTCTAGCCGGACCAGTCCCATTCGCCCGAGATCGGCAATTGCTGTGTTGGTCCGGAAAATATCGGCATGCGCCGGCCCGGTCGTGACGACCACCCTGTCGAACGTCTCGGTTGTCTGAGTGGGTTGGCGCCTTGGCCGCATCGCGACGCGAATGCGCCCGTCGACCTGCTCGGCGCCGACGATCGATGCGGCGCGATAGGCGAGCATGCCTTCGGCAACGCGGCGATCGAGCACGTCCGCGACCTGTGGCGCGATGCGGAAGCGATGCACATCCCACAGCGTGCGCAAATGGCGCACGAGGCGGCGTTGCTCGTCGAGCGGCAGGGCCTGCCAGATGATTTGTCCCTGACGTCGGACGGCATCGAGCACCGGGTGCCAGTCTTCGCCCCGACGCTTGGCATCTAGGATCGTGGCCCGGATGCGTCTGAGCATCACTGTTGCGCTGCGTGAAGGCAGACTGATGAAATCACCAATCGGGTCGACCGGGAGCACCGCGTGGCTGCGCGAACGATAACCATGACGTGACAGCGCGACGATGCGGCTACGATGCCCATTGCGGTCCAGCGTGGCAATGATGTCCGCCGACGTCAGTCCAGTGCCGACTACGAGCACATGGTCGTCGCGGCCGATCGCTTGCAGCCCTCCGAGATCATAGGGATTGGCCAACAGCCGGGCTGCAGCAGCCACGGACCGCAGGGCCGATGGCAAGGCGGGTGGCGGATGCGTCGCCGCAATCACTAGGGCGTCGGCTGCGAGCGTCCTTCCATCAGCGAGAATCAGGATGTAGCCCTGGCCACTGAGCTCGACTGACGCGACGGCGGACCTGACATGACGGATCACTTTGCCGAAGAGAAAGGGTTGGAGATAAGATTCCACGTAGCGCCCGAAAACGCGTCGCTGTGGGTAGAGTGCTCCATTTGCGGCAATAGCCTCGGCATCGTCGAGAATCGCGCCGGTCTGCTCCAGCCAATCGGCAAAGTGGCTGTCCTGGCCGGAGATCAGCGTCATTCTCGACGCCGGCACGTTGATGCGGTGTGAAGGATCGGCCGTCGAGTAGGCCAGGCCATAGCCGAGCCCGTCTCTGGGCTCGACGACCACGATATCGGCAGCACCGGCGGGCAGCAGCCGCGCAAGATGAAACGCGGTCGCCGCACCGGAAAAGCCGCCACCGATGATGGCTACGACCGGTCCCCTGCCCAAGTCTCTGGCGCTCAAGACTGACTCGCGCGCGGTGCCGAAGGCCGATGGTCGCCGGCCACCGTTTCGCCGAACGGTCCCATGTTGACGGCCGTCGGGCGGGTCGAGATTTCATGATCGAGCGGCAACAACGGCAACACCAGTTCGCCGAACCGATAGGCCTCCTCCAGATGCGGATAGCCGGACAGGATAAAGCTATCGATGCCAATGCGCCGGTATTCCTCGATCCGTTCCGCAACTGTCGCCGCATCGCCGACCAGGGCGGTGCCGGCGCCGCCGCGCACCAGGCCAACGCCAGCCCACAGGTTCGGACTGATTTCGAGCTTGTCGCGGCGGCCGCCATGAAGCCGGCTCATGCGCGACTGGCCGACGGAATCCATGCGCGCGAAAACCTTCTGCGCCTCGGTTATCGTGTTGTCGTCCAGGCGGCTGATCAGGCGGTCGGCATCGGCCCAGGCCTCATCATTGGTCTCGCGGACGATGACATGCAGCCTGATGCCGAAAGTCACCTGGCGCCCGGCTTTCTCGGCAAGACCGCGCACATGGGCAATCTTTGCCGCGACGTCCGCCGGCGGTTCGCCCCAGGTCAGATATTTGTCGATCTGTTCGGCGGCGACCGCGTTACCGGCATCGGACGAGCCGCCGAAATAGAGCGGCGGATGTGGCGTCTGCACGGGCGGAAACAGTAGGCGACCGTCCTCGATACGGAAGTGCTTGCCTGCGAACGCTACGGTCTCGCCGCGAAGCACCGCCTTGTAGATGTCGAGGAATTCCCGCGTCACCTCATAGCGCTCGTCATGGCTGAGGAAGATGCCGTCGCCTTTGTTCTCGACCGGATCCCCGCCGGTGACGACGTTGATGAGCAGGCGTCCGCCGGAAATGCGGTCGAGCGTCGAGGTCATGCGCGCGGCTAGCGTCGGCGATTGCAGGCCCGGCCGGACGGCGACAAGGAAGCGAAGCCGCTGCGTCAGCGGTGCCAGCGCCGACGCCACGACCCAGCTATCTTCGCAACTGCGTCCTGTCGGCAGCAGCGCGCCATAGTAGCCGATGGCATCGG
>NZ_SUEO01000212.1:5943-11081 GCF_004962925.1 Mesorhizobium sp. | reverse complement strand
CCCGTCGGTGTCGGCGCCCGCACATCCGCTGCCAGGTCGATCAGCGTCCAGTCGGTTTCATGGCCGACAGCGGAGATCACCGGAATGCGCGAGACGGCGACGGCACGAGCCAGCGCCTCGTCATTGAATCCCCAAAGATCCTCGAGGCTGCCGCCGCCGCGTGCCACGATCAACAGGTCGGGCTGCGGGATAATGCCATCCTGCGCCAGCGCGTTGAAACCGTTGACGGCGGCGGTCACTTCCGCGCCCGCTGTCTCGCCCTGCACCCGAACCGGCCACACAAGCACATGCAGCGGAAACCGGTCCTTGATCCGGTGGATGATGTCGCGAATGACGGAGCCTGTCGGCGAGGTGACGACGCCGATGACGCGCGGCATGAACGGCAGCAAGCGCTTGCGGCCGGCATCGAACAGGCCTTCGGCCTGCAGCCGGCGCTTGCGCTCTTCCAGCAGCGCCATCAGCGCCCCGGCGCCGGCCGGCTCCAGATTGTCGATGACGATCTGGTAGTTGGATTTTCCGGGATAGGTGGTGAGCTTGCCGGTGGCGATCACCTCCATGCCCTCTTCGGGGCGGAATTTCAGCCGGCCCATCGTGCCCTTCCACACGACGGCGTCGAGCCGCGCGCGGTCGTCCTTCAGGCAGAAATAAGCATGGCCCGAAGAATGCGGCCCGCGATAGCCGGATATTTCGCCGCGCACCCGCACATTGCCGAAGACGTCCTCAACCGTGCGCTTCAGCGCGCCGGAAATCTCGCTCACCGTGTATTCGGTGGCGTTGGTGCGTGATTCGGATGCTGCGTCGCTCATGGGCCGATTGGGGGGCGGTTGTGCGTCCGCGTCAAGCCGTAGGTGCTCAGCGCCGACCCCCGGCTCCTTCACCAGCCCGGCAGGATCTGGTTCGGCTTGGTCCGCTTCATCTTCGAAAAGGCGAGTGCGGCGAAGTCGAAGGTTCCCGTCTCTTCGCCGAGCGGCACGGAAATATTATCGAGGCTTTCCGAAATGTGACGGGCCAGCGCATCGACGATCTCCGGCCGCGACGTCTGGCCGCGCATGATGCCTATGCGGCAGTCGGGCAGGGCGCCGAACCCGTCGGCGTCGCCCAGAACCCGCATGCCCGGCCGCAGTGCGCATTCCGGCAGCACCGAGATCGCCAGGCCGGAAAGCACCGCAGCCGTTATGACGGTTGCCGAGAAGCTGGTGAACAGGATGCGGTAGTCTCGGTTCTGCCGATCGAGCACGTCGACGGCAGCCCGCCGCCAGATGCAGTTCGGCCGGCCGAAAGCCATCGGCAATGTGTCCTGCTCATGTGTCGCGTGGTTGGCCGAAGTGACCCACAGCAGCGGTTCGCGCCGCACCACTTCCGATTGGCCGTGCGCGTCATTATGCGTCACCAGCGCCAGATCGAGATTGCCGCGCTTGATATGGTCGACCAGCCCCGGCGTTGGCTCGCAGATGACCGTCAACTCGACACGTGGATTGGAACGGGCGAAGCGGGCCATGATCTCGGGCAGAAAGCGATCGGCATAGTCGTCCGGCGTGCCGATGCGGATCGTGCCCTCGAGCCGCCGGTCGTCGAAGGCGGCCAGCGTTTCGCGATTGAGGAACAGCAGCCGTCTTGCGTAGGAGAGCAGCCTGTCGCCATCCTCGGTCAGCCTGTTGGTGCGCCCGTCCTTTTCGAACAGCGGCTTGCCGATCCGTTCCTCCAGTCGGCGCATCTGCATGGACACCGCCGACTGGGTCCGATGCACCTCTTCTGCCGCGCGGGTAAAGCTGCCGGTGTCGACAATCGAGACGAAGGTCTGCAACTGATCGAGATCGAGGGGCGTTTTCATCGGTCCAATCCATCACTGATGTTGATGCTAAAGATTAGAAACATTCGTTGGATTAATCAATCGAGTGATGGCAAATTCACCATTGTCCACATCAAGGCAGTGCATGTCGCCTAAGTGGTCACCGGTTTTGGGACGACGACGTGCATCTTCTACGTGGATCGGGACTGGAACGGCCGCTGTTGCCAGCGCCGATCGCCCCGTTTCGTCCGTTCGAAAATGAAGGAGGCTGATATGGCTACATTCGACTTCGCCACCGGGTCCCCGCGCATCACGTCGCGTCCAGCCGTTGCGACGCGCGTGGCCAATGCCATCTCCAACGTCTACCGCGCCTGGAAAAACCGCCGCGCCTTTTATCGCCTCGGCGAGATGTCGGACTCCGAACTCGCCGATATCGGCCTGACGCGCGCCGACCTGCACGTCGCTATCGACGTGCCGTTTGGCCGCGATCCGACCGAAAGGCTACGCGTCATCGCGACCGATCGCACGGACACGATCGAGGATCTTGCCCGCAAGGTCGCCTAAGGGGCGCGCTGTAGGATTTCGCAGGCGCCCACTCCCTGCCGGTTCCCCGCCGGCCCGCCTGCACACTGCCCGGCCCTCTCGAGGGCTGGGCATTTTTCTTTTGGGCGGCGCCGACCTGATGTTGGCCTACCGCCGATCCATGCCTCGCTTGAACTGATCGAAGATCGATTCCATGCCCTTCTGGTAATCGTCGCGCTGCTGCGCGCCCGTCTCGAACATCTTGCCGAACAAATCGTCGAACGGATTCTGTGGCCTGCCGCTCGGATTGGCCTGCGGCTGCGGCGCCTGACGCTGCTGGGGCGGCTGTGGCTGAGTTTGCTGCGCACCGCCGCCGAACATATCCTGCAGCACCTTGCCGAGCGGATTGTCGCCGCCATAGGGATTTGGTGCCTGCTGCGGCTGGGTTTGCTGCGGCTGTTGCGCGCCGCCGCCGAACATATCCTGCAGCACCTTGCCAAGCGGATTGTCGCCCATGGGGTTCTGTCTCTGCTGTGGCTGGCCTTGCGGCCGCTGGCCACCGCCACCGAATATGTCCTGCAGCACTTTGCCAAGTGGATTGTCGGCAGGGCTTGCAGGCTGCGGCGCCTGGCGCTGCTGTGGTGCCGGCGCCTGTGCGCCTCCACCGGCCTGCCGCATCATCTGCTCGATGATCTCGCCGAGCGGATTGCTGCCGCCGCCGAATCCGCCTGCCGCCTGCATCTGATTTGTGGTCTGCTTGAACAGGCCGCCCATCACCATCGAAGCCACGGCCGGCAGCATCTGCTGCAAAACCTGCTGGCTGACGCCGCTCGCCTGCGCAGCCTGGCTGGCAACGGCGCGGGACAGGTCCTTGGATCCGAACAGATGGCCAAGAATGCCGTTGCCTTCATCGACGCCCTGCGGTGAGAAAGCCCGGCTTGCGTCCTCGAAATATTTGGCGTGCTGGCCGCTGGCCATTGCCGTCATGAACGAGCCGAGCCCGTAAGGGTCGGAGGTGTTGCGCTTCAGCCCCTGTGAAAAGGCCGGCAGCAGCGCCTCGACCGCCGATTGCGTTTGCTGCTGGGAAAGCCCGAACTGTTGGGCCAGGGCCTGCATGCCGTTGCCGTTCTGCGCCTGCGTCAGAATGTCGAACAAGGAAGGCATTGGCTTCTCCTCGAAAATCCGCGCCTGCAGAAACCTAGCCCCTTTCCCGCGTTTATTGAAGGGGTACAGCGAGCGTGCGTGCTGCATCTCTTTGTCGAACTTCAAACATCCTGAATGAAGTTCTGACATCTGTATGCACGGATGCCTCGGATGTAGTGGACTTGAGCTCCGGCGGCGCCCTCTGCGTCAGGAACAGTCCGAAATCACAGCCCCATGTCATTAGTTGGGTAACATGACCTTGAAGTGATAATTGCGTCTTGCTCCAGATTCCGAAACGATGCGAGAACGAAAAGGCGGGCAATCCGGTATTTGATCGAGCCGACCATGCATCATGATTACTTTGCCGAAAAGTCCTTCTCGCATGACTGGACATCTACGCATATCCCGAAATGGCAGCGCTTGTTCAAGGATATCAAGAACAGAAATCTTGAAATACTTGAGATAGGCTCGTTCGAGGGTCTGTCGGCTGTGTTTTTCCTTTCGTTTTTCAAACGGTCGAAGATTTGCTGTGTCGACACATTCGCCGGGAGCAAGGAACACGTGACGAGCGGTTCTGAGTATGAAGCGGATATGAGTTCCGTCGAATCAAGGTTCGACAAGAATCTCGCTCCTTTCGGAAGCAGGCTGGAGAAGCACAAGGGACTATCGATCGAAATCCTGCCGAAGCTTCGTCGTGAAGGCCGGACATTCGGGCTGGTCTATGTCGACGGCGACCACCACGCCGCCAGCAGCTTTGCCGATGCGTCGCTGGCCTGGCAGATTCTGGAAACGGGCGGCATCATGATTCTGGATGACTATGTCTGGATGCCGGATCGACCTGCCGCGGATCGGCCGCAGGCTGGCATCGATGCGTTCCTTGGGTCGATAGAAGGCCAGTTCGAGGAGCTGCGGCGAGGTTATCAGATCATCATTCGCAAGACGCCATCGCAAGCCCGCCTGGCCGGTTCGGATTTGTTCGGATCCCAGCCGCGGGAAATCATGGCTGGCGGGGCCGTCGAATTGACCTTGGCAGGGCGTCTTCGTGCAGCTTTAAAGAAATTCGGGAAACGTTAAGTCGCCTTCTCCTACACAAACCCTCAATACGCATACTCCATGAACACCGGCTCGATCGAGCCACCCCAGCGCGTATGATAGGCGGAGAGCAGCTCTTCGGCGCTGGTGGTGCCGCGTGCGACGACTTCGTCCAGCGTGCTGAGGAACGAAGTTTCGTCGTAGCCGTCGCGGTTCTTGCGGCCGCGGTTCTTCAGCCCCATGCGCGAGATGACGAGCACGTCGCGGGCGATCTCTCGCAGTGTCGTGTTGCGGAACGGCGCCGAAATGCCCTGTTCCGGCACGGCGTTGCGCATCGCCAGCACTTCCTCATAGCTCCAGCTCGAGGTCAGCGCCTCGGCCGCGTCGAGCGCCGCCGCATCATAGAGCAGCCCGACCCAGAAGGCCGGCAGCGCGCAGATGCGCCGCCACGGTCCGCCATCGGCGCCGCGCATTTCAAGGAAACGCTTCAAGCGCACGTCGGGAAACAGCGTCGACAGATGGTTCGCCCAATCGCCCATCGTCGGCAGCCCGTCGGGTATCTCGTTGCGGGCCGCACCTGCCATGAACTGGCGGAAGGTGACGTGCGTCATGTCGTGGTACTGGCCGTCGCGGATGACGAAGTACATCGGCA
>NZ_SUEO01000212.1:3395-5933 GCF_004962925.1 Mesorhizobium sp. | reverse complement strand
ACATAGTCGGCGAAGCCGAAATCGGGCGAGAAGCAGAATTCGAGCAGGCCCGAGCGCTGGTTGTCGGTGTCGCGCCAGATTTCGCCGCGCCAGCTCTGCAATCCGTTAGGCCGGCTCTCGGTGAACGGCGAGTTGGCGAACAGCGCCGTCGACAGCGGCTGCAGCTTGAGCGAAACCTGCATCTTGCGGCGCATGTCGGCCTCGCTCTCGAAGTCGAGATTCACCTGGATGGTGCAGGTGCGGTACATCATGTCGAGGCCTTTGGTGCCGACCTTGGGCATGTAGCGCGTCATGATCTCGTAGCGCGATTTCGGCATTTTCGGCGTCTCGGCCAGCGACCATTTGGGGCTGCCGCCGAGGCCGAGGAAGCGGATGCCCATCGGTTCGGCGATCTCGCGCACCTGTGCCAGATGTGCATTGCCTTCGCGGCAGGTCTGATGGATCGTCTCCAGCGGCGCGCCGGACAGCTCGAACTGGCCGCCTGGTTCCAGCGAGATCGCCCCTTGGCCGGTCGGCTCGACCAGGCCGATGATGCGGCCGGCATCCATGATCGGATCCCAGCCGAGTTTTTCCTGCATGCCTTCGAGAATGGCGCGGATGCCGTGCTCGCCGCCATAGGGCACCGGCGCATTGCCGTCGACATAGAACGGGAATTTCTCGTGTTCGGTGCCGATGCGCCATTTGTCGCGCGGTTTGTTGCCTTCGGCCAGGTGCTCGACAAGCTCGTCGACGCCTTCGATGGGCCGGAAATCGGTGGTGTCACGCGCCATAACAAGCCCTCTCGACGAATGACCGCGAAAACCGGCATCGATTTTCGCTGGGGATCATGCGCCAAACCAAAGTGCTACAACGTCCTATGCGCATCCGAAAGGACGCACGGCGCTGTAGGCGGCCGGACGACCGCCGGCGCTAGATGGACGAAATGTCAGTAGGCGAGCAAGCGAAAAATCCTGAGCCACAGGGTAACTGGAATTGATCACCAATCCCCGATTGTGGCCTGTATCACCGCCAGTGCCGCCACGGCAGCCGTGTCGGCACGCAGGATGCGCGGACCGAGCGGAATGGCGGTTACGAAAGGCAGCGCCCTCAGCATCCTTCGTTCTTCATCGGAAAACCCGCCCTCGGGGCCGACCAGCAGCCCCAACTTCTTCTCCCGCACCGCTTGCAGCGCGGGCAGGGGATTGTTGGTGGAGGCATCCTCGTCGCAGAAGATCAACCGCCGCTCCTTGTCCCAGCCTGCCAGCAGGCGTTCGAACTTTTCCGCTTCGCGCACGTCCGGCACCGCCAGGATGCCGCATTGTTCGGCAGCCTCGACGACGTTGGCGCGCAGGCGCTCGATGCCGGGCTTTGCCACTTGCGTGTGCTGGGTGATGACCGGCTGCAGGACGCCGGCGCCCATCTCGACCGCCTTCTGCACCAGATAATCGAGCCGGCCCTGCTTCAATGGTGCAAAGCAATAGACGAGATCGGGTAGCGGCGGCTGCGGCCGCTGCAAGGTAAGCACCTTCAGGCGTACCGCTTTCTTGGATTTGGCGGCGATTGCCGCCGACCATTCGCCGTCGCGGCCGTTGAACAACAGGATTTCGGCGCCTTCGCCGAGCCGCAGCACATGCATCAGGTAGTGGCCCTGCTGCGGGCTCGCCTCGAACTCGATATCCGGTCCGAGGTCGTCCGGCACGAACAGCCGCTGCATCTTGTAATTGGCGCGCATCGCCGAGGAATGGGCGAGCCGGGTCTTGGCGTCAAGTCTCGGCCGAGGGATGCCAAACCGGCTCGTAGCCTTGCCTCAGCACGGAAACGGTGGTTGTCGGCGTGAGCAGGCGGATTGGACGGCCGGCAAAACCGCCGAACCCCACCGGATCGCCATAGCCGGCGAACGACCAGCGCAGTGCCTTGCCGCCACGTATCGCATAGGCGCTGCCGCCGTTCGCGACCATGGTGCCATCCGGCAACCCGGCAAGCTCTTCTGCGGATACGACGGGTGCCCGCCCACCTGCGGCGAGCCGCTCCTTATGCAGCCGCTTGTCGACCTGCGGTGCGCGCGGCTCGGCAATGCCGAAGGCCACGCCGAAGCGCTGGACGAAATCCCTCGCCCGCGCACGCCGGCAGAAGAAGCAGGGCCGATGCCCGGCAGAGAGCGCGGTCACCTCGTCCAGGAAAAACAATTCGGTCCAGCCGGCCTTGCCGCCCAACTGGTCGTCGCTTTGCCTGTTTCTGCCCATCGGCTCGCGCCGCACATCGCGGAATTCGCAGACGCAGATGATCCAGGCATGCAGCGCCCAGCGCTTTTTCAGCAGCGTCTTCGTTTCGGGGTTATGGATGATGCCGCGATTGCCCATGAATAGGCCGCGCTCCGGCACGGCATGGAGGACGCCGAACGGGTCTACGCGGTTCTGCAGTGGCATAGCTTTCTCCCCGAATACGCATCTTGGCCGCAATGATGACGGCATGATATCGCTCGTCGCATCTTTTTCATGTCAGCAGGTTTTTCAATGCGGGTGCTGGTGGTCCAGAACTACGACAAGACCGGCCTTGGCC
>NZ_SUEO01000212.1:0-3385 GCF_004962925.1 Mesorhizobium sp. | reverse complement strand
GTCGGCGCGGCACTGGCGGAGGCAGGCGCCGACCTCGATCTTCGCCGCCCCTATCAAGGCGATTCCCTGCCGGAAGATGCTGCCGAGCACGACGCCCTGGTGGTGCTTGGCGGCGGCCAGAACGCGCTGGCCGATCACGACTATCCCTATTTTCCCGCGTTGCTCGAACTGACCCGCGATTTCGCCCACAGGAACCGCGCCGTGCTCGGCATCTGTCTCGGCGGTCAGCTGGTCGCTCGCGCCTTCGGCGGCGAGAACCGGATCGGCGCTGCCAACGAATTCGGCTGGTGCGGCGTATCGCTGACGCCGGCCGCCAAGGCCGATCCGGTGCTCGGCGCGCTGCCCGAAAAATTCCCCATCTTCGAATGGCACGACGACACCTTTGTGCTGCCTGAAGATGCCGTGCGGCTCGCCGGCAACGGTGTCGCCGAGAACCAGGCGTTTCGCATCGGCCGCGCCGTCTATGGCTTTCAGTTCCATTTCGAGGCGGACCGGCCGATGGTCCGCGACTGGAGCAGGTCCTTCGCCCCGCTCATAGCCGAGCGACACCCTGACTGGAGTGACCGGCTCGACGACGAAATGGCCCGCAACGGACCGGATGCCGATGCCGCCGGGCTGGCCATCGCCCGAGCCTGGGTGGCGACGATCTGACGGCTTGTCAGTTCCGACGTTGCATATTTGGCACGCCGGCAAAAATCCGCTGTGGACAGCTTGTTTCGTCCTTGGCTTGTGGCCGCCCGCCAACCTAGAAGGCACGCGCTCTGCATCTTCCGTGCAACCGCGATGAACCCTTTGTGTCACTCGCGCGACACATCGCCGATACAGAACATCCCTAGAAGCGCGAAATCATATTTTCCGTTTCAACCCATTGGTAACCCGCCTCGTGCACAGATGCAGAAAGCTCAACAAGAGATGACGTCCGTGAAAGCAGCGCTTCTGTCCTTTGCCATGTTGTCGGCCATCGTGTTGTGCGGCCTCGGCACCTATGCCGGCGACGCAGCCAACAACCACAACGCCGTCGACGGCTACGGCGTCACCGCAGCGCTTCGCTAGGGCGTGTCACCCACAAACCTGCCTTTGGGCTTGACCCGAGGGTGCGCAGTGGTTTTGGGATGACGACATAAACAAACTAAGACTTGAAGCGCGACCCGCCTTAAGCCCTCTCACCTGACACCACCAGGATACGCTTGTCGGCGCCGTTCACGACGAGCGCGGTGAGGTTCCCCGTCTGGTAGGCGAGCGTGTCGATATTGACGCGGTTGACCATCACCTCGGCCTCCGGCACCGGCGTGTGGCCATGCACCACGATCTTCGGATGGAGGCCTGAATGGTTGTGGAAGATATCGCGGATCCAGATCAGGTCCTGCGTGGTCTGACTTTCCAGCGCAATGCCCGGCCGGATGCCCGCATGGCAGAAGAAGAAGTCGCCGAACGTCAGTGAAAACGGCAGCGACTGCAGGAAGTCGACATGGCTTTTCGGCACGGCCTCGACAAGTGCTGCATGGCCTTGCCGCAGTGCCACCTCGGACCTGCCGAACCACGCGCCGCCGCCTTCATTGATCGCCACGCCATAGGATTGCGCGGTCTGGATGCCGCCATAGCGCATGAAAAGCCCGTCTGCGTCGGGGGCATCGAGAAAATCAAGGAAGCCGATGTCGTGGTTGCCCGCGAGCATCAGGTGACGCGGGTCGCGTTTTCGCGCTTCGATCAAGAAGTCGAGGACCCCCTTGGAATCGGGGCCGCGGTCGACATAGTCGCCGAGATGAATGACACGCCAGTCGGCCGGCCGTGCCTGGCGGATCTCGGCCGCAATCCGGCGGTACATGGCGGCAAGCAGGTCGAGCCGGCCATGCACGTCGCCGACCGCATAGATGCGCATGCCTTCCGGTCCGCGCGCGTCGAGAAAGTGGATGCCGGGGGCAGTCAATGCTTCCATCTCCGTGATCATGCCGTCACGGGAGTCTAACGCCGAAGCTGATCCTTGCCCATGTCGGTTACCAGACGCTTTCCGCACAGCGCCAGCGTTATGTCCATCTCCTTGCGGATAATTTCCAAGGCTTTTGTAACCCCTTCCTTGCCGAGCGCGCCCAGGCCGTAAAGGAAAGGCCGGCCGATATAGGTGCCCTTGGCGCCGAGGCACAACGCTTTCAGCACATCCTGGCCCGAGCGGATGCCGCCATCCATATGGACCTCGATCGTGTCGCCGACCGCATCGGCGATCTCTTCGAGCACTCCGATCGATGACGACGCACCGTCGAGCTGGCGTCCGCCATGATTGGAGACGATGATCGCGTCGGCGCCCGTCTTGGCTGCCATCAGCGCGTCCTCCTTGTCGAGGATGCCCTTCAGGATCAGCTTGCCGCCCCAGCGTTCCTTGATCCAGGCAACGTCCTTCCACGACAGATGCGGGTCGAACTGCTCCGTCGTCCATGACGACAGCGAGGTGAGGTCGCCGACGCCCTTGGCGTGGCCGACGATGTTGCGGAAGGTCCGGCGCTTGGTGCCTGCCATGCCAATGCACCAGCCCGGCCTGGTCGCCACCTGCCACATGTGCTTCGGCGTGAAGCGCGGCGGCGCCGAAAGCCCGTTGCGGATATCCTTGTGGCGCTGGCCGAGGATCTGCAGGTCGAGCGTCAGCACCAGCGCCGAGCATTTCGCCGCCTTCGCCCTGTCGATGAGATCAAGGACGAAATCCTTGTCGCGCAGCACATAGAGCTGGAACCAGAATGGCTTCTTGGTCACTGATGCGACATCCTCGATCGAGCAGATGCTCATCGTCGACAGCGTGAACGGCACGCCGAATTCCTCCGCCGCCTGCGCCGCCAGCATCTCGCCGTCGGGATGCTGCATGCCGGTCATGCCGGTCGGCGCCAGCGCCACTGGCATCGCCACCTTCTCGCCGATCATGGTCGATTCCAGCGAGCGGTTGCTCATGTCGACCAGCACGCGCTGGCGGAATTTGATCTTTTGGAAATCCTCCTCGTTGGCCCGGTAGGTGCTTTCGGTCCATCCACCTGAATCGGCATAGTCGAAGAACATCTTCGGCACGCGGCGGCGCGCCAGGTCCTTGAGATCGGCGATGGTGAGGATCATGCTCATGGGCTTCCCGCTGGTTCTCGCTAATTCGTCGTTGTTGACTTTTCTTGTACGGCGCTCAGAGACTGTTTCGAAATTCGCTCTGGCGAGTCATATGGTGGTGGTTTCGAGAACCGGAGCGCAGCGGACATTAGAGCGCCGCGCGTCCAATTGGACGCGCAAAGGACGCTCTAACACTTTGCATTTGCGCATGATCGTTTCCGGAAACCGAAATTGGTTTCCGGGGTCATGCGCGGGTCCGTGAGCACCGGAAGCGCAGAAAACGCCATCAGATGGCCGCCAGAGTAGA
>NZ_SUEO01000211.1 GCF_004962925.1 Mesorhizobium sp. | reverse complement strand
CCATCAACCACTGCTATTATTGCCTCGCCGCGCATGGCGCGGCGGTGCGCCAGCTTTCCGGCGACCCGGCCTTCGGCGAGATGATGGTGATGAATTTCCGCGCCGCCGACCTTTCCGCGAGACAGAAGGCGATGCTCGAATTCGCAGTCAAGCTGACAGAACAGCCGGCGAAGATCATCGAGGCCGACCGCGCAGCGCTGCGTGAGGCCGGTTTTTCCGACCGCGACATCTGGGACATCGCCTCCTTCTTCAACATGTCGAACCGGGTGGCGGCAGCAGTCGACATGCGGCCGAACGATGAATATCACGCGATGGCCAGGTGAGGTGACTGCGAGTCAACCGAACTGTATATTAGCTATTGCGCATTCTCGTTGCGTCTTTGCCGATTTGGTCCGATGATCGCTCCTGCGGCGTGACCCGCATGTCGGTTCGACGCCGCAGATCAACAACGGAGGAGAACATGGCGAAATTTCTCTACGTCTATCACGGCTCGGGCAAGATGCCGACCGAGGAGGCTGAGCGGAAAGCAGCGATGGATGCCTGGAACGGCTGGTACGGCAAGCTTGGCTCGGCCGTGGTCGACGGTGGCAATCCGGTCGGCATGTCGAAGACCGTGCTGCCCGGCGGCAAGGTCGAGAACAATGGCGGCAGCAATCCGACCGCCGGATACACAATCGTCGAGGCGAAAGACATCGACGATGCCGTCGGCAAAGCCAAGGATTGTCCTATCCTGACGAACCCGGGTTTCAGCGTCGAGATCGCGCCGATAATCGAAATGGGTTGACGCGCCGGCTCAGGACCGCGCCGCGATTGCCGCAGCGGCGCCGGCCATGGTGCCGGCGCTGACGCGGTTGGCGATTTTCATCGCCCGCTTGCTCTTCAGCAGTTTCCGCGCCTGCGCTGCGGCAAGCACCCAGGCGAGATCGATGGCCACCAGAACCACGGCCATGGTCAGCGTCAGCTCGACCCAGCCGACGACCGTCACCGAGGCGAGATCGATGATGGTCGGCAGCAGCGCCAGATAGAACATCATGATCTTGGGATTGCCGAGCGTCACCGCCATGCCGGCAAAGAACAGTTTGATGGCTGACTCGTCGCGCGGCATCTCGCCCTCGCGCGCCTCGACCGGGGCCGTCCACATCTTCCAGGCGAGGTAGGCGAGATAAGCGACGCCGACCCATTTCAGCACGACGAAGGCGAGGTGGAAGGTCTGCGCCACCACCGCCAGCCCGAATACCGCCAGCGACAGCCAGATGCCCTCGCCGATCCACATGGCGAGCAGGAACGGGAACACGTCGCGAAAGCCCTTTGCGATGACCCGCGCCACCAGAGCGGCAATCGAGGGACCGGGCGAGCCGGCGGCGACAAAAAGGGCGGCGGCGAAGATCAGAAGCGAGGTGAAGTGCATGACCGGGATCTTTGCTTGGGACGTTGATCGCTCGATATTAGCGCAAGTGTTCCTGCGGCGGTAGCATCGATAATAGAAGGGGCTTGTCGACCCGACGCGTGGCAGCTAGAAGTTTCGTCCCGACACAGTTTCGAGCTTCACTTTGCCTACGTAACCGCCGGTCTCGTCAACTCCCCCGACACAATGCATGGCGCCGCATTCGCGACGTCTGCTCATATGATGTGTTCCTCAGGGTGGCGGTTCGAGACCGGTTTGGCACTGCTGAACCGCTGTCGCGCACAACCACCCGCGACACCTGATTTCCGACCACCGCAGTCTCTCGCCACGCCGTGCCCGCATGGGCATCTCGACATCGCCGATCTGACGAACTTCCCGATGGGAAGGGCTTTTCGGCATGTCTTCGATACTGCGTATCCGCTGGGCGATCGCGCCCAAAACCGCACCTCGACCGCTGATCAACTGCAATCGCTGCGGCGCCTTCAAGGGCTACCACAGCAGCGGGAAGTTCCGCGTCAACGCCAATGGCAAACGCATCGATGCGTGGCTGATCTACCGGTGCATCGATTGCGACAATTCCTGGAATTTCGGCATTTTGGAGCGGTGCAACCGCCGCGACATCGAGCCTGCGTTGCTGCAGGCGCTCGAAAGCAACGACCCGGCCCTGGCGCGTCGCCATGCCTTCGATGTCGTGGCACTGCGAAGCAGGATCAGGCGCGTCGAGGAGTTTCCTGAAGCCGCCGTTCATAAGGAGGTGCTCGGCGACAGTCCGGAAAATACCACCGCTCTCGAACTCCAGCTCGGGCTGGAGATGCCGACAGCGCTGCGGCTCGACCGGCTGCTCGCCGGTGAACTCGGTATCTCGCGATCGCGGCTTCAGGCTTGGGACGAGAAGCGATTGCTGGTCGTTGGTCCGGACGGGACCAAAGCCTTGCGCAAGCCCGCTCGAGCGGGAACGGTGATCCGCATCGATCTGGCTGGCTGGCCGGATCGGGACACTATCATCTCGGCCGCCGGTGCATGAAATGCAAAGGGAGGGAGCACGATGGCGCTCCCTCCCTTTTGACTGCTTCGAAGAAAAATTACGCCGCGCCGACCACCTTGGCCGACTTCTCAAAACGCTTGCGCTCGTTCGGGTCGAGGTAGAGCTTGCGCAGGCGGATGGTCTTCGGCGTCACCTCGACCAGCTCGTCGTCCTGGATCCAGGCCAGCGCGCGTTCCAGCGTCATGCGGATCGGCGGCGTCAGCTTTACTGCCTCATCCTTGCCGGCGGCGCGGATGTTGGTCAGCTTCTTGCCCTTCAGCACGTTCACTTCGAGGTCGTTGTCGCGTGAATGGATGCCGATGATCATGCCCTGATAGACTTTGACGCCCGGATCGATGACCATCGGGCCGCGGTCTTCCAGGTTCCACATGGCATAGGCCACCGATTCACCCTGTTCATTGGAGATCAGCACGCCATTGGTGCGGCCCGGCAGCTCACCCTTGTAAGGTTCGTAGGCATGGAACAGCCGGTTCATGACAGCGGTGCCGCGCGTGTCGGTCAACAGCTCCGACTGGTAGCCGATCAGGCCGCGCGTCGGCGCGTGGAAGACGATGCGCTGGCGGTTGCCGCCGGACGGACGCAGTTCGACCATCTCGGCCTTGCGCTCCGACATCTTCTGCACGACGACGCCGGCATGCTCCTCGTCGACGTCGATAACGACTTCCTCGACCGGCTCCAGCAATTCGCCGTTGTCGCCTTTCTGCATGACGACGCGCGGCCGCGACACGGCGATCTCAAAACCTTCGCGGCGCATCGTCTCGATCAGCACTGCAAGCTGCAATTCGCCGCGCCCGGAGACGAAGAACGAATCTTTGTCGGGCGATTCCTCGATCTTCAGCGCGACATTGCCTTCGGCCTCGCGCAGCAGGCGGTCGCGGATGACGCGGCTGGTCACCTTGTCGCCTTCGGTGCCGGCCAGCGGGCTATCGTTGACGAGGAAGGACATCGTCACGGTCGGCGGATCGATCGGCTGCGCATGCAGCGGCTCGGTCACCGACGGGTCGCAGAAGGTGTCGGCGACGGTGCCCTTCGACAGGCCGGCAATGGCGACGATATCGCCCGCCTGCGCCTCGTCGATGGGCTGGCGCTCGAGCCCGCGGAACGCGAGGATTTTCGAGATACGGCCGGTTTCGACCTGGGTGCCGTCATGATGCAGCACCTTGACCGCCTGGTTGGATTTCAGCGTGCCGGATTCAATGCGGCCTGTGATGATGCGGCCGAGGAACGGATTGGCCTCAAGGATGGTGCCGATCATTCGGAACGGGCCGGGATGAACGGTCGGCGCCGGCACGTGCTTGATGACGAGGTCGAACAGCGGCGAGAGGCCCTGGTCCTTCGGCCCTTCGGGGTTTTCCGAGACCCAGCCGTCGCGGCCTGAACCGTAAAGGATCGGGAAGTCGAGCTGCTCGTCGGTCGCGTCGAGCGCTGCAAACAGGTCGAACACTTCGTTGACCACCTCGACATGGCGGGCGTCCGGCCGGTCGATCTTGTTGATGACGACGATCGGCTTCAAGCCGACCTTGAGCGCCTTGCCGACGACGAATTTGGTCTGTGGCATCGGCCCCTCGGCGGCATCGACCAGCACGATGGCCGAATCCACCATCGACAGGATGCGCTCCACCTCACCGCCGAAATCGGCGTGGCCTGGGGTGTCGACGATGTTGATGCGGGTATCCTTCCAGTCGACCGACGTCGCCTTGGCCAGGATGGTGATGCCGCGTTCCTTTTCAAGGTCGTTCGAATCCATGGCGCGTTCGGCGACGCGCTGGTTGTCGCGGAACGAGCCGGACTGCTTCAGAAGCTGGTCGACGAGGGTGGTTTTTCCATGGTCGACGTGCGCGATGATCGCGATATTACGAATTTTCATGTTGTGGTCTCGGGAGCGTTGCAGGCAGCAGGCCAAAAGGCGCTGCCTCTTTCGGTTGGGCGGCTCATACAGGGTTTTTCGCAATTGCGAAAGAGGAGGCGTGCCACCAAATACATGGTCACCAAATCTTAAGCGTCTTGGTGTGAAATGGAAATATTAACCAAAGCGGAACCTTTCAGGGTCGGGACAGTTCAAATTTCATGACCAATACGGGCATCAGATACCGGCCAATCCTTGCATGGGCAGCCCTCGCCGTTCTCCTTGCGGCAGGCGCGGCACAGTCGGCTGCGACGTTCAAGGAGGCTCGCCCCGCCCTGCCGTCCGACACACGAACGGCGGAGCAGTTGTTTGCCGATGCTCCCGATGGCGTCGACCCGGTGGTGACCGGGCCGGTCAGTGCCGCCTTCAAGCAGAGGCAGGAAAACGCCGGCTGCGACAGCGCGGTCTGGCCCAAGATTCCAACCGTCTGCTATCCGGACTGACGACCGCCGACGACGGTCGTCATCCCAGGGCGTAGCAGGAGCGAAGCTCCGCCCAAGGATGACGAAACGAGGTCCGTTACGCCGATCGCACCGGATCGAGCGCGACCTTGTAGAGTTCATGGTCGTCGCGATCCATCAGCCGCACCGTCATCTGTTCGGTGGCGCCGTCGATGTCGACAAGGCCGAAGAACTGCAGGCCAGCCGACGGCGGCAGGTTCTGCCCCTGCTCGGCGGTCGGCGCCTTGATGAATTTCAGCTCCGGACCGAAGGTCATGTCGAAATCGTTGGGTCCATACGTGCCGGCATGCAGCGGACCTGAGACGAATTCCCAGAACGGATTGAAATCCTGAAACTGCGCCTTGTCTGGATTGTAGTAGTGCGCAGCCGTGTAGTGCACGTCGGCGGTCAGCCAGACGGTGTTGCTGATACCGGCGTTCTTTATATAGCGAAGGAGGTCGGCAATTTCCAGCTCGCGGCCCTTGGCCGGGCCATTGTCGCCATTGCTGACGGCCTCGGCGCCGGCCTTCTTGGTGGCGTCGTTCCAGACGACGAGACCGAGCGGCATGTCGGCGGCGATGACTTTCCAGGTCGCGTTGGAGTTTGCCAGTTCGCGCTTCAGCCACTTCGTCTGCTGTTCGCCGAGGATGCGCGATTGTGGCGTGACCGTATCCTGCATGCCCGGGCCGTTGGCGCCGCGATAGGAACGCATGTCGAGGAAGAACACGTCGAGCAGCGGCCCATAGGCGATCTTGCGATAGACGCGGCCGGGTTCGGACGGCTCGTAGCGGATCGTCGTCATCTCGTGGAAGGCGCGTGCCGCGCGTGCCGCCAGCACATGGATGGATTTTTCCGAGTAGCGGTCGTCGGCGCTCAGGTCCTTCGAATCCGACCAGTTGTTCACCACCTCGTGGTCGTCCCACTGGTAGAAGGTCGGGCAGATGGCGTTGAGCCCCAGCACGTTCCTGTCGATCATGTTGTACTTCCACTGACCCCGGTACTCGTCCAGCGTCTCGGCAACCTTGCGCTTTTCGTCGATGAGGACGTTGTTCTTCCACTTGCCGCCACCGGGCAGGTCGACCTCGTCCTTCATCGCGCCGTCGGCATAGATGGTGTCGCCGGAATGCAGGAAGAAGTCGGGCGTGTGCTTGCCGATCGTGGCATAGGTCTTCATGCCTGTATCGTCGATGCCCCAACCCTGGCCGGCGGTGTCGCCCGACCAGGCGAACCGGATGTCACGCTTCGAAGCCGGCGCCGTGCGGAAACGGCCGACGATCGGCTCGGAGACGGCGTTGATGTCGGCAAGATCGGCCGCGATCATCCGGTAGAATATATCCTGGTCCGAGGCGAGGTCGGTCAGCAGCCGCTTCACCGTATAGTCGCTGGCCGGCGACGTATCGAGCGGCGCAAGGCGGACGGCGTTGGCGAAATTCTCCGTCGACGACACTTCGAACATGACGCGCGACGGGCGATCGGTGCGCGTCCAGATCATGCCGCTGGTGGCGTCGACGTCGCCTGACTGGACACCATGGGTGAAGGCCGGCCGCTGATTGGCGCGGGAATAATAGGGAAGCGCGAGGCCCGAGGCGCCGACGAGGCCAACGGCGCTCGCCGACGTGACGAAAGCGCGCCGCGTCATCGAAATTTTGTTCATGGCTGTCTCCTGGATGGCGTTGAACGGCGCCGCCAAGCTCCAGCGTCAATGTTTCAGGCACATCTCGAAACCATGAAGGTTTCATAACAATCGACAAGCAGAAAACGTCATTCAAACGGGCAGCCTGATCGTCAGACCACCTTTTGAAATTTCGGCCGCGAAGGTGTGTTGAGATTCAGGTCAGGCCGAGCCGAAAATGGTGGGTTCCGAGAACCGGAGCGGAGCGTACTTTTGGTACGTGAGCACCGGAAGCGCAGGAAATCGCCGTTTGCAGGCCGGCCTCACCTGAATATCAGCACACCTCAAGCCGCTTGCGGTTCGGGCTCGAAGGCCGGACGGCTGGTGTTGATCAACAGCGAGATGCAGGCTGCGGCTATTGCCGTCATGCCGGCGATGAGGAAGGCAAGCTCGTAATTGCCCTGCAATTCACGCATGGTGCCGCCGAAGAAGGCGGCGGTCGCCGCACCCACCTGATGGCCGGCGACGATCCAACCGAAGACGATCGGCCCACTGCGATCGCCGAACGCCTCGTTGGAGAGCCTGAGCGTCGGCGGCACGGTGGCGATCCAGTCCAATCCATAGAGCACGGCGAAGATGATCAGGCTGGTCGACGAGAAGCCGGAATAAGGCAGATAGATCAGCGACAGGCCACGGATGCCATAATAGGCGCCGAGCAGCTTGCGGGGATCGAAGCGGTCGGTGAGCCAGCCCGACAGCGTCGTGCCGATCAGGTCGAAAATGCCCATCAGTGACAGCAGGCCGGCGGCTTGCACTTGGCCGATACCCATGTCGCCGCAAAACGCGATCAGGTGCGTGCCGACCAGTCCATTGGTGGTGAAGCCGCAGATGAAGAAGGTGGCGAACAGATACCAGAACACGCGGGTGCCGGCGGCACGGCGCAGCATGGTGAGCGTGTGGGTAAGGAAATTGCCTTGCGCGGCCGGTGGCGTCGGCGGCACATCGTCGGCCTCAGCACCGTAGCGCACCATGCCGATCGCGGCGGGGCGCTCCGGCACCAGCATATAGACCAGCGGTATAAGAACAGCGGTGGCGACCGCAATGGCGATGGCGACCGGCTTCCAGCCGCCCGACTGGGCGAGCGCGGCGAGCAGTGGCAGGAACACCAGCAGGCCGGTGGCGCTGGAGGCGGACATCAGCCCCATCACCAGGCCGCGATTGGTCTTGAACCAGCGGTTGACGATGGTGGCGCCGAGCACCGTGGCCACTGCGCCGGAACCGACGCCGGAGAAGACGCCCCAGGTGAGAAGCAGGTGCCACGGCTCGGTCATCAACAGGCTGAGCGCCGTCGAGCCCGACATCACCACCAGCGATGCCAGCAGCGTGCGGCGCAGCCCGATCCGTTCCATCAGTGCCGCAGCAAACGGCCCGGTCAGGCCGTAGAGGAAGATGCCTATCGCCGCGGCGAGCGAGACGACATCGCGCCGCCAGCCGAAACTCTCCTCCAGCGGCAGCATCATGACGGCGGGAGCCGAACGGAGGCCCGCCGCGATCAGCAGGCAGAGGAAAATGACGGCGACCACGACGAAAGCATAGCGCTGGCCAAACGGACGGGATTGAGCTATCATGTTACTGACCGGTACGTTGCAATTACACCGAGGTATACGTACCGATCGGTAACATTGTCAAGCAGCCACGGCACATCCAAAATGAAAAGCATTGAACCAACGATCAAAGCGGATGAAGGGACACCGCCCCGCGCCGGCGAAAAAATCCTTCGCGTTGCCCGCGACCTGTTCTACCGGCAAGGCATCAGGGCGATCGGCGTCGACGAGATCGTACGGCGTGCCGGCGTCACCAAGCCCAGCCTCTATCGCAGCTTTCCCTCCAAGGACGAATTGGCCGCGTCCTATCTCCGGCAATACGACCTCGAGTTCTGGGCCCGCTTCGACGAGGCGGTGGCTGCCCATCCCGGCGATCCGCGCGCGCAGATCGCGGCCTTCCTGACCCGCATCGGCAAGCGCACGCAAAAACCCGACTATCGCGGCTGCGGCATGACCAATGCGGCCGTCGAGTATCCCGAACATGGCCACCCGGCCCGCGTGGTGAGCGAGGCCAACAAGCAGGAATTGCGCCGACGCCTGCGCGCCATGGCGGCGGCAATGGGTGCCCGCGACGCCGATACGCTGGGCGACGGGCTGCTGCTTCTGATCGAGGGCGCCTATATCAGCGGGCAGTTGTTCGGTGCCGGCGGACCGGCGAAGTCCGTGGCCCGCAACGCCGACCTGCTGATAGAAGCGAGCTTGAAGAAATAGCGTTTGACGATACGTTACGGCAGCCCGAAACGGAGTTGTCCGCAATGCGTGCCATTTTGATGATTCCGCTAGCCCTCGCCGGCCTCTGCCAGGCTGCCCAGGCCGGCGATCTTTCTAGCGCCTACACCGATCTTGACTCGAAGAAGGACTGCGTGACCTACGCGCAGGCCGAACAAGGCGAAGGCGACTGGGCCAGCCTCACCTGTTCGGGCTATCGCGGCTACCCGGTGTTGATCGCCTATGACGATGCCCGCGAATCGCTGTTCTACGGGTTTCCATCCAGCGACATGACCACGGTCTGGGAAAGCTTCGTCGGTTTCAATTCGGCTGGACCCAAGCTCGAATGGCGCATCGAGACGAATGGCGACCGTGCCGTTCCCTTCGCCGTCATCCACCGCCGATCGATCAGCAATCCCGAGGACGAGAGCAAATCGACCGAGGTGCTGGTCGTCGCCAAGGTCTCCCAGCCGGAGAAGTATGAGGGCTGCACCGTCGGGCTGGTGCTGGCCACCGGCAACCCGGCCGCCAACGACGAGGCGCGCAAGCTCGCCGACGAGAAGGCACGCAGCTTTGCCTGCGGCAAGGACATGCGCGTGATGGTCGGCGACGTACCCGCTTTCGGCCGCGTCGACAATTAGTGGAGGTGAGGAAGAGCGTAGCAATGGCCGCCGTTCGGCGATCCTTCGCGCCCCCCTCTGTCCTGCCGGACATCTCCCCCACAAGGAGGGAGATCGGCTACCATCTTGGCTTTCGCCAATCTCCAACGCTGAAAGAGAGACGGGGCGGCGAAGCTGCCAATCTCCCCCCAAGTGGGGGAGATGCCCGGTAGGGCAGAGGGGGGCGCTGTCCCGCCGACGTCTCGCAATTTTGAAAGCGCTGGGCCTACTTGCTTGCCTTCGCCCGCTCGATCGCCTCGACGATCATTTTCTTGGCGTAGGCGGCGTCGTGCCAGCCCTCGATCTTAACCCATTTGCCGGGTTCGAGATCCTTGTAGTGCTCGAAGAAGTGCTGGACCTGGTCGCGTGTGATGTCCGGCAGCTGCGTGTATTCAGTGACGTTCTGATAACGTAGCGTCAGCTTCGGCGAAGGCACCGCAATGACCTTCTCGTCCTGGCCGGAATTGTCCTCCATCACAAGCACGCCGATCGGCCGCACATTGATGACGCAGCCCGGCACTAGAGCACGCGTGTTGCAGACCAGCACGTCGATCGGGTCGCCGTCACCCGACAGCGTGTGCGGCACGAAGCCGTAATTGCCGGGATAGCGCATCGAGGTGTGCAGGAACCGGTCGACGAACAGCGTGCCGGCCTCCTTGTCCATCTCATACTTGATCGGCTCGCCGCCGATCGGCACCTCGATGATGACGTTGACGTCCTCCGGCGGGTTCTTTCCGATGGCTATGGCTTCGATACGCATGGCTTTTGTCCCTCTTTCGATTGGAAACCGATAGCGGGCGGGGGCGCATGGTGCAATGCGGCGAATGGTACTGAAAACAGCTGAGGGTGTTAGCGAGAGGAGTGTTGAGCCGTCATTCCCAGACGAAGGCGACCTTCTTCAGCGCCTTCTGCTCGAAGATCTCGACGCCCTCGGCGACGTCGCGGCCGCCGGCGCCGGCATAGAAGGTGAGAGCGTTCTGATTGTCCTCCAGCGCCCACACCACCATGCCTTTCAGCCCGTGGTCTGCCAGTCGCGCTCGTGCGGCCGAGAATAGCCGGCTGCCGAGCCCGATGCCTTGATACTCCGGGCGCACGTAAAGTTCGTAGATCTCGCCCTGCTGCTTGAGCTCGCGGGCGCGATTCTTGCCGATCGTGGCGTAGCCGGCGATCTTGCCGCCGATCTCGACGACCAGGACGGTGGCGGCGCGGCGGATGGCGTTCGCCCACCAGTCGGCGCCGCGGCGGTTGATCATCGACGTCAGCGTGCGATGCGGGATGATGCCGGCATAGGCGCCGCGCCAGGCCAGCAGGTGCACGTCGGCGATGGCGCTTGCATCGCGCGGCTCGGCTTTCCTGATGTCGATGCTCAGCGTCTTCATGATTGGTTAACCATAAACCCGCATCGCCCGATTGCAAGAGTCCGGTCAGCCGGCTCCCAAGCTTTCGCACAGGCGATCGACAGCTGTCAGGCACGGTCGTAACGACTCAGATTTCGACCAGATGATCGTCGAGTTCGTTGCTATCGCCGGCCGAAACCGGGAAATGCTCGGCCAGCACCGCGCCAGTCGCTTCGATTGCCTTGATGAAGCCGTCGGCGAGGCGATCGTCGCCGGCATGCGCGGTAAGGTCGCGGACGACACTGTCCCAAACATCCTGGCCGACACGGCTGTCGATGCCGCTGTCGGCGACCACCTCGGCATAGCGTTCCGCAATGGAGACGAAGACCAGCACGCCGGTGCGCGCCGTGGTGCGGTGGACGTTGCGGGCGAGGAACTGCTTTATCGCATTGGCGTGCGCAGCCTGGTAGCGCAGTCGCCTCGGCACCAGATGGATGCGCAAGCCGGGCAGCGCCCACAACAGGGCAAGCACCGAGG
>NZ_SUEO01000210.1 GCF_004962925.1 Mesorhizobium sp. | reverse complement strand
GGCGAGGGCCGCGTTGAGAACGCGATCCTGATAGCCGGGCCAACCGCCAGCGGCAAGTCCGCCCTTGCGCTCGATCTCGCCGAGCGCAAGGGCGGCGTCATCGTCAACACCGATTCCATGCAAGGCTATTCTGTGCTCGACGTGCTGACGGCGCGGCCGACTGCCGCCGAACTCGCTCGCGTCCCGCATTATCTCTACGGGCATGTCGATCCCTCCACCGCCTATTCCACCGGCGCCTGGCTGCGCGACGTGATGAAGCTCATCGACGAGGGCACGCTCTCAGGGCGGTCGGTGATTTTTGTCGGCGGTACCGGGCTTTATTTCCGGGCGCTTGCGCAAGGCATTTCGGAAATGCCCGACATTCCGCAGCCGATCCGTGACCGCTGGCGCTACGAACTCCGGGAGCAGGGCGCGGCCAAGCTGCACCGCATCTTGCTGCGCGAGGATTCCGCGGCCGGCATGATGCTGAAGCCGACCGACGGCCAGCGCATCGTGCGTGCGCTGGAGGTACTCGACGCGTCAGGCCGTTCCATCCTGGAATGGCAGGCGGCGCGCGGCCGCCCGCTGATCGACAGGGACAGCGCACGCTTCTTCGTAATCGAACCGGACCGGGCGGCGCTGGTGGAGCAGATCGAGGCGCGGTTCGACCGCATGCTGGAAAAGGGCGCCGTCGATGAGGTCAAGCAGCTCACCAGTCTTGGTATCGATCCCGATTTGCCGGCGATGAAGGCGATCGGCGTTCGCGAACTCCAGGCCGCAATGGCCGGGGAGTTGAGTCTTCCCGAAGCGATCGAGCGCGCAAAGATCGCGACGCGACAATATGCCAAGCGCCAGGCGACCTGGTTCAGGCATCAGTTGGGTCCGGAATGGCTGAGACTGCGCCCCGATGATCGTGTGGAATCCACGATCTCGGATACCCTTTCCAGTGCAACCTGAAAAGTTGATCCTGGGGGGAGACTTCCCGCCGAAGTTGTCCTAATTAACCCTCCGTAAGGCCGTCCGTGCCATAAGGTCTGTGGGAATTTTCCAACGGGGAGCAGATGCGTTTTCACAAGGCGGAATCAGCCTTTTTCGTCTTCATCTTCGTGATCCTGGCCGCAGGCCTGGTGACACTTCACGCCTATGGACTTCTGCAGGCCTTCGCGGCCGAGAGTGTTACGCCTTCCGGGGTTGAGAAGATCATCTATCTCAACAAGCTGTTGTTTGCGACCGGCGTCCTTTTGGCAACCGCGCTGTTCTTCGGCATTTTCTTCATCTACCCACTGATCCGCAAGCAGGCGACGGAAGAAGGCAAGCTGCGCGCCATGACGGTTTCGCTCAGCGCCCGTTCGGAAACGCTGGAGCATGCGGCGCTGACCGACAGCCTGACCGGCATGCAGAACCGGCGCTATTTCGACGATGCACTGAAGGAATATCTCGAGGAATTTCGCCGCATTGAGAAGCCGGTCGGGCTGATGATCCTTGATCTCGACCATTTCAAGCAGGTCAACGACACCCACGGCCATGATGTCGGCGACGAAGTGTTGCGGGCGGTCGCCAGTTGTCTCAAGGACATGACGCGCTATCACGACGTGGTTGCGCGCCTGGGTGGAGAGGAATTCGCAGTAGTCACACCCAACATGGACGCCGAACTGCTGTCCAAATTCGCCGAGCGCATCCGCAAGGCAATCGCTAACATGTCGATACTGTCAGGCAATGTTCGCCTGAAGATCACCACCAGCGTCGGCCTTGCCGTCTGGGATCGCAAGGAAACCGCCGAAGAGTTCTATCGCCGCGCCGATCGCCAGCTTTATGAGGCAAAGAGGCAAGGCCGCAACCGCGTCTGCGCCTGAAATCCCGTCACTAAATTCGTGAGGCTGGCCGCCTGATGCCGTTTTCTGCGCTTCCGGTGCTCGTGGACTGAATGTCCACTCCGCTCCGGTTCTCGAAAACGACACCATCCGGCTCAGCCTGACGAATTTTCTGACGGGATTTGCCCAAGCTGGCCAACGAAGCAGAGCGCTTGGAAGCTTGACGTGGCTTCTCAATCGGTCGGCAGACGAGGCTGCAGGCTCAATCGTTCTGCGGGCGCAGGCCGAAGGTCGCGGGTTTCAGGCCATAGCGCATGTCGAAATCGTCGTCCGGCTGGACGCGTGCGACAGTCGGGGCGGGTGGCTTGCGATAGTTGGGATCGCCGGCCTGCCGGTTTGAATCGACGACTTCGGCGAAGGCCATCGCCTGCTGCGGTTTCGGCACGTTGCGCAGCCTTTCGACGATCGCCACCAGGTCGACATCGTTGCCGATCTCGGACGGCAAGGCTTCCTCGCGCTTGGCCGTGCCGGGGATCAGATCCTGGGACAGCTTTTCGAATTTCAGCCGCATGGTCGTCGCCACGCCTTCGCCGAAGGCAATGGCTTCACGCTGGCCCATGGAAGACAGGAACGCCAGCGTCGAGGCCGAGGAATCGGCGATCGCCGAGCGGATGATCGCCTGGTCCTGCTCGTTGGCGAGCCGCATGGCGAAGAAGGTCGAGCACTGCGACAGGATGGTGGGATCGAGCTCGCCCGGGCGCTGGGTAACGACACCGAGATAGCAGCCATATTTGCGGCCTTCCTTGGCGATGCGCGACAGCGCGTGCCGGGTCGGTGCAAAACCGAGGCGCGGATCGGCCGGCATATAACGGTGGGCTTCCTCGCACAGCAAAAGCAATCGCAGCCGGCCTTCGCTCCACAGCGCTAGGTCGAAGGCCAGGCGCGCCAGCACCGAGCAGACCGAATTGACCACTTCCGACGGCATGCCGGCCATCTCGAAGCAGGTCACCGGGCGACCGTGATGCGGCACGCGAAAAATATTGCCGATCGTCTCGTGGATGGTGTCCTCGATCAGCCGCGAGTTGAACATGAAGCGGTAGCGCGGATCCGAGGCTGCCGATTCGATGCGCGTCTTCAGCGATTTGAGAGTGGGGCGGTCGTTCTTGCTTTCCAGCAGCCCCATGCGCTCGTCGATCTGCTTGATGAGATCGACAACGCGATAGGGCACCGGCGTGTCCGCGGTCAACGCATCGCTGCCGCGCCTGAGGTAGCCGCCCGAATTAGGATTGCGGTACAGGTTCTTGGCGGCGGGTATGAGATCGCGCAAGGCATCGATCTCTTCCGGCACGGTCTCGCGCCCGCGAAACAGCACTTCGGCAAATTCCTCGAGCTTGAACATCCAGAAGGGCAGGTCCAGTGTCGTCGAATCGACCCTGACGCAGTATTCGGGCAAGGATGCGGCGAACTCGTTGTGCGGATCGAGGATGAGGACGCGCAGGTCGGGCCGGGCGGCGATCGACTTGCGCAAAAGCAGCGAGACGGCGGTGGATTTGCCGACGCCGGTGGTGCCGACAATGGCGAAGTGGCGCGCCAGTGTGTCGTCGATTGCGATGTTGGCGTCGATCGCCTCGTCCTGTGACAGCGTGCCGATGGTGATCGAGTGACGTCCGGCGAGATCATAGACTGCCTGCAGGTCGCGGCTGCGAATGCGGTGGGCGATGGCGCCGATATGCGGATAGGTGGTGATGCCGCGGTCGAAAATCGGTTTGGCGCCGGGCTCGGCGCCGTCGCGCACCTCGCCGATGAGCTCGATACTGACCTCGATCGGGTTCTGGCCTTCATTGCTCCAGGCGCGATCCGACTTGCCGATCTCGTAGACCAGGCCGACGGTTCGCGTGGTGCCAAGATTGATGGAGATCATCTTGCCGACGCTCCAATGGCCAGTGACCGTGCCTTCGATATCGGCGGCATAGGCACTGATGGTGGCGCGCGCGCCGTCGCACTGGACGACATTGCCCAGAATGCGCTTGTCGCTCTGCTCAGCCTTGCGGCGCTCCTGCAATGCCGGCTCTCCAACGGAGGCTTCGCGGTCGACGAACATGGACAGGCTGTTTCCCATTTCCCCAGGCGATCGACCTTACGTCGGCAAGGTTAAGGTGGGGTGAGGTCGGATGGTGTAGGGGGCATTAAGCCATTCGCGAAAATTGAACCGATCGGCCCCTTGCTCGAATCCGAAATTTCGATATATCGGATTAATGACTGTTATAGCGAACGACATCTCCTCGACCATCGGCACAAGAATCCGCGCCGAAAGGGCCTTGAGGGACTGGTCACTGGCGGAACTCGCGAGCCGCTCCGGCGTGTCTAAGGCCATGCTCAGCACGATAGAGCGCGGCAAGACGAGCCCGACCGCAGCACTTCTGGTGCGCATCGCGGCGGCCTTCGGCATGACGCTTTCCACCCTCATCGCGCGGGCGGAGCTGCAGGGCGGCGGGCTGCTTCGCCAAAGCGATCAGCCGGTCTGGCGCGATCCCGCCACCGGCTATGTCAGGCGGCATCTTTCGCCGGTTTCGGACATGCCGCTCGAACTGATCCGGGTCCAATTGCCGGCCGGAGCCAAGGTGAGTTTTCCGGCAGCGTCTTATGCCTTCATCAGACAGCAGATCTGGCTGATTTCCGGACAGCTGGAATTCACCGAGGGCGATGTCGTCCACAGTCTCGAACCGGGGGACTGTCTGGCGCTTGGCGCGCCGTCGAATTGCATCTTCCACGCGCCGGGAGCGGATGCCGCCGACTATCTGGTCGCGCTGGCAAGAGGCTGAGGCAATGGCGCGCCGTCCCAAACGCACCGACAATGGCGGACCGCCACTCGACGATTACAAGGGGCCTCCATGGGGCAAGGGCGACCCTTATATCTTCCTTGCCTGGCAGGCTGCGCATGCCAAGGCGTGGAAGGCGCCGAGCCGCGACGTCATGCTGATGCGGATGGAAAAGGCCGAGCGGCTGGGCCTGACCTACGAGGAATATACGCTCGAAATCCTGGAACGCGGGCTGCATCTGCAGCCAAAGGACACCGATCGCATTGCCGCCATCAAGGCAGCACGAAAGCGACGCCGAGTCAGCCGCCTGGATTGACGGCTGGAACACGCCGATCGCTCCATCGCAGTCAAAGGACATCGCACGCATGAGTTCCATCGAAATCAAGCCTCTAACCCAGGCTGCGGAAACGGACGCAATGCTGATCGACATGCTTATCGAGACGGTCGCGGCCGGCGGATCGGTCAGTTTCATGCATCCGCTGGCGCCGGAAGCGGCCGGCGCCTTCTGGACCAGATCGCTTATGGCGGCGGCAAGAGGCGAAAGAGCCGTGCTCGGCGCCTGGGACGGCGAGACCCTGATCGGCACCGTTACCTTGCTGCTCGACTGTCCCCCCAACCAGCCGCACCGGGCCGAGATCGCCAAGCTGATGACCTGCGTCGATCATCGCGGCAAGGGCGTGGCCACCCGCCTGATGCGGGCGGCCGAAAGCCTCGCTGTCGAGAAAGGCCGCACGCTGCTGGTCCTGGACACGGCGGCAGAGGAGGGCGCCTCCGGCCTCTATGAGAGGCTGGGATTCACGCTTGCCGGTGAGATACCGGACTACGCGTTGAAGCCGCATGGCGGACTGACCGGTACGCTGATCTACTGGAAGCGCATCGGCCAGTCCCGGTGAGGCCCCCGAATTTCTATCCCTTGTGATGGACCTGCTGCAGCCCGTAGACCGGCGTCGCGACGCCCTCATGCCGTGCCTTCAACTGCAGCGACAGGAACTGCGAATAGTGGCGCGACTGGTGCAGATTGCCGCCATGGAACCAGAGCGCTTCCTGTTGCGTCGGCTTCCACATGTTGCGCTGTTCGCCCTCCCAAGGACCGGGGTCCTTGGTGGTGTTCGAGCCGAGGCCCCAGCACTTCCCGACTTTGTCGGCGACCTCTTTTGAAATCAGCTCCGCCGCCCAGCCGTTCATTGAACCGTAGCCGGTGGCATAGACGACGACATCGGCCGGCAGCTCGGTGCCGTCGCTGAGCAGGACCGAGCGTTCCTTGATCTCCTTCACGTCGACGCCACTCTTCAGCTTGATGGCGCCGTCGATGATGAGCTGTGAGGCGCCGATGTCGATGTAGTAGCCGGAACCGCGCCTGAGATATTTCATGAACAGGCCCGAACCGTCGTCGCCCCAGTCGAGCATGAAGCCGGCTCTTTCCAGTCCCTCGTAGAAGGCGGCATCACGCTCCTTCATCTTCTCGTAGAGCGGAATCTGGAATTCGTGCAGGATGTTGTAGGGCAGGGAGGCGAAGATGAGGTCGGCCTTGGCCGTGGTCATGCCGCTTTGCACGGCCTGCTCAGAATAGAGCGCTCCGAGCCCGATATCCATCAGCGTGTCTGATTTGACGATGTGCGTGGTCGATCGCTGCACCATCGTGACGTCGACGCCGGCTTCCCAGAGTGCGGCGCAGATATCATGCGCGGAATTGTTCGAACCGATGACGACGACCTTCTTGCCAACGTACTTGTCTGGACCAGGATGTTTCGAGGAATGGTGCTGATCGCCCTTGAAATTTTCCATGCCCTGGAATTTCGGGACGTTGGGCCGGCCCGACATGCCGGTGGCCAGCACGAGCTGCTTCGGCTTCAGCGTAATGTCCTTGCCGTCGCGATGGACGACGACCGTCCATTCCTTTTTCCGGTCGTCATAGCTGGCGCTCTTGGCCTCGGTGGAGGACCAATAGTTCAGCTCCATGACCTTGGTGTACATTTCCAGCCAGTCGCCGATCTTGTCCTTGGGCGAGAAGACCGGCCAGTTCCGGGGGAAGTCGATATAGGGCAGATGGTCGTACCAGACCGGGTCATGCAGGCAGAGCGACTTGTAGCGCTTGCGCCATGAATCGCCGGCGCGCTCGTTCTTCTCGACGATGATGGTCGGCACGCCGAGCTGCCGCAACCGGGCACCGAGCGCGATGCCGCCCTGGCCGCCGCCGATGATCAGCGTGTTGGGCTGACCGATAAAGCCGAGTTCGGCGGCTTCTTTCTCGCGCTCCTCCTTCCAGGTCGGCCGGTTTTTGCCGTGGCCATGTTTGGCGCCCAATGGCCGGGCGAAGCCGGCGGGTTCCTCATGACCCTTCAGCTCGACCATGGTGGTGAGCAGCGTCCAGATCTTGCCGTTCTTCAGCCTGATATGGCCGAAGCCGCGCGCAACCTCCGTTTCGAAGCTGATCCAGCCCTCCAGCAGCTCGCCGCTCTCGGTGGCGTCCTCGCCCTTGGCGATCGCCCAGTTCGAAGGTTTTGTCTTCGCCAACTGGCTCACCAGCATGTCGCGCACCTGGTCGCGACCTTCCATGGTCTTGATGTTCCAGGTGAAGGTCACCAGGTCGCGCCAGTAGCAGTCTTCCTGAAAGCACCCGACCGCCTTGTCGATATCGCCGGCGGCAAGCGCTGCGCCGAATTGGTCGAGCAGGTCGGTCAGTTTCTTGGCTGGGGCCTTGTCGAGCATCAAATTTCCTCCCGTGAAATCCTGGTCGTCATCGTGGCTTTGCTGGACCCTCCCAGCCCGGTTGACCGGAGTATCGCGGCAACCATGCGCCGCGTCACGTCGTCAAATAGTTTGGCGTGGTTTCAATGGCTTATCTAGAAGGTCGCGCACCCTGATCTTGCCGGCCATTGTATCGGAACGACGTCTTGTGGCGGGCATTGGTGGCTCGATGTCGCGGGCGCCAATCAGCCCGGCCCGAGACCACCCACCGGCCCGAACCGTTTTGGCGTCGTGCACATTCGCCGTTGACAGCGGCGCAAAACCAATTCTATTGTCCGCCACCATGAAAACGGCACTCATTCTCGTAGTAGGAAAGCGCGTGGGCAAGGCGGTGTAACCGCCGGGCGAAAACCTCCCATGCGCAGACACAGGCTCCCTCGGGGGCCTTTTTTATTGCCCGAAACACGACTAAACGACCAGCAATCGCCGATGGCGGACAGTACGGGACCAGACCGATGAGCAGTGGACAGAACGAGCGGCGCGAAATGACCGGCGCCGAAATGGTGGTGCAGGCGCTGAAGGACAATGGCGTCAAGCATGTTTTCGGCTATCCGGGCGGCGCGGTTCTCCCGATCTATGACGAAATCTTTCAACAGGACGATGTCGAGCACATCCTCGTCCGTCACGAGCAGGGCGCGGGCCATGCGGCGGAGGGCTATGCGCGCTCGACCGGCAAGGCCGGCGTCATGCTGGTGACCTCGGGGCCGGGCGCCACCAATGCGGTGACGCCGCTGCAGGATGCGCTGATGGATTCGATCCCGCTGGTCTGCCTGACCGGTCAGGTGCCGACCTCGCTGATCGGCTCGGATGCCTTCCAGGAGTGCGACACGATCGGCATCACGCGGCCCTGCACCAAGCACAATTGGCTGGTGAAGGACGTCAACGAGCTCGCGGCAATCATCCACGAGGCCTTTCATGTCGCGACGACAGGGCGTCCCGGCCCGGTCGTCGTCGACATCCCGAAGGACGTGCAATTCGCTAAGGGCATCTATGTGCCGCCGCAGACGGCGCCGCGCACCAGCTACCAGCCGAAGGTCCAGGGTGATCTCGACAAGATCAAGGCTGCGGTCGAACTGATGGCCAACGCCAAAAGGCCGATCCTCTATACGGGCGGCGGTGTCATCAATTCCGGCCCGGAAGCCAGCCATCTGCTGCGCGAACTGGTCGACCTCACCGGCTTCCCGATCACCTCGACGCTGATGGGCCTTGGCGCCTATCCGGCATCGGGCAAGAACTGGCTGGGCATGCTCGGCATGCACGGCACCTATGAAGCCAATATGGCCATGCATGATTGCGACGTCATGGTTTGCATCGGCGCGCGCTTCGACGACCGCATCACCGGCCGGCTCACCGCGTTCTCGCCGAACTCGAAGAAGATCCATATCGACATCGATCCGTCGTCGATCAACAAGAACGTCCATACCGACGTGCCCATCATCGGCGACGTCGGCCGCGTGCTGGAGGATCTGGTGCGGCTGTGGCGGGCGACTGCCAAGGCCGACAAGAAGGCGCTCCACCCATGGTGGGAGCAGATCGCGAAATGGCGGGCGCGGGATTCGCTTGCCTACAAGATGAACCACGACGTGATCATGCCGCAATATGCCGTCCAGCGGCTCTACGCGCTGACCAAGGACATGGACACTTACATCACCACCGAGGTTGGCCAGCATCAGATGTGGGCGGCGCAGCACTATCATTTCGAGAAGCCGAACCGCTGGATGACATCAGGTGGGCTGGGCACGATGGGCTACGGCCTGCCGGCGGCGCTCGGCGTGCAGATCGCGCACCCGGATGCGCTGGTCATCGACATTGCCGGCGACGCCTCGGTGCAGATGACGATGCAGGAGATGAGTGCCGCGGTGCAGCACGACGCACCGATCAAGATCTTCATCCTCAATAACCAGTATATGGGCATGGTGCGGCAGTGGCAGCAGCTTCTGCACGGCAATCGGCTGTCGCATTCCTACACCGAAGCGATGCCGGATTTCGTCAAGCTTGCCGAAGCCTATGGCGGCCACGGAATTCGCTGCGAAAAGCCGGACGAGCTGGACGACGCCATCAAGGAGATGATTTCGGTGAGGAAGCCGGTGATCTTCGACTGCCGGGTGGCGACGCTTGCCAACTGCTTCCCGATGATCCCGTCGGGCAAGGCGCATAACGAGATGCTTCTGCCGGACGAGGCGACCGACGAGGCAGTGGCCAATGCCATCGACGCCAAGGGCAGGGAACTGGTGTAACGCCAAGCCGAGGCAGGGCTTGTCGGAAGAAGCCGTGCGCAAACAGAGAATTAGCTCAAAAGTTTGAAATCGAGATTCATGTCATGAACGCACAGCTTCAACCGACTGGCTCCGCCTATTTCATCGCCAAGGAAACGGAAAAGCCGGAGACTCACACGCTTTCCGTGCTGGTCGACAATGAGCCGGGCGTGCTTGCCCGGGTCATCGGCCTGTTTTCCGGACGTGGCTACAATATCGAGAGCCTGACGGTCTCCGAAACCGAGCATGAGAAGCATCTGTCGCGCATCACCATCGTGACGCGCGGCACGCCGCATGTGCTGGAGCAGATCAAGCACCAGCTCGAGCGCATCGTGCCGGTGCACCGTGTCGTCGATCTCACAGTGCGCTCGCATGAACTCGGCCAGGACCGGCCTCTGGAGCGGGAACTCGCGCTGGTGAAAGTGGCCGGCACCGGCGAAGCTCGCGTCGAGGCCCTGAGGCTGGCCGATGCGTTCCGCGCTAGCGTCATTGACGCCAATACCGAGCATTTCATCTTCGAGATCACCGGCAAGGGCTCCAAGATCGACCAGTTCATCGCCATCATGAAGCCGCTCGGCCTGGTCGAAATCTGCCGCACCGGCGTGGCAGCGTTGAACCGCGGCCCGCAAGGGATGTGATCGTCCGGCGCTTTCGCTCTGGCGCCGCCACATCTGTTTTTTTGTTGCTTTGATCCTGATCCTCTGGCCCCGCTACCGCCGCGGGGTTGGCCTTTGTGGGGTAAAAGGACAATATTGCTGACCCGCCTGGGAGGACGTTATGACCTTCGATGCATTCCTTGCTCTTCTGGTCTACGCCCTCGTGACTTCAGTCACGCCGGGTCCGAACAACTTCATGCTTTTGGCTTCGGGCGTGAATTTCGGCTTCGCCAAAACCATTCCGCACATGCTGGGCATCAGCATCGGCTTCCTCGTGCTGTTGCTGGCCGTCGGCTTCGGTCTGGGCGCGGTGCTGACGGCGTTTCCGGTGCTGCACGCCGGATTGAAGGTCGCCGGCGGCGTCTACCTGCTCTATCTCGCCTGGAAGATCGCCATGTCGCGCTCGCTCAGCGGCAAGGGCGAGGCCAAGGCGCGACCGATGCGTTTCATCGATGCGGCAGCGTTCCAGTGGGTCAATCCCAAGGCCTGGGTGATGGCGATCACCGCCATGGCCGTCTATGCCAATCCGGAGCATCCGTTTCTGTCGGTGGCATTGATCTCGATAGCCTTCACCATCGTGAACCTGCCGAGCGTCTCGGTGTGGGCGGGTTTCGGCACGGCGCTGCGCGGTTTTCTGTCGGATCCGGTGCAGCTGAAATGGTTCAACATCGCCATGGGCCTGCTGCTGGCGGCGACGTTGTGGCCGATGCTGCGGTAGCTGCCCGTTATTGTGCGCTGCACATTAAATCTTCGTAACGCCGGGTTTTGGCACTTTTTCGCCTTCGGCGCCTTTTATCTATTTGGTGAAACTACGGCATGAGGCTGCGAGTTGCGCCAGATATGACCACCGAACCACGGCGTGTCGGACAGAAGGCTTTTGACGATGCGTGGAAAGATCGTGCTTGCGGTCGCCTGCCTTGTCGCGGCTGGGCTCTATCTTTCGCCCGCTGCAACGGACAAGGTCCGGCAGGTGCTGTCAGCGGGGCAGGCGGCGCCTGACAAACCGGCGGCCGCCGCAAATGCTGCACGTTCGACCTCGGTGGTTGCCGCCACCGCTTCGACGGCCGACTTTCCGATCCGGCGCTACGCCATCGGCTTCGTATCCTCCCCCGCCGTGGTCAGCGTGAACG
>NZ_SUEO01000020.1:43067-48626 GCF_004962925.1 Mesorhizobium sp. | reverse complement strand
CCGCCTGATTAGAGCATCGGACCCAAAAGTGGGTGCCGGTTTTGGGAAAATCCGATGCTCAAACAAAAAGATAGAGCGGCGGCACAGTTCGACTTGAAAGTCCGCCGCTCTAGGCCAATAGCACGCGATTGCCGTCGCACGGCGGAGAGCCCCCGCACATGACGCAACGCATATCGCTCCAGCAATGTCCAAAAACAAACGGCGCCCGAAGGCGCCGTTGATCGTCTAACCCAGGTTGGGAAAGACAGCCGGTATCAGCGCCCCTTGCGCTTGCGGCCGAGACCCATCTTCTTGGCAAGCTGGGAGCGGGCGGCAGCATAGTTGGGAGCAACCATCGGGTAGCTTGCGTCCAGACCCCATTTTTCACGATACTCGTCGGGCGTCAGACCGTAGTGGGTCATCAAATGACGCTTCAGCGACTTGAACTTCTTGCCGTCTTCAAGACAGACGATGTAGTCGTCATGGACGGAGCGCTTCGGGTTTACTGCCGGCTTCTGCTTGTCGGCAGGAGGCTGTTCACTGGCGCCGCCCACGCGCCCGAGGGCGGCATGGACGTCGGCGATAAGGCTCGGGAGTTCGCCAACCGGCACCGGATTGTTGCTGACATAGGCGGCGACGACGTCGGCCGTCAATTCGATCAGCGCATCACTATTTCTGGAAGGTGTTTCGATAATATCCATGGCTTCATGGCCCCAACGAGAGTTGTTTCTATCTGCGCCCTATTTTTGACAGGTCGGGCACCGCGCGAAATTTTTGCAGGAAAGAGCCTCTGCGATTCGCGTCGCAGCATTCTAATGAGCCAGTGCACCAAGTAAGTCAATTCGCTTCTTGTGCTATATTCATCGATCTTAATCAAATATTCCACGATGAGCTTCAATCTTTCGTGCACTCTGTAACTTTGCGATATTTTCTGGTCAGACCAGTGGCGGCTGACGCAACGTCAAGCTGCCGTTACATCCGTGATGGACAGTAAAAATATCTGAATGCTTGGCTATGCTTGGTTGTAGCGTAAGCTAGCTGGTTGTTTTCAGAGTCCACGAAACCATAGGTTGCGATTTGTCCCTGCCGTCTGCGAGCGAGCCTGAAGTCAGCGCTGCGGACCGGCGCCAATCCATCAATGTGGGGTGATGTATTTTCCATAGACCCAGCCGGTGACGAAATTGTCGTTCTGCGCCGGATCATGCCAGACTTCGCACCAGCGATAGCGGATCTTCTGCTCCTGCTTCCAAGCCGGCTGATTGGCGATGTCGAGCAGGTTTATGCCGCCGGTGCATTTCCCGGTCATCTGCAAAACGGCACCGTTGGGATAGGCGGCCTGCCTCTGCGATGACCCGGCCGGATATTTGCGCACGTTGAGCGTGTCGCCAAACGGAACGTTGGTCACTTGCCAAGCTGCGAACACGGTTGCATGAGATTGGCCGGTAAAGGCCAAAACAGTCGAAGCGACGGCGAAAGCCGCAGCAGCGTGAAAACGGAATTTCATTTTTCTCTCTCCTCCGGCTCACCTCTGGAGCCCAGCGCAAAACATATATTCCGGCTCTTGAACCTGCGCTGATCGGCGTGTTCATTCTCCATTCAAGTAACTTCCACAGCGAGACGCAATGACCCGAACCCCAGCATTTCCGACTGTCAGCCCGCCACAACCAGAGAAGCGACCGGTCTTCGATATACATCATGGAGTAACCCGGACGGACGACTATGCCTGGCTGAGAGCCGATAATTGGCAAGAGATGTTCAGGGACCCGTCCCTGCTCGACGGCCAAATCCGCGCCCATCTCGAAGCCGAGAACGCCTATCAGGCGGCGTTGATGGCCGACACCGCCCGGTTGAGGAAGCAGCTTTTCAAGGAGATGAAGGGCCGCATCAAGGAAGACGATTCTTCCGTGCCGATGAAGGATGGGCCGTACGCCTATGGGTCATCTTTCAAGCTTGGCGGCGAGCAGCCGCGTTATTTCCGAACACCACGCGATGGCGGCGACGAGCAGATCCTGCTCGACGGCGATCTCGAGGCCGAGGGCAAGGCCTATTTCCGCCTCGGCGGCGTCGACCATTCGGCCGATCACGGCAAGCTCCTGTGGGCGTTCGACGACAAGGGCTCCGAATTCTTCACGCTTCGTGTGCGCGATCTTGCCAGCGGCAACGAACTGACGGACAGGATTCCGGACACAGGTGGCGGCGGCGTGTGGGATGCCGGCAATGACGGGTTTTTCTACACCCGCCTCGATTCCAACCATCGCCCCTCCAAGGTGCTGTTCCATGCCCTTGGCGACAAACCGCAGAATGACCGGCTGATCTACGAGGAGACCGATCCCGGCTTCTTCATGAATGTCGGCGGCACGCGCTCCAACGAGTGGATCATGATCGGCATCAACGATCATGAGACCTCGGAGTACCGACTGATGAGCGCCGGCGAGCCGTTCGCCGAACCGATGCTGGTTTCGCCGCGCGAGACCGGCCTGCAATACGACCTCGAAGAAGGCGGCGACATCTTCTTCATTCTCACCAATGCCGACGGCGCCAAGGATTTCAAGATCATGACGGCGCCGGCGAGCGACCCGGTGCGCGCCAACTGGCAGGAATTGGTGCCGCACGAAGCGGGCCGGCTGATCCTCTCGGTGATCGGCTTCAGGGATCATATGGTCAGGCTTGAACGCAAGGAAGGCTTGCCGCGCATCGTCGTGCGCGATCGCAAGAGCGGCGAGGAACACCTGATCTCTTTCGACGAGGAGGCCTTCTCGCTCGGCCTGTCGGGATCCTATGAATACGACACCGAGATCATGCGCTTTTCCTACTCGTCCATGACGACCCCGGCGCAGGTCTTCGATTATAACATGCGCACCCGCGAGCGTGTGCTGCTGAAGACCCAGGAAGTTCCGTCGGGTCACGACCCGGACCATTATGTGACGCGGCGGCTAATGGCGCCCGCCGCCGACGGCGAACTGGTGCCGGTCTCGCTCATTCATCACCGCGAGACACCGCTCGACGGATCAGCGCCTTGCCTGCTCTACGGCTACGGATCCTACGGCATCACGGTGCCGGCGGCCTTCAACACCAACAGCCTTTCACTGGTCGATCGCGGCTTCGTTTACGCAATTGCCCATGTCCGCGGCGGCAAGGAAAAGGGTTATGGCTGGTACGATGACGGCAAGCGGGCGCACAAGATGAACACGTTCACCGATTTCATCGCAGTCGCGCACCACCTAGTCGCCGAGCGCTACACGGCCCATGACCGCATTGTCGCACAGGGCGGCTCGGCCGGCGGCATGCTGATGGGCGCGATTGCCAACATGGCGCCGGAATGTTTTGGCGGCATCGTGGCCGAGGTTCCGTTCGTTGACGTGCTCACCACGATGCTTGATGCGACCTTGCCGCTGACGCCACCGGAATGGCCTGAATGGGGCAACCCGATCGCCTCGGAGGAAGACTACCGGACGATCGCCGCCTACTCGCCCTATGACAATGTCGCCGCGCTCGACTATCCGCCGATCCTGGCGCTTGCCGGCCTCACCGACCCGCGTGTCACCTACTGGGAACCGGCCAAATGGGTAGCGCGGCTGCGCGACCGCAAGACCGGCGACAATCCGGTGCTGTTCAAGATCAACATGGACTCCGGCCATGCCGGTGCATCCGGCCGGTTTTCCAGGCTCGAGGAAATCGCCTTCACCTATGCCTTTACGCTGAAGGTGGCGGGCAAGGCCACCACTGCGCCGCCCGCCCTTTTGGACGAGCAAAGGGCGCTGTAGGAGGTTGATCTTGCGCATGATCCTCAGCGGAAAATCGATTCCGATTCAGGGTCATGCGCTACCGATTTTTCTGCTCGCAATTACGATGGCCGCGCGCTACCCAATGCGCGGCTTTCGCGGCCGCGCCACCCAAAATCACCCAGTCACTCCAAAGGGTCTGCCATGTTGCTCGTCGACGTCTATCTCGACAAATCGCCTATCCAAGGCATTGGTGTTTTTGCCAAGAACCACATTCCCCGTGGCACACTGGTTTGGAAGCTCGATCCCAATTACGACCGGCGCATCCCTGTCGAGACCTATGAGCGCGAGACCGGGCCGATCAAAGCCTATCTCGATCGCTATTCCTATCCCGACCGGCGCGACCCGAACTACATCGTCTTCGAAGCCGACGACGCGCGCTACATGAACCATGCCGATGACCCGAATTGCGACGTCGCCTCGCCCGAGGAGACATATGCGTTGCGCGACATCGTGCCGGGCGAGGAAATGACCTGTAACTACAATCATTTCTTCGAAACCGGCTTTGATTTCCTGGGTGACCGCCACCCGTAATCGAAAATTAGCTCGAAGGCTGCTTGCGTGGGGGATAGCCGTTGGGATGCGGCGGTATGGCCTTTAGATAGGCCGATATCGCCGCCCGGTCCTCGGGCGTCAGCTCGGCCATGTTTCTCTGCACATCGACCATGGCGCCACCCACGGAATCGAAATCCGGCGTGAAGCCGCTTTCGAGATAGTAGGCGATATCGGCCTCTGACCAGTCACCGAGCCCGCCTTCGCCCCGCGTGATGTTCGGCACGATGCCGCTGCCTTCGGCGGCGGTCGCACCCGCCAGCCACTCGCTCTTCCTGGTACCGCCGGTAAAGTCTCGCGGCGTATGACATTCGCCGCAATGGCCAGCCCCTTCGACCAGATAACGACCTGCCAGCACCGGCTGCGGCGTCCCGTCCGGAAAAGAAACCACCGGCCGATCGCCCAAATAGAGACGTTTCCACAGCCCGATGCCGCGACGGATGTTGAAAGGGAATCCCAGCGAATTGGGCGGCGCCTTGCCGGCGACAGCGGGGAGCGTCTTCATGAAGGCATGAAGATCGGCAATGTCGGCCGGCTTCATGCGCGCGTAGGAAGCGTAGGGAAACGCGGGGTAAAAATGTTCGCCGCTCGGCGACACACCCTTCAGCATGGCGTTGGCGAGGTCTTCGACCGACCAGGCGCCGATACCGTCCTTGGCATCCTGCGAGATGTTCGGGGGCACGAAGGTGCCGAACGGCGTCTTGAGTTCGAGACCGCCGGCCAGTTGAAGGCGCGCATCGCCTTGCGCCTGGCTTCGCATGACAGGACGTGCAGCCGCCGGCATAAAAAATGCGCTTGCCCCTGGCGGCATCGCCGGGGCCGAGCTGCGCCACGGTCTCAGCGTCGAGCCTGACCGGCGCCGACAGGAACCAGCCGGCAACCGCGCCCGCGGCGCCCAGAAGAAGGGCGGCGCCGACGAGGTTTTTCAGCAGGCGCATCGCCCGCTATCAGCCCTTCTTTATCCTGTAGGTCTGGTGGCAGGTGCCACAATCGCCGCCTATGGTGTTGAACTGTGCCTTCAAGGCATCAACGTCGGCAGGGGCGGCGGCCGCCGCAGCCTTGACGTTGGCGAGATACTTGCCCTCAACCGCCTTGAAGCCGGTCATGTCTTCCCAGATTTTGGGAGCAGCCGTGGTGTCGCCGGTGTCGCTGCCCGCCGGGAAAAAAGTGTCGACGTTGGCATGGAATTTCTCGGCATTGGCCTGCAGCGTCTGCAATGCCGTCAGCACAGCCGCGGCGTCGTAAG
>NZ_SUEO01000020.1:35616-43057 GCF_004962925.1 Mesorhizobium sp. | reverse complement strand
GTCGTAAGGCGCCTCGCCCTTGACCACTTTCGACAGTTGGCCGGCGATCTTTCCACGTTCCTTCATCAGGGCCTGCCGCTCCTGGATCGGATCGGCAGACGCCGCCGAACCGGCGAAGGCAAGCATCGAGATGGCGAGGATAAGCTTTCTCATTCAACTGGCTCCATGGTGAAGACGTTTTCGGGTGAAGGTCGGTACCGATCGATAACGGCAAAGGTGGCTTAAAAATTCCGGAAATTCGCCTCACGCTTGTGTGAATTTTTGCGACAGTCGTTCTTGTGTGTAAATGAGCGACCGATCTCGAGCCAAAAGAAAAGCCCCGTTTCCGGGGCTTTTCTGCAACTCGAACGGCTTACGCCTTTTCGTATGTCTCGAGAACGTAGTCCCAGTTGATGAGACTGTCGACGAAAGCTTCGAGATATTTCGGCCGGGCGTTGCGATAGTCGATGTAATAGGAGTGCTCCCAGACATCGACGCCCAGGATCGGCGTGGCGCCATGGACCAGCGGGTTCTCGCCGTTCGGGGTCTTCGAGATCGCCAGCTTGCCGTCCTTGACCGAAACCCAGGCCCAGCCCGAACCGAACTGAGTGGTTCCCGCGGCGATGAAGTCCGCCTTGAATTTGTCGTAGCCGCCAAGGTCGCTGTCGAACGCCTTTTGCAGCGCGCCCGGCAATTTGTTGCCGCCGCCGCCCTTCTTCATCCACTTCCAGAAATGGATGTGGTTGTAGTGCTGGGCGGCATTGTTGAAGAGTCCGGCATTCTTGCCGAAGGACTGTTTTACAACGTCTTCGACCGACAAATCGCCCATGCCGGCTTCGGCAGCCAGCTTGTTGCCGTTGTCGACATAGGCCTTGTGGTGCTTGTCGTGATGATACTCCAGCGTCTCCTTCGACATGTAAGGCTGCAAGGCCTCGTAGTCATAGGGCAAGGCGGGCAGTTCAAAAGCCATCGGTCGTACTCCTCGTGGAAAAATCCGGTGTCGATACCGGACTAACATAGGTCTGGATTGATGTGGAGCAACTCCGGAATGGAGCGCCGGTTCCCTTTTTAGCCAGTCAGCCGGCCGAAGTCGAATGCGCCCAATCCCAGTAGAGTTCGCGCGCCTTCTTGGCTACAGGCCCGGGCTGGAGATTGCGATCCTCGATGCGGGTGACCGGCACGACTTTCGAATGGTTTCCCGTCGAGAATATCTCATCTGCTTCGAGGAAGTCGCGTACCGACAGCGTCTTCTCGGTGGTCTTGAACCCATACTCGCCAAGTAACGTCATCGTCCGCGAGCGGGTGATGCCGGACAAGAACGTGCCGTTCGGCGCCGGCGTCAGGACATGGCCGTCCTTGACCAGGAAAATGTTCGAGGTTCCGGTCTCGGCGACATTGCCCAGCATGTCCAGCACCAGGGCGTTGTCGAAGCCGCGCATCTTGGCTTCGAGGATGGCACGGCCGTTGTTGGGGTAGAGGCAACCGGCCTTGGCATTGGTCGGCATGGTTTCAATGGTCGGGCGACGGAACGGCGAGACGGTGACCGAAAAGCCCGCTGGCGAGATCATCGGCGATTCGTAGAGGCAAAGGCAGAAACGGGTCGAGGCCGGATCTGCCGGCACGCCCATATAACCACCATGCTCGGCCCAGTACATCGGCCTGATGTAGACCGCCGTCTTACCGTCGAACTTCTTCAGCCCGTCCCAAGTCAGCCCGACGATCTTTTCGGTGCTCATGGATGGTTTGAGACCAAGCGCGATCGCCGAGGCGTTCACCCTCGCGGCGTGGCGGTCAAGGTCGGGGGCGACGCCCTCGAACCAGCGGGCGCCGTCGAACACGCTGGTGCCGAGCCACATGGCATGGCTGCGCGGCCCCAGAATGGCGACGTTGCCTTCGTACCAGTCACCGTCCACGAAGGTCCATGTCGCGGATTGCGCCGCAGTCGCCAGTGTCATCGCTTGGTTCCGTTTCAGAGCTGTCCTGTGTCGCCAATGGAAGATGCTTTGGCGTCTGCCGTCAACGGGCATCGCTGAGATTTGTTGAGGCCAGCGCTATGTGAACTGCAATCTGTGCTTGCGCCTTGCCCTGCCTCGCCGCAAAACTGTCATCATGCACCATGCGGCTTACGTTTTCGACGCCTACGGCACGCTGTTCGACGTGCATGCAGCGGTACGCCGTCATGCCGACCAGATCGGGCCAGACGGCCAGTTGCTTTCGGAGATATGGCGCGCCAAGCAACTGGAATATTCCTGGGTGAGGACGCTGATGGGCGCCTACGCCGATTTCTGGCAACTCACCGAGCAGGCGCTCGATTTCGCCTTGCGCAAGGTTCCTTCCGCAGACAAGGGGCTCAGGGCCAAGCTGCTCGACGCCTATTGGCGGCTCGACTGCTACCCGGAGGTGCCGGCCGTGCTCAAGGCGCTCAAGGCATCGGGTGCGAAATTGGCTATCCTTTCGAACGGCTCGCCTGAAATGCTGGAAGCGGCGGTCAAATCCGCCGCGCTCGACCAGGTTCTGGACGACATCTATTCCGTCGATGCCGTCAGGCGCTTCAAGACCGATCCGTCGGTCTACGACATGATCACGACAGGCTGGCGCCTCTATCCGGGTGCGGTCTCGTTTCAGTCATCCAACCGCTGGGACGTCGCCGGCGCCACCAAATTCGGCTTCCGGACAGTCTGGATCAACCGCTCCAACCAGCCCGAGGAATACCGGGACTTTCCGCCGGCCCTGATCCTGCCCTCGCTCGAAGGCCTGCTGGCCGGAGGCTAGCGCATGACCCCAATCGGTTCCGATTTTTGGAAAGGATCATGCGCAAAGTAAAAGTGCCGCAGCGTCCTTTACGCGTCCAGATGGACGCGCGGCGCTGTAGGCCTGTTGCCTCGGCGCAACAGCGGCGGCGCCGTCACAGCTTTGCCTTTGTTTGTCCACCCTCAGGCCAGAATCGGAACCGCCTATCGCACCGGGGCATTGGTAGGGCTGGCGCCGTACTGATCGGCGTATTCATGTTTTGTTTCGATTTGAGACCTAAAAAAGGCAACCATGTTCACAACCGAAATCGAATCCTATCGCCTGAGCCGTCGCGGCTTTCTCAACGCCGCTGCGCTCGGTGCCGCCTCGATTGCGGTTTCCGCCTGCACCACGGTGGGAGGGCAGCCGGTTGAGCCTCCGCCGCCAGTCAATGTCGAGCCGCCGCTCCTGGACTATGCAACAATGTACGCTCCGGTCAGCGACGATGGGTTCGACCTCCCCGGCATACCGTTCGAGAAAATCGACGAGCAATTTCTGCGTCAGATCGTTCCCGATCCGACCGGCCAACGGCCCGGCACCATCGTCGTCGATACGGCCGGCCACCACCTCTATCTCGTGCGTCCGGGCGGACAAGCCATCCGTTATGGCGTCGGGCTGGGTCGTGCCGGTTTCGAATGGTCGGGCGACGCCGTCGTCCAGTGGAAGCAGAAATGGCCGAAATGGACCCCGCCAGACGAAATGGTTGCCCGGCAGCCCGAGCTCGCAAAATACAGCGCCGACAATGGCGGCATGCCCGGCGGACTCACGAACCCGCTCGGCGCGCGGGCGCTGTATCTCTTCCAGGGCAACCAGGACACGCTTTACCGCCTGCACGGCTCGCCGGAGTGGAACTCCATAGGCAAATCGGTCTCATCTGGCTGCGTTCGCTTGATAAATCAGGACATTATCGATCTCTACGACCGTGTGCCCGGCAAGGCGCCGGTGATCGTTACCTCCGGTGTCGGTCAACCGATAGATGCCCCAGCAAACCGGAAGGCCATTCCGATCGATGACGGCGTGCCGGAAGGATCGATCCTGCTCGGCGCGGCAAGAACAATCTCGGACTCGATCTTCTGAGCTGGTCGAAAGCGCTGGCGGGGCGGACGTTGCCGCTCCGTCAGCTCCGACATCATGCGTCGTACTACTTCGTCCAGAATTTAATCAGGTCTTGGAACACGAGAGCATTTCGCGCCTGGATAAGGCGGCCGCCTTCGCCGATCTTTCCGAGTTCGATCGGGGCGAATCCCAGCACCTCGGCCAAGCTGGCTACTACCGCACTGGCGTCCTGATGCGAGGATGCGTTTCAGTTCGACGGCCGAAGATGCTGTCGAGAAGTGAAGGGAGATTTTCTGTCAAGCTTGCCGCAACCGGGAAAGCTAAGCGAAGCCAGTTGGCCGAGCCCGCAACGCGGACGTGCATACCGGGATTTTCCAGACCCGGCCTTGGCGACCCGACATTTTGTGCCTGAGCATCGGATTTTCCGGTGCCCACTTTTGGGTCCGATGCCCTTTAACGCCCCCTTGCCAGGCTGCCGAGGATGCCGCGCACGATCGCCCGTCCCACGGATGAGCCGACCGAACGGACCACCGATTTGATCGCCGCCTCCGCCACCGTCTGGCGATTGGACGCGCGCCGCGCCGGTGCTCGCCCGGTGGTCTGGGGGGCGGGATCGTCATTGCCAAAGCCTGGAATGGTCCAGCGTGAGCGGCCGCTCTCCTGCTGCTGCGTCTCTGCGTCCAGAGCGTCCTTGGCCTTTTTCTGCAGCATCTCGAAAGCCGATTCGCGATCGATGGTCTGGTCGTACTGCCCCGCAACCGGGCTCTCAGTGACCAGCTTGCGGCGCTCGTCAGGCGTGATCGGACCAAGTCGTGACGATGGCGGGCGAACCAGCGTCCGTTGGACCATCGACGGGACACCCTTCGCTTCCAGCGTCGAGACCAACGCCTCGCCGGTGCCGAGCTGCGTGATCACGGTTGCACAGTCGAAGTCGGGATTGGGCCTGAACGTCTCGGCGGCCGTCCTCACGGCCTTCTGCTCCCGCGGCGTGTAGGCGCGCAGTGCGTGCTGCACCCGGTTGCCGAGCTGGGCCAGAACCGTTTCAGGGATATCCAGCGGATTTTGGGTGACGAAGTAAACGCCGACACCCTTCGAACGGATCAGCCGGACGACTTGTTCGACCCGGTCGATCAGCACCTTCGGCGCGTCGTCAAACAGAAGGTGCGCCTCGTCGAAGAAGAAGACCAGCTTTGGCTTGTCGGGGTCGCCGACTTCAGGCAGTTCCTCGAACAGCTCGGACATCAGCCACAAAAGGAATGTCGCATAGAGCCGGGGATTCGCCATCAGCTTGTCGGCGGCCAGCACGCTGATGGCGCCGCGCCCGTCGCGGGTGGTGCGCATGATGTCGGCGATCCGCAGTGCCGGTTCGCCGAAGAAATTCGTCGCCCCCTGCTGCTCCAGGACCAGCAAGGTGCGCTGGATCGCGCCGACCGAAGGTTTGGTGACATTGCCGTAGCGAGCTCCGATTTCTTGGGCGCGATCGGCAATGTTGGCAAGAAGTGCTTGCAGATCCTTCAAATCCAGCAACAACAGGCCTTCTTCGTCGGCAATACGGAAGGCGATGTTCATGATGCCTTCCTGCGCCTCGGAAAGGTTCATCAGCCGCGACAGAAGCAGCGGACCCATTTCCGAGACGGTGGCGCGGATCGGGTGGCCCTGCTCGCCGAACAGGTCCCAGAAGATGACCGGAAATTCCTGGAAATCATAAGGATCGAGCTTGACCTGCTCGGCGCGCTTGACCAGAAAATCCTGTGCCGTACCCATCATGGCGATACCGGACAGGTCGCCCTTGATGTCGGCGCAGAAGACCGGCACGCCGGCATTGGAGAAACCTTCCGCCAGAATCTGCAAGGTCACGGTCTTGCCGGTGCCGGTCGCACCGGTGACCAGGCCATGACGATTGCCATACTGCAGCAGCAGCTTTTCGGGGCGCTGGTAGCTGTCATCAGGCTTGCGGCTGGCTCCTATGAAAATACTGGTTTCGTCAGCCATATGCCGGGTCTCCGCAAATCTGAAGTGTTGAGCGCTCGTGTATTGAAAGTAACGGGCCTCGCTGCAGGTATAATGAGGCCATTGCACAGGGACAATGGCCATGGTCGAAAATGGGTTTTTTGGAGCTTGCGGATTTTGCGCATGTTTGGCAATCGGTTGACGGTTTACGGTCGCAGGAAGCGTGTTGCATTGTGATCTGAGACGGGGAACCGTAGACTGACGTTCCAGGCCGATGCGGCCGATAAGACGAGGAGAGCGGATGGGCGCCGGTGCCTTGAACCACGATGCCGAACTTCCGAACCCTGACCGGCAGCGGTGGCTGGCCCTTGCGGAAAAAGCCCTGGCCGGCGGATCCTTCGAGGAAAAGCTCGTGTCCCATACGGACGATGCGATCCGCATCGAGCCGCTCTATGATCGTTCGGTCACCGCAGAGCCTCTCGCGCGGGCAAATCCCAGCTCGCCCTGGATCGTCAGCCAGCGTATCGACGATCCGGATATCGGTCGCGCCAAAGCCCAGGCCCTGGAAGACGTCGCACAGGGCGCCACCGGATTGTCGCTTGTCTTCGAAGGCGCGCCGAATGCGTTCGGGTACGGTCTGCCGAGGACTGCCGAGGCGCTGGAGACCGTGCTGGACGGCGTGCCGCTCAATCGCGTCCAGGTCCGCATCGACGCCCATCCCTGGAGCCGCGCCGTGGCCGACTGGCTGGTTGCGTTTTTGAGCAAGCGCCGGTCAGACCCGGCAAAGCTCAACCTTTCATTCGGCATCGATCCGGCGGCGATATTTGCCGGAACCGGCCGGTTGCGCATGTCGATCGAAGCCCTGCAGGCGTCGATGCCGCAATCCCTGGCGCATTTTTTCTCGATGGGCGTGCCTGGCGTACTGCTCGAGGCAGACGGGCGCGTCTTCCACAATGCCGGCGCCACCGAAGCGCAGGAACTGGGCACCATGATGGCTTCGGCGGTCTCCTATCTCCGGATGTTCGAGGAGGCGCGCCAGCCGCTTGTCTACGCTGCTCCCCATATCGGCTTTGCGCTGAGCGTCGACCAGGACCAGTTCGTGTCGATGGCCAAGGTCAGGGCCCTGCGCAGGCTGTGGGCGCGTGTTCAGGAGGCATGCTCGATCTCCGCCTCCACCGCCAACATCCATGCCGAGACGTCCTTCCGCATGATGACTTCGGCGGACCCGGAGACAAATATCCTGCGCACTGCAATCGCCGGTTTCGCCGCGGCAGCCGGCGGCGCGGATTCGATCTCCATCCTGCCGCATACGATAGCGCATGGCCTACCGGCGGGCTTTGCCCGCCGTGTCGCCCGCAATACGCAACTGATCATGGCCAACGAAAGCCATGTCGATCGTGTCGTCGACCCTGCTTGCGGTTCGGGCGCCGTCGAAGCACTGACCGCCGAACTCTGCGAAGCGGCCTGGGAAGAATTCCAGCGGATCGAGGCGGAAGGTGGCGTGCTGGCCAGCCTGCAGCAAGGACATATTCAGGAACGGGTTCAGGCGGCCTCCGCCCGCCGCAATGCCGCCTATCAGTCGGGCGAGCGGGCCATCATCGGCACCACGCTTCACCCGTCGAAGACCGAACGTCCGGTCGAGACGCTGGCGGCAGAGCGGCGGCCC
>NZ_SUEO01000020.1:0-35606 GCF_004962925.1 Mesorhizobium sp. | reverse complement strand
CCTTCACCGAGGGCGTAGCGGTGTGCGAGCCGCTGTTTCCGGTCCGCATCGATCAATCGATCGGAGCAGCGTCATGATCCCGGATTTCAGCCAGATCGGCTGGTCGGCGCCGCGACGGGCGCCGATCGACGTCAAGGGCCGGCGGATGACGCCGGAAGGCTTGCCCATCAAGCATCTGTACAACCAGGGCGACCTCAAGGGATTGCCGCATCTCAACACTTATCCGGGCCTGCCGCCATTCGTGCGCGGCCCCTACCCGACCATGTATGTCCAGCACCCCTGGACGATCCGGCAATATGCCGGCTTCTCGACGGCGGAAGAGTCGAACGCCTTTTACCGGCGCAACCTTGCGGCCGGCCAGAAGGGGCTGTCGGTCGCCTTCGACCTCGCCACGCATCGCGGCTATGACAGCGATCATCCGCGTGTCGCCGGCGATGTCGGCATGGCCGGCGTCGCCATTGATTCCATCCTCGACATGCGCCAGCTCTTCGACGGCATTCCGCTTGACGAAATGACGGTGTCAATGACGATGAACGGCGCGGTGCTGCCCATCATGGCGCTCTACATTGTGGCGGCGGAAGAACAGGGGGTTGCGCAGAAGGATCTCGCCGGCACCATTCAGAACGACATTCTGAAAGAGTTCATGGTGCGCAACACCTACATCTATCCGCCAAAGCCTTCGATGCGGATCGTGTCGGACATCTTCTCCTACACATCGCAGCACATGCCGAAGTTCAATTCGATTTCGATCTCCGGCTATCACATGCAAGAGGCGGGTGCGACGGCCGACCTCGAGCTTGCCTATACGATTGCCGACGGCATCGAATATGCCCGCGCCGGGGTCGCCGCGGGTCTCGATATCGACCGGTTCGCGCCGCGGCTTTCGTTCTTCTGGGCGATCGGCATGAACTTCTTCATGGAAGTAGCCAAGCTGAGGGCAGCGCGCCTTTTGTGGTCGAGCCTGATGTTGAAGAACTTCTTGCCGAAGGACGAGCGCTCGCTGTCGCTGCGCACCCATTGCCAGACTTCGGGCTGGTCACTAACGGCGCAGGACCCTTACAACAACATCATCCGCACCATGATCGAGGCAATGGCGGCGACGCAGGGTCATACGCAATCGCTGCACACCAACTCCTTCGACGAGGCGATGGCACTGCCGACGGACCATTCGGCTCGCATCGCCCGCAACACGCAGCTGATCCTGCAAAGGGAATCCGGCACCACCCGCATCATCGACCCGTGGGGCGGCTCTGCCTATCTCGAACGGCTGACGCATGACCTGGCGGCGCGGGCGCTTGCCCATATCGAAGAGATCGAGAGTCTGGGCGGCATGGCCGCTGCAACCGAAAAAGGCATACCCAAGCTGCGCATCGAAGAGGCCGCCGCGCGCACGCAGGCACGGATCGACTCCGGTGAGCAGATACTGGTCGGCGTCAACGCCCACCGCCCCGGGACCGATATCGAGGTCGACGTGCTGAAGATCGACAACGCCGAAGTCAGAGCCCGGCAATTGTCGAAGCTGCAAAGGCTGAAAGGCACGCGCGACGTCGGCGCTGTCGAGAGCGCGCTGGATGCGCTGAGCCGCGCCGCGGAGGGCGGCGAAAATCTGCTGGAGTTCGCCATCCGCGCCGCGCGCGCCAACGCCACGGTCGGCGAGATTTCGCTGGCGCTGGAAAAGGTTTTCGGCCGCCATGTCGCCTCGGTCCAGACGATCTCCGGCATCTATCGCAAGGCGCTTGGCGACAATCCGGTGGTCGACCGGCTGCAGGACAAGATCGTGGCGTTCGAGGAGAAATCCGGCGGCAAGCCGCGCATTCTCGTCGCCAAAATGGGACAGGACGGCCATGACCGCGGCCAGAAGGTCATCGCCACCGCCTTTGCCGATCTCGGCTTCGACGTCACCGTGGGGCCGATGTTCCAGACGCCGGAAGAGATCGCCAGGCTCGCGGTCGAGCATGACGTGCATATCGTCGGCGCCTCCTCGCTGGCAGCGGGGCACCTGACGCTCATTCCCGAACTTAAGGGTGCGCTGAAGAAGCTCGGGCGCGACGGCATGCTGATCGTCGCCGGCGGCGTCATCCCGCCGCAGGATTACGATGCGGTGTTGCAGGCGGGTGCCGCGGAAATCTTCCCGCCGGGCACCGTCATCCCGGAAGCGGCGGAACGGCTGATCGATCGGTTGCTGCAAGCTGGGTGAACCAGTTATAATATCTGTTGTAACTGGGAGTGGATCGCGTTATAACTTGTGTTGCAACAGGGGTGCGGCGCTATGAACACGACCATCCGCAAGATCGGTAATTCGGAAGGTGTGATCCTGCCGAGGGAGCTTCTCGATCGTCTGAACCTGAAGGCTGGCGACCAGCTCCAAATCGTTGAAACAGGTGACGGCCTTACGCTGAAACCGGTGGACGATAGCTTCGAGCGGCAAATGAAAGCTGCCCGCGAGGTGATGGACAAATACAAAGTCGCGCTTCAGAAGCTCGCCGAATGAGCTGGCGATTCCTGAGCCGGCGCGCCGTGGAAGCGATGCACGCGGAGCAGTTGCGCCGGCATGGCGGCGCGCAGGGTTTGAGAGACGAGAATGCTCTTGAATCGGCGCTCGCCCGCGCCGAGAACAAGGCGAACTACGGTGATCCATCGATCGAGGATCTGGCTGCGGCCTATATCTTTGGCATCGCCAGAAATCATGCCTTTGTTGACAGCAACAAGCGCACGGCCATCGTCGCCGCCGGCGCGTTCCTGATTGTCAACGGCTATACGCTGACGGCCGACAACGGCACGATTTATGAATTCGTCATGGGCGTTGCCGCCGGCGAGATCGACGAGGCCGGTGCGGCGGCTTTCTTCCGCGATCATGTCGTCAGGATCGAGGACTAATTGTCGGAGAGCTTCACGATCTCCCATTCCTTGCCATTCACCACGGCAATTTCGCCGACCTTCTTGCCGAACAAGGCCAGGGCCATCGGTGAAACATGGGAAATTGTGCCCTTGGCCGGATCGGCTTCATCCTCGCCGACGATCTTCCAGTGTACCTTCCTGCCGTCATCGCCTTCCAGCGTGACGCCCATGCCGAAGCGAACCAGGTCGCTGCCCGGTTCCGGCAGGGAAAGCTCGGCGCTTTCACGCCGCGCGGTCCAGTAGCGCAGGTCGCGCGAGATGAGCGCGATGCGCTCGCGGTCGGCCCTCTTCTCCGCCCTGCCCAGGTCATCGCGCAGGACAGCCAGTTCGGCGTCGATCAGCGCCAAGCCGCGTTCCGTCACCAGATTGCGGTGATGGCTGATCGGCCGCTCACCGATACCGGCGATGGCGTTTTCGCTATCCTCTTCGCGCGTAAAGGCTCTGCTCATTAATGGAACTTATGCCTCGCGCGGCGACTTCACAAGCCATTGCCAGAAAACCGGACTGGAGCCGATCCGGCCTGGCACGATTCCTGCGGTGCGACGGCCGAACGCTGGGAATCTGTGCCGATGTTGAACAGACGAAAATTGCTTACGCAGACCGCCGGCTTTGCCGTCATGGGCCTCTCGCTCGGCAAGGCAGCGGCGGCCAGCCTTCCCGGCATCGACAATGCCTCGATGCGCGTCTCGATCAACGCTGCCGACCTCGGCGTGCGGCCCGGCGCGCTTGACGACCAGAGCAAAGCCTTCGCCAGGCTGCTGCGCGACGCAAACAACCGCGATATGCCGGTGTTCCTGCCGCCGGGCACCTATGTCGTATCCAACCTTTCGCTGCCCAGCCGTGTCAGACTTTCCGGCGTGCCGGGCGCATCACGGATCGTCTATGGCGGTAGCGGCCATCTGCTCATGGCCGAACAGGCCGAGCATATCGAACTCACCGGGCTGGTGTTCGACGGCACCAACCGCTGGACGGGCGACTACGCGCAAGGCCTGCTCGACCTGCGCCGCGTCGCTCACCTCGTCATCGACAATTGCCAGATATCAGGCAGCGGCAAGAACGGCCTGGCGCTCGAGCACGCTTCGGGCCGCATCGAGCGCTCGGAAATATCGGGGGCTGCCGACGCCGGCATCTATTCGGTCGAAGCCGCCGGCCTAGCGATATCAGGCAACACCGTGTCCGACTGCGCCAATGGCGGCATCCTCGTGCACCGCTGGGAAGCGGCCGAGGACGGCACGATCGTCAGCGGCAACCGCGTCGAGCGCATTCAGGCGCGCAGCGGCGGAACCGGCCAGAACGGCAACGGCATCAATGCGTTCCGCGCCGGCAACGTCGTCATCTCGGGCAATATCGTCTCGGATTGCGCGTTTTCGGCGATCCGCGCCAACAGCGCCAGCAATCTGCATATCACCGCCAACACCTGCTCGCGCTCGGGCGAGACCGCCGTGTATTCCGAATTCTCGTTCGAAGGGGCGATCGTCAGCAACAACATCGTCGATGGCGCCGCCAATGGCATCTCGATCGTCAACTTCAACGAAGGCGGCCGCATGGGTGTGTGTTCAGGAAACATCATTCGCAATCTCTCGACCAGCGGCCCCTACCCTGCCGATCCGCCCGGTTTCGGCATCGGTATCACCGTCGAGGCGGATACCACCGTCTCCGGCAACGTCGTCGAGAATGCGCCGCTCTATGGCATGCATATCGGCTGGGGGCCGTTCATGCGCAATGTGGTCGCGACGGGAAACATCGTCCGCAAGGCCGGAACCGGCATCGCCGTCACTGTGGTCGAGGGCGCCGGGACGGCGGTCATCTCCGACAACGTCATCGATGGCGCCCGAAACGGCGCGATCGTCGGCCACCGCTGGGCCGAGCCGGTGACCGGCGATCTCGCCTCATCGGGCAATGCTGGCTATGCGCATCTGACCATCGAACGCAATCACGTGAGCTGAATGCCCGGTCTCAGCTCAATGCGGCGGTGGGCCTGACAGCGCCAACCTTAGCGCCGATCCGGCTTTCGATGGGCGGATTTGCCTGTTCGATCAGTTTTGCCGCCAGCGCCTTATCCGCGTGCAGGAGCTTGGCCAGCACGGCGGCGACCATGACTTCCGCCGCACGGCCGGCGCCATCATCGCATTTGAGCGCAATGCCAAGGCCAAGCTCCGGCAATGCGGCGCAATAGACGCCTTCAGCTCCGGTTTTGACGAAAATCCTGCCGGGTGCGGCCGCCATCAGCGCAACATCGGCCCTGCCGGTGCCGGCGACCAGAAAGGGCTCGGCCATGCAGGCGGAAAGCAGCCGCTTTGCGGCCTTGGCGCGCATGGGTTCAAAGCCGACACCGGTCGCCATGCGGGCAAAGCCGAGCGCGAAGCTGCGCAGCGGCACGGCGTAGGTCGGGATCGAGCAGCCGTCGGTGCCGCAATGATCGATGTCATGGGCGGCCCCGGTCACCGCTTGCATCGCATCGCGCACCATCTCCTGCAAGGCATGGCCTGATTTGACATAGCCGCGATGGGCGATGCCGGCGTGAACGCAGGTGCAGAGGAAGCCCGCATGCTTGCCTGAGCAATTGTTGTGCAGCGCGTTCGGCAAGGTGCCGGCGCTGGCCAGCGCAACCGTCGCGTCGTGGCTGGACGGCCAATGCGCGCCGCATTCCAGCGCGGTCTCGTCCAGACCTGCTTTCGCCAGCATCGCCCGTGCCAGTTCGACATGCGCCGGTTCGCCGGAATGCGAAGCGCAGGCTAGCGCCAATTCCCGGTCGCCGAAACCATACGCATCGGCGGCACCGCTTTCGACCAGCGGCAGCGCCTGGATCGCCTTGACCGCCGAGCGCGGGAACACCGGGCGGGCCGTATCGCCGATTTCCCAGACCGATGTGCCGTCGGCATCGAAAACCGCAATGGCGCCACGATGCGCGCTCTCGACCACCGCGCCGCGCAAAACTTCGACCAGAACCGGATTTGTCATGATTTCCCCGCTAACGCATGACCTCGAAATCGGAACCGATTTTCGAACAGGGTCATGCGTAAAATCAAAGTGTTACAGCGTCCTTTACGCGCCCTAACGGGGCGCGAGGCGCTGTAATGCGGGCCGCTTTTATCTGATCCGGTCGAGAATGGAAACGTAGTTGGCGACGGCAGCACCGCCCATGTTGAAGATGCCGCCGAGCTTTGCTCCCGGCACCTGGATGCCGCCGGCTTCACCGACGAGCTGCATGGCACTCAGCACGTGCATCGAGACGCCAGTGGCGCCGATCGGATGACCCTTGGCCTTCAGCCCGCCGGACGGATTGACCGGCAGCCGGCCATCCTTCGCCGTCTCGCCATCCAGCGCCAGTTTTGCGCCCTCACCCGGTTTCGCCAGGCCCATCGCCTCATATTCGATCAACTCGGCGATGGTGAAGCAGTCATGCGTCTCGACGAAGGACAGATCATCGAGCGTCACGCCGGCCTTCTTCAGCGCCTGGTTCCACGCATGCTCGCAGCCTTCGAAGGCCAGGATGTCGCGCTTCGACATCGGCAGGAAATCCTGCACATGCTCGTTGGCGCGGAAGGCGACCGCGCGGCGCATCTTCAGCGCCGTCGCCGTGTCGGCAAGAACAAGCGCGGCGGCGCCATCCGAGACCAGCGAACAGTCGGTGCGTTTCAGAGGGCCGGCAACGAATGGGTTCTTCTCGCTCTCGTGCCGGCAAAACTCATAGCCGAAATCCTTGCGCATCTGCGCATAGGGATTGTCGACGCCATTCCTGTGGTTCTTGGCGGCGATCATCGCCAGCGCGTCCGACTGATCGCCATAGCGCTGGAAATAGGCTTGCGCGATCTTGCCGAAAACACCGGCGAAGCCTGCCGGCGTGTCGCCCTCCTCGGGCAGATACGAGGCTTTGAGAAGGTTCTTGCCGATTTCTGGACCTGATGTCGTCGTCATCTGCTCGGCGCCGACCACCAGCACGATGCGGGCCGCATTGGCGTCTATGGCGCGGATGCCTTGCCTGACCGCCGCCGAGCCGGTGGCGCAGGCGTTCTCGACGCGCGTCGCCGGCTTGAAGCGCAGCCGATCGTCGGCCTGCAGCACCAGGCTTGCGGTGAAATCCTGTGCGGAAAAGCCGGCGTTGAAGTGGCCAAGCACGATCTCGTCGACCTCGTCCGGACCGATGCCGGCATGATCGAGCGCCTCGGTTGCAACCTTGGTGATCAGGCCCTCCAGCGTCTCGCCTTCGAGCTTGCCGAAGCGCGAATGCGCCCAGCCGACGATGCATGCTGTCATGGCAATCTCCATCCTGCGAGCCTCGCAACGCGACGTCGCGCGCGCGCCTCAGCATTGTTCAAGTATGAACTGTTCCGCCGACTTCGTGAAGGGGCCAGAACCACACAATCGCTTGATCTTGATATCTGGTTATAGCGCCTGACCTTTGCCACAAAATCAGGTAGGATTTTTGTTGATTGATCCGTCAATAAAAAATAACCTTGCCACAAAGACCGGAGCAAGGATGCCTAAACTTGGAATGGAACCGTTGCGCCGCAGAGCGCTGATCGATGCGACGATTTCAGCGATCGGCGAGCGCGGTTCGCTTGACGTGACGATGTCGGAAATCGCCGGGCGCGCCGGCGTGTCCTCGGCGCTTGCCCATCACTATTTTGGCGCCAAGGACGAACTTCTGCTGGCGACGATGCGGCACATCCTGGCCGAGCTGACCGCCGACATGCGGCGCGCGCTTCGATCGACCAGCACGGCACGCGAACGCGTTTCGGCGGTAGTCGCCGTCAACTTCTCCGACATCCAGTTCCAGCCGGAGACGATTGCAGCCTGGCTCGCTTTCTATGTCGAGGCGCAGAAATCGGCAGCGCTCCGCCGGTTGCTCAAGGTCTATGCGCGGCGCCTGCATTCCAATCTGTTGAGCGGGCTGACAGGCATCCTGCCGAGAAGCGAAGCCGACCGCGTCGCCGAGGCGACCGCTGCGCTGATCGACGGGCTGTACATCAGGCGCGCGCTGAAGGACGGCGTCCCCAATGCCACGACCGCGATCGCACTGATCGAGGATTATCTCGAGACCAAACTCAGCCGGCGGAGCGCGCAGTGACGTCCAATCGACCCAATTTCCTGATCGTCATGGTCGATCAGCTCAACGGGACATTGTTCCCGGATGGACCGGCGGACTTCCTGCACGCGCCGCATCTGAAGCTGCTGGCGGCACACGCGACGCGCTTCAAGAACAACTACACCGCGTCGCCGCTCTGCGCACCGGGCCGGGCAGCGTTTATGAGCGGCCAGTTGCCGTCACGCACCGAGGTCTACGACAACGCCGCCGAATTCGTCTCGTCGATCCCGACCTACGCGCATCATCTGCGCGCCGCCGGTTATCATACTTGCCTGTCCGGCAAGATGCATTTCGTCGGGCCGGACCAGTTGCATGGTTTCGAGGAGCGGTTGACGACCGACATCTATCCGGCCGATTTCGGCTGGACACCGGACTATCGCAAGCCCGGTGAGCGGATCGACTGGTGGTATCACAATCTCGGCTCGGTGGCCGGCGCCGGTGTCGCCGAGATCACCAACCAGATGGAGTATGACGACGAGGTCGCCTTCCACGCGGTGCAGAAGCTCTATGATTTCGCCCGCGTCACCGATGACGCTTCGCGCCGGCCCTGGTGCCTGACGGTTTCTTTCACCCATCCGCACGACCCCTATGTCACCCGGCGGCGCTATTGGGATCTCTATGAGGACTGCCCGGCGCTTGAGCCCGAGGTGGCCTTCATTCCCTACGACAAGCAGGATCCGCATTCGCAGCGGCTCTACCGGGCGAGCGACTACGACAGCTTCGAGATCACGCCGGAGCAGATCCGCCGCGCGCGGCGCGGCTATTTCGCCAACATCTCCTATCTCGACGACAAGGTCGGCGAGTTGCTGTCGGTGCTGCAACGCACGCGGATGCTCGACGACACGATCATCCTGTTCTGCTCGGATCACGGCGACATGCTCGGCGAGCGCGGCCTGTGGTTCAAGATGTGCTTTTTCGACGGCTCGGCGCGGGTGCCGTTGATGATCGCCGGCAAGGGCATACACGCCGGGCTGATCGAGACCCCAGTCTGCAATCTCGATGTCACGCCGACGCTTTGCGACCTCGCCGGCATCGACATGAGCGCGATTGCGCCATGGACCGACGGCCAGTCGCTGCTGCCGCTGCTCGACGGCAAGGAGCGCACCGCGCCGGTGCTGATGGAATATGCGGCGGAAGGCTCCAACGCGCCGATGGTGGCGATCCGCGAGGGTCGCTACAAATTCATCCATTGCGAGATCGATCCGCCGCAACTGTTTGATCTTGAATCCGATCCGCGGGAACTGACCAATCTCGCCACCGACCCGACACATGCGCCCTTGCTGGCTGCTTTCACCGAAAAGGTCCGGGCGCGCTGGGACATGGCCGCCTTCGACGCCGCCGTCCGCGCCAGCCAGGCGCGCCGCTGGGTGGTCTATCCGGCGCTCCGCAACGGCACTCACTACCCCTGGGAATTCCAGCCGCTGCAGAAGGCTTCGGAACGCTACATGCGCAACCACATGAACCTTGACCTGCTCGAAGAGCAGAAACGCTTTCCGAGAGGTGAATGATGGCACTTGTTCCCCCGCTCACCGATTTCGTGGCGCATATGAACCATGCTTGAGGCCGATTTCGTCATCATCGGCTCCGGCTCGGCCGGCTCGGCCATGGCCTACCGGCTGTCGGAGGACGGCAAGCATTCGGTGATCGTCATCGAGTTCGGCGGCAGCGATGTCGGGCCGCTGATCCAGATGCCGTCGGCGCTGTCGATCCCGCTCAATATGAGCCTCTACGACTGGGGCTTTGCCTGCGAGCCGGAGCCGCATCTCGGCGGCCGCGTGCTGGCGACGCCGCGCGGCAAGGTCATTGGCGGCTCGTCCTCGATCAACGGCATGGTCTATGTGCGCGGCCACGCCCGCGATTTCGACCATTGGGCCGAACAGGGCGCGACTGGCTGGGGGTTTGCCGACGTGCTCCCCTACTTCAAGCGCATGGAGGACAGCAATGGCGGCGAGAATGGCTGGCGCGGCCACGGCGGCCCGCTGTCCGTGCAGCGCGGCTCAGGGACGAACCCACTCTACGGTGCTTTCGTCGAAGCAGGCCGTCAGGCCGGCTTCGAGCTGACCGACGACTATAACGGCGCGAAGCAGGAAGGCTTTGGGCCGATGGAGCAGACCATTCGCGGCGGCCGCCGCTGGTCGGCGGCGAGCGCCTATCTCAGGCCGGCGTTGAGGCGGAAAAATGTAAGCTTGGTCAAGGGCTTCGCCCGGCGGGTGATCATCGAGAACCAACGCGCCACCGGGGTCGAGATCGAAACGCGCAAACGGATTCAGGTGATCAAGGCGCGACGTGAAGTGATCGTTGCCGCCTCCTCGATCAATTCGCCCAAGATCCTGATGCTGTCCGGCATCGGCCCGGCCGAGCATCTCAGGGAGTACGGCATTCCAGTGGTCGCTAACCGGCCCGGCGTCGGCCGCAATCTGCAGGACCATATGGAACTCTATATCCAGCAGGAATCGACGCAGCCGATCACGCTGAATTCGGTGCTGAACCCCTTCTCCAAGGCGATGATCGGCGCGCAATGGCTGTTCTTCAAGTCGGGTCTCGGCGCGACCAACCATTTCGAAGCGGCGGCCTTCGTGCGCTCGCGCGCCGGCGTCGACTATCCCGATATCCAATATCATTTCATCCCGGCGGCGGTTCGCTATGACGGCAAGGCGGCGGCGAAGGCACACGGTTTCCAGGCGCATGTCGGGCCGATGCGATCGAAGTCGCGCGGTTCTGTCAAGCTGCGCTCGCCCGATCCCAAATCGAAGCCGGTGATCCGCTTCAACTATATGTCGCATCCGGACGACTGGACCGAGTTCCGCCACTGCATCCGGCTGACGCGCGAGATCTTCGGCCAGTCTGCATTCGATCTCTATCGCGGCGAGGAGCTCTCGCCGGGCTCGCACGTGCAGTCGGATGAGGATCTCGATGCCTTCATCCGCGACCATGCGGAAAGCGCCTACCACCCTTGCGGCACCTGCAAGATGGGTCGCACCGATGATCCGATGAGCGTCGTCGATCCGGAATGCCGTGTCATCGGTGTCGAAGGGCTGCGGGTCGCCGATTCCTCGATCTTCCCGCGCGTCACCAACGGCAATCTCAACGCGCCGTCGATCATGACCGGCGAGAAGGCCGCCGACCACATTCTTGGCCGCACGCCGCTGGCGCCGTCCAACCAGGAACCATGGATCAATCCGCGCTGGCAGGTGTCGGACAGATAGGCCATGATCCGGCGGACTGCTCCGCTCTAGCGAAGACGATTGGAGAACAGCTATGCGCGCCCAGCCAACGGCATCGCACTATGTCAACGGACGCTACATCGACGACGAGCAGGGTGCGCCACTGCCGGTCATCTATCCGGCAACGGGCGAGACGATCGCGATGTTGCGTTCGGCGACGCCAAACGTGCTGGAACTCGCGATCGAAGCAGCGCGTGCAGCACAACCGGCCTGGGCGCGGCTGAAGCCGGTCGAGCGTGGACGCATCCTGCGCCGCGCCGCCGACATATTGCGGGCGCGCAACGCTGATCTGGCGCGCATCGAGACGCTGGATACAGGCAAGGCGATCCAGGAGACGCTGGTGGCGGATGCGCCGTCGGCCGCGGATTGCCTCGAATATTTCGGCGGCGCGGTCGCTGCCTATAATGGCGAGTCCTTCGATCTCGGCGGACCCTTTGCCTATACAAGGCGTGAGGCGCTGGGCGTCTGCGTCGGCATCGGTGCCTGGAACTATCCGATCCAGATCGCCGGCTGGAAATCGGCACCGGCACTCGCCATGGGCAACGCCATGGTGTTCAAGCCGTCGGAGAACACGCCGCTATCGGCGCTGGCGCTCGCCGAAATCTACACCGAGGCCGGCTTGCCCGACGGGCTGTTCAACGTCGTGCAAGGCTATGGCGATGTCGGCGCCGGCCTCGTCGGGCACGATGTCGTCGCCAAGGTCTCGGTAACCGGCTCGGTACCGACCGGCCGCAAGGTGCTGTCGCTCGCCGGTTCGAAGATGAAGCATGCCACCATGGAACTTGGCGGCAAGTCGCCGCTGATTGTCTTCGACGATGCCGATCTCGAAAACGCCATTGGAGGCGCCATGCTCGGCAATTTCTATTCGACCGGCCAGATCTGCTCCAACGGCACGCGGGTGTTCGTGCAGAAGGGCATCCACGACCGTTTCGTCGAACGTCTGGTCGAGCGGACCAAGAAGATCCGCATCGGCGATCCGCTTGACCAGGAGACGCAGATGGGGCCGCTTGTCTCCAAGGCCCAGCACGAGAAGGTCATCGGCTATATCGAGGCCGGCAAGCAGGATGGCGCCGTGCTCGCCTGCGGCGGCAATGTGCCGTCGCTACAGGGTTTCCAGGGTGGCTTCTTCGTCGAGCCGACGGTCTTCACCGGCGTCACCGACACGATGCGGATCGCGCGCGAGGAGATTTTCGGGCCGGTCATGAGCGTGCTGAAATTCGACAGTGAGGACGAGGTGATCGACCGCGCAAACGACACCGAATTCGGCCTTGCCGCGGGTGTCTTCACGCGCGACCTGCCGCGTGCCCACCGCGTCATCGCCGAGCTGCAGGCCGGCACCTGCTGGATCAACGCCTACAATCTGACGCCGGTCGAAATCCCGTTCGGCGGCTTCAAGCAGTCCGGTATCGGCCGCGAGAATTCGCTTGCCGCGCTGGCGCTCTATTCGCAGCTGAAGTCGGTCTATGTCGAGACCGGCGATGTGGCGAGCCCGTATTGAGGCTCGGAGGTCCGCTGGCACAGTTTTGCTGACTGGGCGCAGAAGTTCGACTGGAACGCTCTTGAGCAGGCATCTTAAGCCCGCCTAAGTTTCCCCGCTTGCGATGAAGTCCGGCGGAAGCGGATCAGCGACAAGCTGGACCGCTTCCCTTGCATGACACTCTCGCCCTGGATGCGATGAGGCCTAGAAGGTCTGGTTATAAGCGCCGACTTCCGGGCTGCGGCGCAGCACCCCATCGACGCCCTCGAACATCTCTCGGCGCCGCTCCGACGATACCGGGCTCTCCACCACCACGACAAGCTCCGGCTTGTTCGACGACGCCCGCACCAGGCCCCAGGTGCCGTCCTCGGCAACGACGCGAACGCCATTGACGGTGATCAGTTCGGCGATCTTCTGGCCGGCGAAGATGGCGCCGTCCTGCTTCATGGCCTGGAAATCAGAAACGACCCGCTCGACCACGCCGTATTTCAGCTCGTCGGCACAGTGCGGCGACATGGTCGGCGTGCCGAAGGTCAGCGGCAGGGCGCGATAGAGATCGGCCATGCTGCAACCCGGGCTGCGATCCAGCATCTGGCAGATGGCGATGGCTGTGATGAGACCATCGTCATAGCCGCGCCCGATCGGTGGATTGAAGAAGAAATGACCGGATTTTTCGAAACCGGCGATAGCGCCAAGCTCGGCCACGCGGCGTTTTATGTAGGAGTGGCCGGTCTTCCAATAGTCGGTAACGGCGCCATCGGCGCGCAGCGCGGCGTCGGTATTGAACAATCCTGTCGACTTGACGTCGACGACGAAGGTCGAGCCGGGGTGCAGTCGCGCGATGTCGCGCGCGAGCATGACACCGACCTTGTCGGCGAAGATCTCGTTGCCTGCATTGTCGACCACGCCGCAGCGGTCGCCATCGCCGTCGAAGCCAAGCCCGACATCGGCTCCCGTTTCCAGCACCTTGTCGCGGATCGCGTGCAGCATCTTCATATCTTCGGGATTGGGATTGTAGTTCGGAAACGTATGGTCGAGCTCGACATCGAGCGGGATCACCTCGCAGCCGATCCGCTCCAGCGCCTCGGGCGCGAAGGCGCCGGCAGTGCCGTTGCCGCAGGCGGCGACCACCTTGAGCTTTCGCAATATGCGTTTCCCAACGGTCAGGTCGTCCAGATAGGTTTTGCGGAAATCCGCGACGAAGTCATAGGAGCCGCCGCCGACGAGGTCGAAGTCGCCCGCAAGCACGATCGTCTTCAATGCGGTCATTTCCTCCGGACCGAAGGTCAGGGGACGCGCCGCCCCCATCTTGACGCCGCTCCAGCCGTTTTCATTGTGCGAGGCGGTGACCATGGCGACGGATGGCGTATCGAGCGCGAACTGGGCGAAATAGGCCATCGGCGACAGCGCCAGCCCGATATCCCTAACCCGCGCGCCGGCGGCCATCAGCCCGGAAACCAGCGCCAGCTTGATCGCAAGCGAATAGGAACGGAAATCATGCCCGGTCACGATATCCGGCCCGGCGCCCAGGCGCCGGATCAGCGTGCCGAGCCCCATGCCGAGCGCCTGGACACCGATCAGGTTGAGCTCCGGCGGCTCCGCAGAGCCCGGATGACCGAACCACCAACGCGCATCATATTCACGAAAGCCGGACGCCTTGATCAGCGCCGAGGTTTCAAACTCAAAGGTGTTGGGACGGGCTTCGCTAACGATCTTCAGGGGCAAGACAGCAACTCCAAGCGGCTGGAATCAGAGTGGTTTCAACGCAGGTGGCCGATGCCTATAACACGAGCCTTTAAGCCGTGTTTATCCCCCAGGAAACTGAAACCTATATGACGTTAAGGCGAAAGCGGAAGAAATGCGACAGAAGTGCTGCCATTGGCGCTTGCAGGAACGAAGTGCGGCGGCTATAAGCCCGCGGTCTGGTCACGGAGTGTAGCGCAGCCTGGTAGCGCACATCGTTCGGGACGATGGGGTCGCAGGTTCAAATCCTGCCACTCCGACCAGAAAAACAAACACTTAGCGTTTCCCGAGATCGCCCTGGCCGGCGGACTACCGCGCCATAAGGATCGGCATCGGCGGATCTTCAAGCATCGAGATGGTGACGCCGCCGAAGATGCGCTCGCGCAGCCGGGAATGACCATAGGCGCCCATCACCATCAGGTCGGCGGCGATGTCGACCGCGTGCCTGCGAAGCACGTCGACGACTGAATGGTTCAAGCTGGGCAGCCGGTCGACCGTTACATTCACGCCGTGCCGCGCGAGATAGGCAGCGGCGTCGGCTCCAGGCTCCGCCCCATGGTGTATTCGTCCTCCACCGGATCGACCATGACAAGGTGCACCTCATCGGCGCCTGCCAGCATGTCGAGGGATTCGCGGACGGCACGCGATGATTCCAGACGGGCGTCCCAGGCAATCAGCACGCATTTCGGCTTGAGTGTCGGCCGGGATCCTTCGGGGATTAACAGCAAAGGCTTTCCCGAAGAAAACAATCCGCCATCGATCACTTTGTTTTTCAGCGTTTCGCCGGCAAGCAACTCCGGTCCAACAACCGTAATGTCGGCGTAGCGGGCACGGCGGCCGATGGTTTCGTCGGCCCAGCCGGCTTCCAGATATTCGCTGGAGACATCGGCCGAAAGCGCCCTGCCGGCGAGAAGAGCCGACACGGCAGCGGTTCGCTTCTTCAACAGATTCTCGTCGGCCTGACGCGCCTTGAGCCAGGCTTCTGAAACCACCGCAGCATACTCTCCGACTGGTGGCGGTGCAGCAATGGCAATGACAAGAACAGCAAGATGCGCGCCGATTTCGTCGCACAGGTCGGCGGCGAGTTTGAGATCGTCGTCCCCCTTGTTCGGTCCCATAACGGTAAATATCGTCCTGAAAGCCATGGCGGCTGCTCCCGATTTTGCCTCAAAGTCCAATCGTCGTAATAGCGAGACGGCTCGGCGCGTTCCTTGCGCTGAGTCAAGAACGTCGCCGCGCATCATTTGATCCGTGTGATCCGTATCAACGTGCCCGCGTGCCGACGCCAATACGCTTCAGACCGTGCCGGAACACGGCGATCGCGACATGCCGTTGTGGGGCCGCCAATTTCTTCCGACGGACGCCAACAAATATGGCCGAACGCCGGAGAGATCGTACTAGGGAACGCATCCGTGACCTGGCCGGTTATATCCAGACGCTGCCGCAGTAAGGGCCCGATGGCGCGGAATTTCAGCGACCACGCTCGTCGGATTCCAATGGTTGGATACAGACAAAGAGGCATCCGATGATCGTCGAAGATCAGGAATCCGTGGCCGCGATGTTGATGGACCCTGCCGCATATGGCGAGACCGGGCCGGTCGAAGCGATCGAAACCCACATCTCGCGTATCTTCCTGGTTGGTCAGCGCGCTTACAAGATCAAGCGAGCCGTCAAGCTGCCCTATGTCGACTTCTCGACCCCGGTGCTGCGGCTCGCCGCTTGCGAGAACGAGGTGGAGCTCAACTCCAAGACCGCGCCCGGCCTCTATCTGGGTGTGCGGCGCATCACGCGAGAGACCGACGGCAAGCTCGCCTTCGACGGAAGCGGCAAACTGGTCGATGCGGCAATCGAGATGGTCCGCTTCGATCAGTCGAAGCTGCTCGATCGAATGGCAGTCGGTGGCGAACTGACGCCTGCGCTGATGACGGCGGTCGCGCGCATGATCGTGCGCTATCATCGCGGCGCGCCGGAGATCCACAACGGCAGTGGATTCTCGAACCTGGCAGGCGTGCTCGACATCAACGAAGCCGGCTTTGCCACCAGCAATGCTTTCGAGAAAGCCGAGATCAAGGCATTCACCGGGATCTTCCGCGCGGCCCTCGCCCGTCATCGCGAACTGCTCGACCGGCGGGAAGCGGCAGGCAAGATCCGGCGCTGCCATGGCGATCTGCATCTGCGCAACATCTGTCTCTTCGACGGAGAGCCCCGCCTCTTCGATTGCATCGAATTCAATGACCAGATCGCCAGCATCGATGTGCTTTACGATCTGGCCTTCCTGCTGATGGACCTCTGGCACCGCGGCTTTCCCGAACTTGCCAACTTGGTGGCGAACCGCTACCTCGACGAAGCAGACGACGAGGACGGCTTCATCCTCCTGCCGTTTTTCATGGCAGTGCGGGCTGCCGTTCGTGCGCATATCACCGCAACCCAGATCGAGGAAGGCAGTGCCGATTCCGACAGGCTGATTACCGAGGCCAGATCCTATTTCGAGCTCGCCCGAACACTTCTCCAGCCAAGGTCTCCTCGGCTGATCGCCATCGGCGGCCTGAGTGGTTCCGGCAAGACGGCCGTTGCCGAGGCACTCGCCGCACATGTCGGCGTGCCGCCCGGCGCGCGCATTGTCGAAAGCGACCGCATCCGCAAAGCCATGCATGGGGTGCCGGCCGAGACGAAGCTGCCGGACAGGGCCTATCGACCTGAAGTGTCCGACCGCGTCTACCGCGAAATGACATGGCGCGCCGACTTGATCCTTTCCGAAGGCGGTTCGGTGGTCGCCGATGCCGTCTTTGACAGGCCGGCCGATCGCGACCGCATCGAGAAGGCGGCAAATGGCAGAGACGTTGCTTTCGCCGGATTCTGGCTGGAGGCGGATCCGCTTGTTCTTTGGCGACGGGTAAGCGAGCGCAGCGGCGGTCCTTCCGACGCCACCATCGACATCCTTTCACGGCAATTGCAGCGAAATGCCACCCCGTCCACCTGGCGCAAGGTCGACGCCGATCGAAAGCTCGCCGACATCGCCGCAGAGTTGGCGAGCTTCTCGGATGCGGCGGCTTCTGCGCAGGGTGCTTCGCTCAGGACGGCATCCTGACGGCGGCGATCGACTTCAGCAGGTGAATGGCCATGGCGAAGGAAAATCTGGTGGTTTGCGGCAAATGCGGCGGGGTCAATCGCCTGCCGCCGTCGCGCAATGCCAGGGACGCGAAATGCGGAAAGTGCGGCTCCAAGCTGTTCTCGGGTCATCCCGAAGACGTCGACGCACAGACTTTCGATCGCCAGGTCACGCGAAGCAGCGTCCCCGTCGTCGTCGACATCTGGGCACCGTGGTGCGGCCCCTGCAAGATGATGGCGCCGGCATATGAAGCGGCAGCAAGCGAGCTGGAGCCGCATGTTCGCCTGATCAAGCTCAATTCCGACAATGAGCAAGCCGTTGCGGCCAAGCTCGGCATTCGCAGCATCCCGACCATGATCCTCTTCCGTGGCGGACATGAGATAGGGCGCACATCCGGCGCGATGACGGCGGGGCAGATCGTCAGGTGGGTCCGCGACCACCTGCCAACGGCCGCAGCCTGAAAGCCGCCATGCCGTGGATTCGCTCATCGCCGTGGCCGCATCATGCGCAGAAGCCATACGATGACCTTATGGCATTCGCCTTGACGCGACTAATTTTCATATGATGACCTCGCTTTTGCCTTGCGCCGGGAGTATGCAATGTCTCGACCCGGCAAAAGTTTGGAGGACCCATGCAGCAGGTCGAACATCGAACGTCCCGCAGGTCGTTCGTTTCTCAGGTTGCAGATGCGCTGCGCGGGCAGATCGAAGCCGGCTTCTATGCGCCTGGTGACAAACTGCCGACAGAACCTGCGCTGATTGACCGGTTCGGGTTCAGCCGCACTGTGGTCCGAGAGGCCATTGCCGCCCTTCGCGCCGACGGGCTGGTGGAATCGCGACAAGGCGCCGGCGTCTTCGTTCTCGGCCCTAAACCTGTCGATGAGGGATTGAAGCTCTTCACCGACGAAACGAACAAGATCTCGGATATCATCGAAGAGCTCGAGCTGCGCATCGGCATCGAAGTCGAGGCAGCGGGCCTTGCCGCAGCCCGCAGTTCGCCGGCGCAGGAGGCCGAAATCGAGGCCCAGGTCGAAAGGTTCGCCGATCTCATGGCGCAAGGGCAACCTACCGACGAGGCGGACTTCCAGTTCCACATGGCGATTGCCACCGCAACGAACAACGCCAGATTCAAGGCATTCCTCGAACATGTCGGCCGGCGGATGATCCCGCGGGTGAAGTTCAAGACGATGATGGGCGGCGTCGATCCCTTGCCCAATCGCGACCATCCGATTCTGGAAGAGCATAGGGAAATCGCAGATGCGATTCTCGCCCGCGACCCGGAAAAGGCGCGTGAGGCGATGCGCCGCCATCTGGTGACGGGGATAAAGCGCTATCGCGCGCTGACCGTCCGGCGCTCGATCAACCAGGACAAGACAGGCGGTTGACTCGTCCTGATACTCATCATATGAATCTGGATGACATCATATTAATTTGTGGGATGAGTTCCTTTGTCGCCAGATGAAATCAAGTCGCGTGTCGCTTCAGGGCTGCTGTCGTTTCCGGTCACACATTTCAACGAGGATTTCAGCCTCAATCTCGAAAGCTATCGCGCGCACGTGGCATGGCTCTCGGGGTTCGGTGCCGCTGCCCTGTTCGCGGCCGGCGGCACGGGCGAATTCTTCTCCCTGTCGCCGGAAGAGGTCGCCGACGTTACCCGTGCGGCCAAGGATGCCTCGGGAGACGTGCCCATCATCGCCGGCTGTGGCTACGGCACGGCGCTCGCCACGGAAATTGCTCGCCGCGCCGAGGCTGCGGGAGCCGACGGTCTTTTGCTTTTGCCTCATTATCTGATGGAAGCCTCCCAAGAGGGGATATTCCGGCACGTCAAAGCCGTGTGCGAATCCACCGGCCTCGGCGTCATCATCTACAACCGTGCGAACTCGGTCGCCAATGCCGACACGGTTGCTCGCCTTGCCGACGCCTGCCCAAACCTCATCGGTTTCAAGGACGGCACAGGCAAGATCGATCTTGTCCGCCACGTCACCGCCAAACTTGGCGATCGGCTCTGCTACATCGGTGGCATGCCCACGCATGAGCTCTTTGCCGAAGGCTTCAACGGCGCCGGCGTGACGACTTATTCCTCCGCGGTCTTCAACTTCGTGCCGGAATTGGCACAGCGCTTCTACAGGGCCATGCGGATCGGCGATCGCGCTGCAATGGAAGAAATCCTGCACAGCTTCTTCTTCCCCTTCGCGGCTTTGCGCGATCGCGAACAGGGCTATCCAGTTTCGATCATCAAGGCAGGCGTCGAACTCATAGGACGGACGCCCGGCCCGCTTCGTCCGCCGCTGACGGATCTGAAGCCGCAGGAAAAAGACATGCTGCGCGGACTGATCGAGAGGATCGCCGCCTAGTCGCCGGGAGATCGGCAAATTGTCGGACGACGGGACGAGGAGGTTCGTCCGTCGCCCGACAGCCAAAACGGAAGATCCCAAAACGGAAGATCAAAGGGAGGAGAGACATGAATAGAAGCGTTCATTCGATTGCAGCTGTCGTATTGATGACCGCTGCCGCGCCATCGGCTGTCGCACAAGAGGCGGCGCAGGAAATCCGCATTGTTCTGCCGGAGCAGCCGGCCAATCTGGAGCCCTGCGGCACCATCATCACAAATGTCGGCCAGATACTCAGCCAAAACGTCGTTGAATCGTTGACCGTCATCGATCCGGTCACCGGACAACCTCAGCCGAAATTGGCGACCGAGTGGACGAGCGTGGACCCGACGACCTGGCGGATCAAGCTGCGCGAGGGCGTGAAGTTCCAGGACGGAACGGAACTCAACGCGGATGCGGTCGCATTCTCCATCAACAGGATGATCAGCGGCAAGATCACTTGCAGCAACATAGCGAAATTCGGCGATGCCAAACTAACGCTGACGCCGGTCGACAGTCTGACCGTCGAGATAAAGTCGGACAGGCCCGAACCCATCATGCCGACGCTGTTGAGCGTGGTCATGATCGTCTCGCCGAAGACACCGGTCGACAAGGCCGTGAACGATCCGGTCGGGACCGGCCCCTTCACGCTGTCGACCTTTTCCCCGCAAACCGTAGTGCTGGACGCGTTCGACGGCTATTGGGGCAAGAAGCCGGAGATCACGAAGGCAACCTATGTCTGGCGGCCCGAATCCTCGATTCGAGCGGCCATGGTGGAAACCGGGGAAGCCGACCTTACGCCGTCGATTGCCATCCAGGACGCCAGCAATCCGGAGACGGATTTCGCCTACCTGAACTCCGAAACCACCGCGATCCGTATCGATGCCGCCGAGCCGCCGCTTAATGACCTGCGCGTCCGCAAGGCACTCAACCTGGCGATCGACTGGGAAGGTCTTGCCCAGCTGTTCGGCGACGACGTCAAGCGTGCGTCGCAGATGGTCGTCTCCGGGATCAACGGGCATGACGGTGCACTCGAGCCCTGGCCGTACGATCCGGAAGAGGCGAAAAAGCTCATCGAAGAGGCGCGCGCGGCGGGTGTCGCGGTCGACACCGAGATCAAGCTCATCGGCCGAAATGGCATCTATCCGAACGGCGCGGAAGCGATGGAGGCCATGATGACGATGTGGCAGGACGCCGGCCTCAACGTCAAGCTTACCATGCTCGATGTCGCCGACTGGCTGCGTTACCTGCAAAAGCCTTTCCCGTCGGAGCGCGGCCCCAATCTCCTGCAGATGATGCACGACAACAACAAGGGCGATGCCGCCTTCACGGTTCCGATCTTCTACCGATCGAGCGGCAGCTACTCGACCGTGGCCGATCCGGCATTCGACAAGGAGATAGACGAGGCGCTGGCGGCGACCGGTGAAGCCCGCACGAACAGCTTCAAGGCGATCTTCGGCAAGGCCCGCAAGGAAGTGGTGGCGGACATCCCGATGTTTCACATGATCGGCTATACCCGCGTTGGCACCAGGCTGGAATGGAAGCCCGATATCACCACCAACAGCGAAATACCGCTGGCCAATATCGCTATCAAAAAAGACTGAGTGATACGGGGAGCGCCGGGTCCGATCGTGGTCTTGCGCCCCTGACCCGTTGCCTCCGTCGATATCCGTCCAAGGGCATCCCAAATGATTACCTATCTTGGACGCCGGGCGTTCCACAGCATTCTGTCGGTCATAGGTCTGTTGACGCTGGTCTTTTTCCTGACACGGCTCACCGGCGATCCTTCTGCCTTGTACCTGCCTCTGGACTCGACCGCGGAAGCTCGGGCCGCGTTCGCGCGACTGAACGGCCTCGATCAGCCGATCTATTGGCAGTTTCTGGAATATTTGCGCGATCTTCTGCAGCTGGATTTCGGTGAATCGCTACGCCAGAACCGCTCGGCGATGCAGGTTGCGCTTGAGGCGTTCCCGGAAACACTGAAGCTTGCCGCCGTCGCGATCACACTGTCGACCGCTTTGGCTATCCTTGTCGGCTCTCTTGCGGCCGCGCGACCGGGCAGCATGTTCGACCGTGTCGCCAGCCTCATCTCTCTGGCCGGCGCGAGTGCGCCGGATTTCTGGGTCGCCATCGTCGGCATCCTTGTCTTTGCTGTGGGGCTCGGGCTTTTGCCGACATCCGGCACCGGAACATGGGCCCATTGGATCATGCCCACCTTCGTGCTGATGCTTCGCCCTTTCGGTCTCCTGGTGCAGGTCGTGCGCGGAACGATGCTGTCCGCGCTTGCCTCTCCATACATCAAGACCGCAAGGGCCAAGGGTCTGCCCCGCCAGAAGATCATCTTCGGGCATGCGCTTCGCAACTCGCTGCTGCCCGTCGTCACGGTCGCCGGCGACCTGGCGACCAGCCTCGTCAACGGCGCCGTCGTCGTGGAGTCGATATTTGGCTGGCCCGGCATCGGCAAGCTGATGATCGATTCGATCATCCAGCGCGATTTTGCCGTCGTCCAGTCGACCATTCTGGTGACGGCAACCGCCATCTTCATCCTGAACATCGCGATCGACCTGCTCTACACGGTTCTCGATCCGCGCATCCGGTACTGAGCCATGACGATCATCACCCCCGACATCAAGCCAGCGGCGGTTCCAGGCAGCGGCAGCGTGCTTCTCGCCTATTTGAAGCGCGACAAGCTTGCGCTCGCCGCCGCTATCTTCCTGGCGATCGTCGTGCTCGCGGCGGTCCTCGGCCCTTGGTTGGTGGGCGACGCCGCTTCGCGGCTGGGGCTGCGCCAGCGCAATCTCGCCCCTTTCTCGCTGGCCAGCGGCTGGATCTACGTCCTTGGCGCCGATACGCTCGGCCGGCCCATCCTGGCCAGGCTGATTGTCGGCGCGCAGAATACGTTCGGCATTGCCGCGGCGGCGGTATTCGCGTCCATGCTGGTTGGTGGAACGCTCGGCCTGATAGCGGGCTATTCGGAGCGCTGGTACAGCCACCTCATTCTACGCCTGGCCGATGTCGTCATGAGCTTTCCCTCGCTGCTGCTGGCGCTCATCGTGCTCTACACGCTGGGCCCGAGCATCACCAACCTGGTGATCGTTCTCGCCGTCACGCGCATGCCGATCTACCTCAGAACGGCGCGCGCAGAAGTGTTGGAGTTGCGCGAGCGCATGTTTGTGAGCGCCGCGCGAGCCATGGGTGCGAAGCCGGCCCGGATCATCATCCGGCATATCGCACCCCTCGTCCTGCCGACATTGGTGACGATTTCCGCCATTGATTTCGCGACCGTCATTTTATCGGAATCGGCGCTGAGTTTCCTTGGCCTCGGCATTCAGCCACCGGACTTCACCTGGGGCGCAATGGTGGCAAACGGCCGCGGCTATCTCGCCACCGCCTGGTGGATCGCATTCTGGCCGGGCTTTGCAATCATGCTGACGACGCTGTCGCTCAACATCCTCTCGAACTGGGCGCGCACCGTCGCTGATCCGCAGCAACGCTGGCGTCTTCAGACATTGCGAAAAGCTGCCCGATGAGCGACGCGACCAATCCCATTCTCAAAGTCGACGGCCTGACCGTCGACTTCCTTTCGGACGATGAGCCGGTACGCGCCGTCGACGACGTCTCTTTCCACGTCAGCCGTGGCGAGACTCTCGTGATCCTCGGCGAAAGCGGTTCGGGAAAGAGCGTCAGCACCAGCACGGTGATGGATCTCATCGATTGTCCGCCAGGCGATATCGTGGCCGGCTCCTGCCTGTTCGATGGGGTCGAACTCTCAGCCCTCGGCGCGGAGGCGCGCAGAAGCATCAACGGCCGCAGGATTGCGATGATCTTTCAGGATCCGCTCGCCTACCTGAACCCCGTCTACACGGTGGGGCGCCAGATCGAGGAGGTCTATGAGAGCCACGGTGCAGCAAGCGGTAAGGGCGCACGCGCCAAGACGATAGAACTGCTTCGGCGCGTCGGCATTCCGGAGCCGGAAAACCGGGTCGACTTCTATCCGCATCAATTCTCGGGCGGACAGCGCCAGCGCGTGATGATTGCCATGGCGATCGCGCTGAAACCGGACATCCTGATCGCAGATGAGCCGACGACCGCTCTGGACGTCAGCGTGCAAGCGCAGATCCTCGACCTGCTGCGCGATCTCCAGCGCGAGACCGGCATGGCGTTGATCATGATCACCCACGACCTCGAAGTCGCCTCGTCGATGGCGGACCGGATTATCGTCATGAACGGCGGGAAGGTCGTGGAGACAGGCATCGCCAAGGAGGTCTTCAGCAATCCGCTGCACGCCTATACGCGCCGCCTCATCTCCGCCCTGCCCCACGGCAACGCAGAGGCGGCGCCGAACAGGCGTTCGACGACGATCGCCGACAAGACCCTGCTCAAGGTGGAACACCTCACCAAGCACTATGTGCTTGCTTCGGGAGCCTTCAGCAGCAAGCGGACGTTCAAGGCGGTGGATGACATAAGCTTCGAGGTCGGGAGAGGCGAAACGCTCGGCATCGTCGGCGAGTCCGGCTCCGGCAAATCGAGCGTCGCACGCATGCTGTTGGGACTGAGCGTGCCAAGCGCAGGCAAGGCCATCTTCGCCGGGGAAAACATCTTCGAAATGAACGAGAAGCGTCTTATGGCGTTTCGGCGCAAGGTCCAGATGGTGTTCCAGGATCCGTACGGATCGATGAATCCGCGCATGCGCGTTTACTCCATCATTTCCGAACCCTGGGTGATCCACCGCGATATTCTGTCGAAGGACAGGTGGAAGGCTCGAGTGGCAGAACTCCTGGAATTGGTTGGGCTGTTGCCGGAGCACGCCGACCGCTACCCGCACCAGTTCTCCGGCGGTCAGCGACAGCGCATCGCCATTGCGCGCGCGCTCGCGAGCGAGCCGGAACTGATCGTCTGCGACGAGGCGGTTTCGGCGCTCGACGTCTCCATCCAGGCGCAGGTGATCGACCTTCTGGCCGACCTTAGGAGCCGGCTCAGCCTCTCCTATATTTTCATCACACACGACTTGCCGATCGTGCGCCATTTCGCCGACCGGATCATGGTCATGAAAGATGGAAAGATTGTCGAAGAAGGCCAAACCTCGGCGCTGTTCGGGGCGCCTCGCCACGAATATACGCAAAGCCTGTTGCAGGCTGTGCCTAAGCCCAAATGGCTCGCAAGCTCAATAGTCGGAGCCTAGCGCGAGCAACGCCTTGCCGGTGCCAACCCCCGCGTCTCGGTGCGAAGTGCACCTAGAGCGGTTCAGCTTTGATAAAATCGCTGACCCGCTCTAAGTGTTTGTTTTTACGCAATTCCGGACGGAAAACCGCTCCGCGCTTTCCTGGAATTGCATTAAGCGCGCTTTCTTCCGGTTCCGCCCCGGCCGGCGCTCGCAGGCGACTGGCGCGATCTCCGCGACCGATGGGAACTGTCTCAGGTGGTCCGCACAGTTTTCCGCCTGACAGCGCCAACCAATAGAGATCACGCCAAGGGATCAATCCGGCCAGCTTTAGGTTGGACCGGGATCATGGCAGCCTTTCCTGATGCCAGTCAGCCCAAACGTGAACAACTTGTCGCCCTTCCCTCTGGGGGTCCTCCAACACTCCCTGCGAGACCCGGGATTGGAAATGAAGGTCAGGGTGACCATCATCCGTTTCGAGCAGTGGTTGTTGTAGTAGACACGCGCGGTCTGAATCCCATTATCCCAGGAATAGTTGGCTTTGGCGCCAGTCTCAGGGCGTCCGGAGCAGTCGATTTTCTTCCGCTCGACAGCCCCAGCTGGAGTTGTGGCGCCCAACATTAGAGCGCCGGCGGCCGCAATGAGGATGCCCATGCCAGCCGTGGTCCGGTTGATTGATTTACCGCGCATTGTGCTGTCCTTTCACTCTTGGTTCACTCTTGGTCGCCCCCACGCAGGCCTTTCAGGGCGCTCAACCCGGGACGGCGTTGAAGGTTTGCATCGACCAGTCAACGTCGCTCTCGTTATTCTCGACGAACTCGGCTACCTGCCTTGCTGGTCTTGTTGTTCTATCGACGATGAGGATTGCACGTCGATTTCACGATCGGTGGAAACTGGTTGCAAATGAAATACGAAGAAACCTTGGGGGCGCATCGCCGAAAGCGCCGCCGTCCGCGATGCCTACGAGGCAAGGCGCGCGGACGGGACGAGGTCGTTTGCGAATATGGCGTGGGCTTGCAGTGGTGCCCTAGAGAGACTAGCGACCCTGTTCTGCGCGCTACGCCTGGCGCAGGCTTGCCTCAAGCGATGTCGTCGCGAATGCAGGCCTTCAGATGGCCATCGGACGTTGCCCGCAGCGGTGGGACGACGCCGGCACAAGCGTCCAGGGCAACCGGGCAACGGGTCCGGAAAACACACCCGGTTGGCGGATTTGCGGGGCTTGGAATGTCGCCCTTCAGCACCTGCCGGCTCTGCTTGGTCAGCGGATCGAGCGACGGAATGGCCGAAAGCAATGCCCGCGTATAGGGATGCTGCGGCCGGGCATAGAGCGCGGCCGCCGGTGCAACTTCCATGATCCGCCCGAGATAGAGAACAATCACCGTGTCGCAGATATATTCGACGACGGCCAGGTCATGCGAAATGAACAGCATGGTCAGGCCGAGCCGGACCTGCAAGTCGCGCAAAAGATTTATGATTTGCGCCTGGATGGAGACATCGAGAGCAGAGACCGGCTCGTCGGCGACGATGAATTCGGGTTCGAGCGTAAGCGCCCGGGCGATGCCGATGCGCTGACGCTGACCGCCCGAAAATTCGTGGGCGTAGCGGTCATAGGCATCGGTAGGCAACTCGACCGCAGCAAGTGCCTTCTCCGCCCTCGCCCGCCGCTCGGGCCTGTTGCCGATGCCCTGAATATCCAGGCCTTCGGTCAGAATCTGCCCGATGGTCATGCGCGGCGACAGGCTGGCGAACGGATCCTGGAAAATGTACTGCATCTTGCGGCGCTGGCGAGCCAGCGGGCCGGCGCTCAGCTTGGTGATATCGACGCCGTCAAAGCTGATTTCGCCGGACGTCGGCTCGATGAGACGCAGCACCGAGCGACCGATCGTGGTCTTGCCCGACCCGGATTCGCCGACGAGGCCGACCACCTGGCCGCGCGCAATATCGAAGGAAATATCTTCCAGCGCCCTGACGACGGGACCGCGCGAGAATGCCGTCGGCGCAAAATGCTTGCTCAGCTTCCTGACCGAAAGGAAGGGGGCGTCCATGTCAGAGATCCTCCCAGCGCAAACAACGGCTTTGCTGGGTTGACGTCGCTGCGAACAATGGCGGTACAGCAGTGCGGCAGGCATCGACAGCTAGGGCGCAACGCGGCGCGAAGGAGCAGCCCTTGGGCAGCAAGGCCAGCGACGGAACATTGCCGGCGATGGTCGGAAGCGGCGTTCCTGCTGCCTTCAGCGAGGTGGCCTGGCCAAGCCGTGGCACCGAACGTATCAGCCCGGCGGTGTAGGGATGACGCGGACGGGTGAACACCTCGCTCACCGGACCCGATTCCACGATGCGCCCGGCATACATGACCGCGACGCGGTCGGCGATCTCGGCAACGACGCCGAGATTGTGCGTGACGAACAGAATGCCCATGCCGCGTTGCGCTTGCAGCTCGGCCAGCAGGTCGAGAATCTGGGCCTGGATGGTGACGTCGAGCGCGGTGGTCGGCTCGTCGGCGATCAGCAAGGTCGGATTGCAGGACAGGGCCATGGCGATGGTGGCGCGCTGACGCATCCCTCCCGACAGCTCATGCGGGTATTGCCGCGCCCGCCGATCAGGATCGGGAATGCCGACCTGAGCCAGCAGCCGCACGGCGTCGGCGGCCGCATCACGATGCGACTTGCCGAGATGGATGCGGATCGGCTCGGCGATCTGTTCGCCGATGGTGTAGACCGGATTGAGGCTGGTCATCGGCTCCTGGAACACCATGCCGATGTCGTTGCCGCGCACCTTGCGCAGGGACTCAGGATCGAGGCCGGTCAGCTCGGTGACCGTGCCATCCCTGCGTCGCAGCGCGATCGATCCCTCGGCGATGTGTCCGATCTTCTTCGGCAGCAGGCCGATGATCGACAGGCTGGTGACGGATTTGCCCGATCCGGACTCGCCGACGAGCGCGACCGTTTCACCCGATCCGATCGTCAGATCGACGTCCTGCACGGCGCCTATGTCGCGCCCCGCTATGCGGAACACCGCCCGCAGGCCTGAGATCGAGAGGATCGGAGCGTCCACGGTCAGCGCAGCAGCCCGACGTCGCGCAGAACAACGTCGACCTTTGCGGTTTCCTCGTCGTTCAAGCTGCGTTGCGGCCGCGCCATGGTGTTGGAGGCGATGATGCCGAGGCTCTTCATCGCTGTCTTGAAGGCGCCGACGCCGGCCGAGCCCGCACTTGTCCTGCCGAGCGAGATCCAGACGATCTCGAACAGCTTCAACAGCCGCTCCTGCTCCACGCGGGCTTCGGCGTGCTGACCCGCCTGCATCAGGTTCCACAGCTTGACGTAGCCGTGCGGATCGACATTGGCGAGGCCCGGCACGACACCATGCGCGCCCATGGCCAGCACGCTGTCCACCAGTATCTCGGACCCGGTCATGCCGAAGAAATCCGGATCGTTGGCCATGTCCTTGAGCACATAACGCAGATTGCCGTCATCGCCGCTGGAATCCTTGATGCCGGCGATAACGCCCTCGCGGGCAAGGGCGACGGTGGTCTTGCGCTCCAGCTTGACATGGACGCAGACCGGGATGTCGTAGGCAATGATGGGAATGTCGACCGCGTCCCTGATATAGCGGAAGTGATCGCCGATCTCGGGCTGGCTGGTGCGGGTATAGAATGGCGCTGTGACCACAACGGCGTCGGCGCCGGCCGATCTGGCTATCCGGGCATGGTTGATGACACGATCGGTTGTCGGGTCGATGACCCCGGCGAAGATCGGCACGCGGCCGTTGTTGACCTTGACCGCATGCTCGATGATGGCCCTGCGGCCAGCCTCGTCATGGAAGACCACCTCGCTGGTCGAGCCGAGCACGAAGAGCCCGTGAACGCCGCCGTCGAGCAGGTTTTCAATCGTCCGGGTGAACGACGCAAAATCGATGGTGAAATCGGAATGGAGGGGGGTGACGACGGGTGGCACGACACCGGTAAACAGAGGCATTTGTTGAACCTTCAGGTCAGTTGAGATCGGAACGAGGGTCGAATGCATCGCGCAGGCCATCGCCGATGAAGTTGATGGCCAGAACGGTGAGCACGAGTACGGCGCCGGGAAACATCCATTGCCAGGGATATTGTTCGAGCACGACGGTGGAGCGGGCGAGATTGAGCATGTTGCCCCAGCTGGCTTCGGGCGGCGCGATGCCGAGGCCGAGGAAGGAAAGGCCGGCTTCGAGCAGAATGGCGTTGGCGATTTGCAGCGTGGCGTAGACGACAAGAATATCGATGCAGTTCGGCAGGCCGTGACGGAACAGGAGATGCGGCAGCCCTGCCCCCATGCCACGGGCGGCGACGACGAAGTCGCGCTCGCGCAGCTCGAGCAACCGGGCGCGCACCATGCGCGACAGCACCGGCCACGAGAGCAGCGAGATCACCAGGATGGTCGGCGCGATGCCGGTGCCGGCAATCGAGGCGAGCACGAGCAGGAAGATCACCGGCGGCAGCGTCATTGCGAGATCGACGAAGCGCATCACCGTGCCGTCGACAAGACGCCCGCCAAAGCTGGCGACGGCGCCGACCAGAAAGCCGATGACGATCGAGATGGCGACCGAGCAGACGGCGACCAGCAACGAGATCCGCCCGCCTTGCAGCAGCCGGGCCATGACGTCACGGCCGACGCCGTCGCTGCCCAGCCAATGAATGGCGGACGGCCCCTTGTTGATCGCCCTGAGATCGATGGCGTTGGGGCTGAACGGCCACCATAAAGGATAGGTCGAAACCGCCAGCAGGATGGGGACGACGATAAGCAGACCGGCGCGCGCCGCACGATTTTCAAAGAAGCGGTCGAGCGCGCGGCGGAGCGGTCCTTTGGTTTGCGGCACGGCTGTCGGTCCGACTGTCGGGTCTGGCGCGGTGATCGTCATCACGACACCTGAATGCGCGGGTCGACGACGGCATAGACGATATCGGTCAGGAGATTGACCAGAATAACGCAGATGCCGATTACCAGAGTGGCGCCCATGATCACCGGGTAATCCCGTGTGCCTACGGCGTTGACCAGCAGCAGGCCCATGCCCGGCCAGTTGAACACGCTTTCGAGGAAGATGGCGCCGCCGATCGCGATGCCGACCGTCGATCCGATCAGGGTGATAACAGGCAAAAGCGCATTGCGCGTCGCGTGCTTGATGATCACCCAGAATTCGCGCACTCCCTTGGCACGCGCGGTCCGTACATAGTCCTGGTTCAGCACTTCCAGCAGCGACGCGCGCATGTAGCGCATGATCAGCGCTGCGTGTCCGATTGACAGCAGGCAGGCCGGCAGGACGAGATGCGCGAGCACGTCCGATACGGAAAAAGGTGCGCCGGCGGTCTGCATGCCGCCTGATGGCGCCCAGCGCAGCAGCACCGAGAAAAAGTACAGTCCGAGAAGTGCCGTCAGAAAAGCCGGGCTGGAGATGCCGACGAAAGAAACCACCGACAGCGCGATGTCGGGCAGCGCGTTACGGCGGACGGCGCTGAAGATGCCGGCGGAAATGCCGAGCACGATGGCAATGGCCAGGCCCGTGCCCATCAAGAGCGCGGTTGGGCCGATGCGTTCCATGACCAGCGGCAGCACGGCAACGCCGCTGCGCTGGATCGAATAGCCGAAGTCGCCGCTGAGCGCAGCGCGAAGCCAGGCGAGGTATTGCACGGGAAGCGGCTGGTCGAGCCCAAGCCGATCACGCAGGACTTCGAGGTCGGAAGCAGACATCGGGCTGGACGGATTGATATATGCGTCGATCGGATCGCCGGGCGCCAGTCGCAGAAGGATGAAGATGAGGACGCTCAAGGCGACCAGCATCAACAGTCCTGTAGCGCTGCGGCGGGCAATGAAACTCAGCATTGGCGGTCCGTAGTGATGGTGAGCGGAGCCGGCATCAGGCCGGCTCCTTGCAAATGCGGGCCTGACCCGCCAAGCGTTTTACTGGATGTCCCAGCGTTCCGGGTGAGCCGCGTAAGGACCACCAGCCGGCGCCGGCGTCCAGACAAAGTCACGCAGCTTGTTGGAGGCCACGCCGTAGCGGTTGGCCACCCATAATGTCGCCCAGGGCAGATCCTTGTTCATCACCTTGCAGACTTCTTGCCAGGATTGATCGATCTTGGCCGGATCGGTCTGGGCGAGCGCAGCGTCCAATGCAGCGCTCAGATCGTCGAACTCGATGCGCATGGTGTTGAAGCCTGCCGGCGGGATCTGGGACTTGTTAAGACCCGGGCTGATGCCAGCCGGATTTGGACCATTCTGCAGGCCGGCATAGACCATCGCAAATGCGTTCCAGTCCGGCGTACCTTCCTTGTAGACGATGCCGTTATAGGTCGGCGTATCGACGACGCGCGGCACCACATTGATCCCGACCTCGGCCAGCATCGACTGGATGGCGGCCATCACATTGGCCGCTTGCGGCGAGCCGTAATAGGTCAGCAAGGTGATGGGCTTGTCGCCGTTGATCTTGTCCCAACCCGCCTCGGCAAGCAGAGCCTTGGCCTTTGCCGGATCGTAGGCATAGGATTCGAGGCCTTCGGGAACCAGATGAGGCGCGACGTAGCCGCAATTGGCCGGTTTGGCCGCGCCGCCATAGAGGCTCTCGATGATGGCATTGCGATCGACCGCGTACATGATCGCCTGGCGGACGCGAACATCTTTGAAGAGCTCGACCTTCTGGTTGAGGCCGATGTAGTTGACTACATAAGAAGCGCCCTCGATCACTTTGAAATTGCTGTCGCTTTTGAAGGATACCGCGTCGTCGGGCTCGACATAAGTGAACTGGATTTCGCCGGCGCGCAGCGCGGCAACGGCCGCCGCCGGGCTCTCGAAATACCGGTTGATGAGCACGTCGGCCTTCGGCTTGCCGCCGCGATAGTCGTCATCCGCGGCCAGCTCGACATATTGATCGCTGACATAGCGATTGAACTTGAAGGGGCCGGTGCCGACCGGAGTGGTGGACCACCAGGTGCTTGTGGCCAGCGTTTCCGGTGGCATCGCGGCCAGGGCATGCTCCGGCAGGATCATCACCTGCGAAAGAATGGACAGGAAGGAGCCGTTGGGCTTCGACAGTTTGACGACCACGGTGCGATCGTCCGGCGCGTCGACCGAGGCGATGTCGCCGAGACGCGCGGCAAACAAACTGCCGGACGCTTTGTTCCTGGCGAGCTCAAGCGTGAACTTGACGTCCTTGGACGTGAACGGCTTGCCGTCGTGCCAGCTCTCTTGGACAAGGTTGAACGTATAGGTCAGCTGATCGTCACTGACCTTGTAGTCCTTGGCCAGATCGCCTTCGAGTTCGGTCAGTTCGGCGTTGTAGATGACCAGCGGTTCAAAGTAGGTGCTGAGCCAGGTAAAGCCGCCGGTCGCAGCCAGCGGATTGAAGTTCTTGGGAAAGCCGCCGGGGCCGACGTCGAAGCCTCCGGTTATGGTCTTGGCGCCCTGTGCCTGGACGCTGGTGGCCAGGCCGATGCCGCCGAGCAGCAGCCCGGTGACGGCCAGATGACGAGCTATAGTCTTGATGCGCATGGTTTTCCTCCCTTGGCATTGTCAGGTAGTTCGGTGTTGGGTCAGGTCGTTCGATTTTTGGCGATGACTTGCTGAATCCCCCTATAGTGGTCGTCGAGGCGCTGACGCGCCCGGTCGACATCCTTGGCGGCGACGGCCTCGACGATCTCGTGATGGTCGCGCCACGTCGCCAGCGGTGTCGGATTGTCGAGGCTGGTGAAGTTCGAGGCCTTGTTGAACGCCACCCAGAAGATGTCGATCAGCGCGCTCAGCATGTGATTGTTCTGGCAGCGGAACAGCAGCTGGTGGAATTGCTGGTCCTCTTCGGCAAAGCTCTCCTGGCGCTCGGCGCGCCGCCGCATGCTTTCGGTCAGCTGGCGCAGCGCGGCGATGTCTTCGGCGCTGATCATCTCGATGGTCTTGGCGATGAGGCCGGTTTCAAGGACGCGGCGGATCTCGCGCAGCTCCTCCACGTCGCGCAACGAATCCTGCAGGCCATACGCCAAATTATCCAGCAAGGGCTTGAACGAGAATTCCTTGACGAACACGCCGATGCCGCGGCGCGTCTCCAGAATGCCGATCGACTCCAGCGCCTTGATCGCTTCGCGCACCGAGTTGCGGCCGACACCGAGTTGCTGCGCCAGGAAGGTCTCCGGCGGCAAGGGATCCCCCGCCTTGAGCTTGTTGCTCTGGATATATTTCCTGAGGCTCTCCTGCACGCTGACGTGAAGCAGCGGCGGTCGGGTCAAGGGTTCGATCGACTTGGGTTCCGAGATCGACTTGGGTTCCGGCATTTTGCTCCCAGCGCCGCTGCAATTGCGCCCGATGGCGCATCGCAAAGCGGTCGATGCTTGTAGCATAGCGACTTGTAGGATATCCTGCAAGTAAGAGGATACGTCACTGAAATGAAGATTGTCCTGGCCGGCTCAAGCCATTGGCACGCCGAAATGCATCTCGACGCCGCACGCTCCTGCGGCGCCGAGATTGCCGGCATTTGGGATGAGGACACCGAGCATGCGCGCGCCTTCGCGACGCGTCATCATTTGCCGTTCATTGCGGGTTTTGCGAACATCCTCTCCAGCCCGCCTGATGTGATCCTGCTGATGGGACATCCTTCGGCCGTGCCCGCGCGGGCGCGGGCCGTCATCGAAGCCGGCATACCGCTGATCCTGGAAAAGCCGGCGGCGAGCAGCACCGGCGCGTTGGCCGCGCTGCGTGACCTGGCGAGGCAGCACCAGGCCTTTGTCAGCGTTCCCCTGCCCAACCGCTTTGGGCCGGCCGTCACTGCCTTTGAACGGTTGCGCCAGCAAGGCCGCGCCGGTGCGGTTGCGCATTGCCAGTTCCGGCTGGTCAATGGCCCGCCGCAGCGCTATGCGGCCGACGGTGTCGCCTGGGTCGTGGATTCGGCGATCGGTGGCGGCGGCGCGCTGAGGAACCTCGGCATACACGGCGTGGACGCCGCCCTCAGCCTGGCAACCGGCGGGCTTGGGCTGAAAGCCGTTTCAATCGAGAACCGCATTCACCGCGCCGCTGTCGAGGACCATGCGCTGCTTGTACTGGAAGACGCTGCCGGAGCCTTGTTCGTCGTTGAGGCAGGATACACTTTCGCTTCGATGCGCCCCGGCGGCGATTTCGAATGGCGCATCGTCAGTGAGAATGCGACCCTTATCGACTGTGGCGACCGCGCCATCTGTGCGACGCTCGACGATGGCGCTATCGTCGACTTGCCGATCGAATTGCCGGCGATGCGTTACCGCCTGTGCATGAGCGACACGCTCGACCGGCTGGCCCGAAAAGCGCCGCCGGCGATTTCGATCGATGACTATGTTGCGGCGATGTCGCTGATCGACGCCGCGTATGAAAAGGCAGGACGATGATTGGAATAGGCATTATCGGAGCGGGCGATTTCGGCGTGGCCCATGCAAGGGCAATCAAGGAGGTGCACGGCCTGCAACTCGTCGCATCGTGCCGCGGCAATAACGACGCCCTGGCCGGCTTCACCGCCGAACACGGTGGTCGCGGCTACACCGACTGGCGCAAGCTGCTGGACGACAAAGATGTCGACGCCGTCCTCATCGCCAGCCCTCACCATCTCCATGCCGAAATGGCCATCGGCGCGGCAAAGGCCGGCAAGCACATCATGCTCGAAAAGCCGATGGCGCCGACGGCGGCGGCTTGCGATGCGATCAACGCCGCTGTGGCCGCCGGCGGCGTCAAGCTGATGGTCGCCCATCTCATGCATTTCGCCCTGCCCTGCATGGCGGCCAGGCAAATGCTGGAGGAAGGATCGCTCGGCCGGCCGCTCATCGGATCGAGCTGGATCATCAAGCTCTGGATGGAGCACAATCGCCGCGACTGGCATCTGCGCAAGGCAACCGGCGGCGGCATGCTGCTGACGGCCGGCATCCATGCGCTCGACCGCCTGGTCTGGCTGATGGATGACGATGTCGTATCGGTGAGCGCCATGCTCGGTGCCAGGTTCCATGACCAGGAAGCCGACGACACCGCCCTGCTCGGACTGCGCTTCGCCGCCGGCGGGCTCGGCCAGGTGCAGAGCGTCGGCTATCGCACCGGCGCGACCAGCTACGCCATGGACCTGGCCTGCGAGCAGGGAACGCTGCGCATCGACATGGACCGCGGCACGATGCTGGGGCGCGATACGGTCTGGACCGACCTGCCAGGCTCCTTCGAGCCGAACTGGATGCACAGTGCGCTGGTGCGCGAATGGACGGCGATGGGCGATGCCATTGCGGACGACAAGCCGGTGCCTGTCGACGGCGCCTATGGACGCAAGATCATCGGTATCATCGAGGCTGCCTTTGCGTCGAACGAGACCCGGCGCGAGCACGAGATCGCCGGTGAGCGTTGAGCCGGACGACCACCTGACCCACTTGCCTGCACAGGCGCCGCGCGGCGTCTGGGGCGCGGTGATGTTGGCCATCGACGATCACGGAGCAATCGACTGGGAGGCGACGGAAGTGACGATCGCGCGGCTCTGCGCGACCGGTGTCGACGGCATCTATTCCAACGGCACGGCCGGC